>NZ_JAWOTD010000009.1:0-214682 GCF_033338715.1 Vibrio sp. Vb1337 | reverse complement strand
GTTACACTTCGCAAGCCTTACCCCAACGTATTTAGTCTGTAATCCATTAAATCAAGCTCCTACTGGTGAACGGTTACCCAAGACGCACCACCTAAAGTCTCTGATCTGAATGAGGCTAAGGTGCTTATTGATGAGCTGTGGGAGCAGCTCAGGCACTATGAAGATAAGCTTACCACTAGCTCCAAAAACTCTTCAAAATCGCCCTCATCAGACAGTCCTAAAGATCGCCATGAGCGAAAAATCCAATCTCTTCTCAAAGAACAGCTTGGCACAACCTTTTCAGTTGGCGCGATCAGCGAAGCTCAAACGAAAGTCGCTTCAATGCTAACGCCATTACATCAAGCGATAAAACAAGCATTAAAGAAAGCGCCTTTGATTCATGCTGACGAGACCTCTCATCACAGAAATGATGAACAAAGCCTTCGCTGGTGTTGGTTAGTGGCAAGTGATGACCTTGTCTATGAGCAAATACTTTATTCGCGCTCGACCTCATCAGCGAAAAAGGTCATTGATGAAGACTATGCAGGCATTGTGGTCAGCGACCAGTGCCCTAGCTATAACTGGATAGCCGCAGACCGTCATCAGTTATGTTGGGCACATGTGAAGCGTAACCTTCAGCAAATGGCGGATTATAGTGGCGGTGGCCACACCGCTTATATTGGCAGACATCTTTGTTTGCTGACGAAAGCCATTTTCCATACTCGGCATCGTTATGAACAAGATGAGTTAAATTATGCGCTATACTTACGAAGAATGCGTAGGTTGCAGAAATCGTTCGATCATTGGTTGAGCAAAGGGACTGATGTCATGGTCAAGCGATATCGGGGGCGATGCAAGTTACTGCTCAAACATAGAGAGAGCTTGTGGTTTTTCCTCAAGAAAGTGTCAATCCCCTTAACCAATAATGAAGCTGAGCGATGTATTAGAGGTTTTGTAATCCAAAGGAAAATCAGCTTCGGAACGACCTCGGATGCAGGCGATAAATTCCGCAGTAGGATACATACCCTCATCGAAACCTGCAAAAAACGTGGCTTGTCGGCAATGTCAGTGTTGAGTGAGATCATCACGGCTGTTGTGGCGAAGAGACCGTACCCCAACATCTTTGATCTATAGGCTGTTCCCCCCGTTAATATCGAGTCAAGTTACCTTGGTGAACGATTACGATAAGCCTACGTAGCCTGTACCGGCAATAGCAATTTTCATTTTTCCTAGTCCAAACCTGTTTAACTTTTTATATGTTTTTTCTTACGAGATACATTGGGTTCCCGTGAAAGCAATGGGATAACGCTTACCCTCCTTGATTACAACGGACCATGAGGTTAACAATAAATAATGACAGGCTTCTAGTAGCGCCGAAATTAATCGCTAATGAAATGCTCTATGGGGGAGAGGGCCGGGGAAAAAATAACAACCTCAAAAAGTGTCTCAAAATAGTCTTATTTTGAGACACCGTTATGTATAAGTGACTACTTTTTTAAAACCCCAATTAACTTATGGTTTTCAGAAACAAGTAACGTATTAATTTTTTTTTCATCCATAAGTCTGTAGGCCGACTGAATACTAGCTTCTGGAGCAATCGTTATAGGATTAAAGGTAGCAATATTAATCGCAGTAAGATCAAAAACGTCTTTACCATTAGATTCCATAGCACGACGTAAATCACCATCAGTGATAATTGCGGCTTCTGGAAAGTCTGTAATTACAGCCAATCCTAATTTTCCACTGGAAATCACATTGATAAGTTCATGGAAAGCAGCACTAGGATGTACAACAGGTAGTTCAGACACCATCTCGTCACGCACTTTTCCGAGTAAACGACGACCTAGATTACCTCCAGGATGGAAACGAGCAAAGTTTTCTGGCTTAAAGTTCCGTCTTTTCATTAGTGTGACGGTTAATGCATCTCCCATGACAAGAGTAGCCGTCGTTGAAGTTGTGGGTGCAAGTTGGAGTGGACATGCTTCCTTTGGAACATCTATATCTAAATGGTAATGGGCGTTAATTGCTAAAGTTGAGTTAGCTCTACCAGTAATTGCTATTACTATATTTCCATTGTCACGTAAAAAAGGCAGCAGTTTTAATACTTCGTCTGTCTCTCCGGAATTGGAAATAGCTATAAATACGTCTTCTGGTTTCACCATTCCTAGATCACCATGAAAGGCTTCACCAGGATGCATAAAAAAGCTTGGCGTTCCGGTGCTAGCAAACGAAGCAGCTATCTTTTTACCTATAATACCCGATTTACCCATACCACAGATAACAGTGCGACCTTTCGTATTAATCATAGCGTCAACAGCTGAAGTAAAATCTTGGTCGAGGCGTGAAGCCATATAATCAAGACCTTCTATTTCAGTTTGGATCACGCTCTTCGCAATTTTAATAGAAGTATTCATTAATTATTCTCCATAAGTCTTTTTACATGCTGATAATCGTCCAAAGTATCCACACCATGTGGAATATCGCCCAGATAAATAGTCGCCCCTATTGGTATTCCATGGTTTAAGGCTCTTAATTGCTCCAATTTTTCGTAGGCCTCAAGAGGAGCTTCTGGATGAGAGAAAAATTCGCGAAGTGCCGCAACACGGTAGGTATAAATACCGATATGTCGAAAGGCCAGATCTAAACAGACCGAATTATCGCGGCAGAATGGAGATGCAGACCTAGTAAAATATAAAGCTCTTCCATTATGGCCAAGAATGGTTTTGACTACGTTAGGATTAGTAAACTCTTCAATATTAGTAATTGGAGTTACAGCAGTAGTAATTACAAATTCAGGCTTATCTTTGGCGTAGTTTACGATGGATTTAATAAGGGCAGCAGGAATTAAAGGTTCATCACCCTGAACGTTAATTACAACAGTATCATCGGGCCAATTGAAAATAGATGCTACCTCATAAATACGATCACTACCGCTTTGATGTTCGGTTGAAGTCATTACTGCTGTTATATCAAGAGTAGCTAAGACATCAAAGATACGTTGATCATCCGTTGCTACAACGATATCTTTTAACAAGAATCCAGCCTCGACACAGCGTCGAACCACATGCCAAACAACAGGCTTTTCATTTATCTCTAAAAGAGGCTTACCTGGTAGACGGCTAGAACTATACCTAGCGGGAATTACGATCTTAATATTCATATTGTTGCTCTAATTAATTTTCCCGACATTACTATTTATCATTAATATAATTTATCTTAGGAAAAATATGGGTTAATTTAACGAGAAAAATAAATACGTCGCAACCATTGAATGGTATAGTTGTATAAATAAAATATTTCCACATCAAACAAAGCCAATTAATTAGTATATTCGTTATACTAATTTTGATTCTATAAATGCACGTCGATTTACAACTTCGTCGATTTCTAACAATGTTTCCAATAACTCTTCCATGTGTTTAAGTGGAAGCATATTTGGACCGTCACACAAAGCATTATCAGGGTCAGGATGTGTTTCCATAAATAAACCATCAATGCCGACAGCAACAGCTGCTCTAGCTATCGCTGGAACATGATAACGATTACCGCCAGTTGAACCACCTAAAGCACCGGGCATTTGTACACTATGCGTTGCGTCCATAACTACCTTGCAGCCAGTTTCCTTCATGATAGTTAAGCCTGGCATATAGTTGATTAATGTACCAAAGCCAAAGCTTGTACCACGATCGCATAACCAAATATCATCGTTACCTACCGCGCGACACTTTTCGACAACCGGGGCCATATCAGATGGATGCATCCACTGACCTTTCTTTATATTTACAGGTTTCCCCAGAGATGCAACACGCTGTATGAAACCGGTCTGACGAACAAGAAATGCTGGAGTTTGTAAAACATCAACAACGGATGCCACTTCTTCAAGGGGAGTATCCTCATGAACATCTGTAATTACTTTAACTCCCAAAACGTCTTTGGCTTTTTGTAGAATGCTCAGCCCCTCATCAATTCCAGGACCTGTAAAAGCACTTACTGATGATCTATTAGCCTTAGTGAATGAAGATTTAGCAATATATTCGATACCTAATTTACTAGTTATTTCTTGGAGCTTACCGAAGGTATCTAAAACCAAACCTTCTGACTCTATAACACATGGACCTGCGATTAAAAACATGTAATAAAACCTCAATACTTATTAAGACTGATTTCTAACTTAATGAATAATTTATATGATATTTTCACTTCAACTTTAGGCTGAAAGAAAACCACCTCACCCGATTATCATATATATTTAAGCTTAATAAACCTTGCTTGATTAAACTCGAAAAGGCTGTATAAACTTAAACGTAGATCATTTTTATAAAACTTGTTCTATTGCATTAAGGTATTTGTGTATAACGATTTTTTCATCAAACTCGCTTTCAATTTTCATTCTACTTTTACTACCCATCTCTAAGCGTTCTTCGTGAGTCATTTGAACCACTAGTTCAAGCTTTTCAGTTAAACTTTCAGTGCTACGTAATTCACACAAATAACCATTTTCACCATCATCAACGGTATCTCGACAACCAACGTTATCTGTTGTAACTATAGGCTTTCCCATTGCCCCAGCTTCCAATAAAGACCTGGGAACACCCTCTCGATAAAAAGACGGGAGTACCATACAATCAACTTTAGCTATTATATTTTCTACAGAGTCTGAAACACCTAAATAATTGACGATACCTTCATCTACCCAAGCCCGCATTTGAGAATCAGTAACAGCCGAAGGGTTATTTACACCTATAAATCCAAGTAATTGAAACTCTACTTTTTTACCATACTTAGCTCTAAGTGTTCTTGCTGCTTCAACGTAATGACCGATTCCTTTATCGAATAACATCCTAGCAATTAATAAAAATCGAACCACGTTATCATCATCTGCAGGTTGAATGGTGAAACGAGATAAGTCTACTCCAGAACCAGGCAATCTATCTGTAATTGCTATGTCAGCTAAGTTATTATCTAAGAATAACTTTCGATCATCTTCATTTTGAAAAAAAACTTTACTTGCTCTTGACTGACTCAATTTATAAAGAAACTTAGCCACTTTAGAGGTAAGATTGTCATTTATAAACACTATACCTAAACCAGCAATATTATTAATTGATTTTGAACCAACAAAATATCCCGCCAATGTTCCATATATATTGTTTTTAGGTGTGAAGTTGAGAATTATATCAGGTTTTTTCTCTTTATATATTCTTAAAAGTGAGAGGAATGTACTGACATCTTTAATAGGGTTTGTCCCGCCCTGATCAATATCAACATGACAAAACTGACAGCCGAGATTCTCCAAGTGAAGAGAGTATTCATCAAAAGGAGCTACAACTAAAACTTTATATCCTGACTCAATCAGAGCCGAAATGGTATTCCTTCTAAAATTATAAAGGTACCAACTCGTATTAGCTGAAATAGCTACTGTTTTCATTGAATTTACCTATATCATAAAAAGCCGGTTTATAGCTATATACTAAAAATATTTCCATAATAAAAAAACAACTAGATTAGTTAAACTTATTTTCACCTGATTAATTAACACTACTTCTTATATAAAAACGTATTTATTACTAGTGTGCAAAAAACTAGAAACTTGTTCTTCGATATAGAGCTATAGTCTAACCGATGAAATTCTTGGACAGAAAGAAATATTTTCATAGACTTTACTTGTCGTATTCCATCCAATAACTTCCTAATAGTAAATCAGCATCTTTATTTGATAGAGGTTCCCAACCACTGCCATGACAAAATGTTAATTCACCAAAATAAATTTTCCCTTCGACATTATACATATCAACGCGAACATAACTGAACGGTGCGGCTAATTTTTTTGCTATTTTAATTAGCTCATCCATGTTATCAGGAAATACATAGTCACTATCAACACTGTCATATTTTGGTTGAATATCATAATCAAGCTTTTCTAGAGACTCTGAAAAAAGTGATCTTTTATGGTGACTAAACCGATCGGAGTCTACCTGAATTACAACTTTGTCGCCTTGGAATATGTGCAATTTATAATCAGACGGAAGTGAGCCATCTTTATGAACTAGTAGTTCTTCCATAAGAATTTGTGGCTGTTCTATGTCGTAAAAAGGTTCGTCGATTTTTTCACCTATTTTTATTTTTAAATAGCGATTAAATTGTTTAGATATATTCTCTAGATCTCTAAGTTTTGATTTATCTAGAACTATCATGACATTCTCGCCGCCACCACCGTTACTAGTTTTTAGTACAAATCTCTTAGGGGCTTTATTAAAGAACTCTGGAGTCATTTTCACTGTTTTAGAGATTAATGGGATTAGATATTCCTCCCCAATGGTTCTGCTTACATAATCTCTTACTGTAAACTTATCCACATAGCTAGAAAATAGTAATGACGCGCTATCAAATTTTCTGGCAAAAATTTTTTCAGAAAAGCTTTTAGGCTCTTCAAAGTTTGGATAGTATCTATGAACCCAACAAAAACGAACCCTATTATAAATTTTGGCACCAAACAAAAAACGAAGAAAATCTCTTACAAAATTCTTAATCTTTTTTTTTATTTTCATTGTATATCCTAAAACATTGAACCGATAAAACCAAAGAACATGGAATTAGTTTATTTCTCACTATAAAGATAAGTGATTTTTATGATGAACATTACCATGTTGCTATTCATCAACCCAGCTACCTACTTTACTTTTCTTAATTCATCGTAGATATAAGTAATACTAGTCGTTGTGTTTATTTCTATATGCAAGTCCTATAAACATCCAAAATATAGGATAAGTAATAGATACTTTTGTCAAAGATACTATTATTAAACCTAATTTAACATTACGACTAACTAATGGATTAAAGCAAATACATAAATATAAAACCAACCCTAAATAACCAAATTTAAGAGCGATATATATAAATAGGCTGCTATCATTAAGGGACCCTAACTCCCTTTTTTGACCTAATTCAGCATGGGATTTCTTAGAGATTTCTTCATCTACAGCAAAAAAACCACTGGGTATAACTTTATTATTAATTAATTCATAAGTTTCGAAAATCAAATTGGTTCTATATCCTAAAGTGGAATCCATCTTTTCAAGTTGATAATCGATAGTTGTACCTAATACCAAAACTGTTGCGATAATAAATAACAGAAAGCTAAATATTTTAGTTGCAGAATTTTTAGCAAGTACATAATTTGATATGACTATAGAAATAATAGAAATTATTATACCTGCCGTAGAAAAAGTTAAAATAGCAGAGAAGAAGGAAATATTAGTAAATTTTATATATTTTGAAGATATTAGCCTAAGTATCCAACTTAAAGTAATAATAGATGCTGAATAAGTAGAAGGCTCAACAAAAAATCCAGTAGGTCTAAATGAAATCAGTGAGTAATAGCCGGATAAATTGTCACTGTAAATTCCAGCTCTTGTTAATTCACCTGTAAATGGGTATACAAAATCGATAAAATATCCAACTCCGTGGTAAAGTACAACTTGAATAAAAAAAAGTGCAAGGTGTATTTTAAGAACTAATACAAGAGCGGCTTCAATTGAATTTTGATAAACCCTATAGGATACAGCTAAACAAAAGTAGCTCAATAAGCATATACTATAAACAATCAAATTATTTAGTAACGAATTATAATATACCTCCATTTGTGGGCCATATAGTAAATCCGTAACAAAAAACAAACCATCCAAAAAAATTAACGTTAGCATTAATAATAAAATTACTTGTTCGGTAACACTAACGGTAATATATTTTCTTTTAAAAAATAATAAAGTTAAAAGAATAGTTAAGGCTACTATCCAAGGAATAGGGCCGTGACTTATTGTGGACAGTAGAAATATTACAATCGTAAATATATAGTTCATCGCTTATCAAATACCGACAAGTAATTGTTTACTACATTTACAATGTCATAAACTTCCACATTAAAGCCATTATTATCATCAACGAAGTCATTAATTTTATGTGCTAAGGACTTAACATCCCCGCAAGGGAATAAGTTGTGACTAAGCTTACCAGTTAATATTTCCTTGGGTCCTGATGGACAGTCGGTACTTATTACACTAGTCCCGCTCACTAATGCTTCTATTAAAACTGTAGGCAAACCTTCAAAGTCAGACGTTAATATTAAAGCTTTGGAGTTTTTCATCCATGAATAAGGGTTATCAGTTTTACCCATAAATTTTATATTTTTAATATTATTATTCTTCACATATTCATCATATTTGACTTTTTCTGGTCCCTCACCAAAAACCAGTAAATCACCCTGAAACTTAGAAGCCAGAAACCCCTCAATCAAGATATCTAGTCTTTTTTCCTTAACTAAACGACCAACATATACAAAATACTCTTTAGGTTTGAACTCACTTGAAATTGGACCATTAGCCATTCTAGAAATTAACGGGTAATTTATTGGATTATAAATTACTTTAATTTTTTTTGATGGAACACTAAACTCTGTTATTAAATCCTTCTTAATACCATCCGAAACAGCAATAGATGAATTCATTTCACTTAATACTTTTTTGTATAAGTATCTTGTAAACTTATATAAACGTTTAGACTTCAACTTCAACATCTGACTTTTTGTATTATGAAAAACAAATGTCGATTTTTCAGGAAAAGATTTATATGTGAGACTAGAGACACCGAAACCACAAAAATATATATGGTCATATGTTGTGTTATTAAGTTTTTCTAATTCCCTAATTTTATTTTCAAACTTATTATTAATTAACTTATTAAATAATATACAACCTAACAATGGAATAAATTTGTTCAGTACTCTAATCGTGACACCAAGTAACGATTTTAAAGGATATTCAAATTTAATAACAGACAGTTCACTCACGTCATAAAATGCATTATCAGAGAATGTAAGTATATCAACTTCATGTCCAAGGCTTTTCATTCCCTTAGCTAAGTCTATAGTAACTCGTTGAATCCCTCCAACACCTAGCCCTCTTACAACAAATAATACACGCTTCATTTTATACCTCGATACTTCGCTTTTTTTACAAAAACCTTCCAATTTCTTAACATTGATTTAGGTAAAAATGTTTTCAATATATCATCGAAATTTCTTATTATAGGTTCAAAGTCCAACACATATCTGCTACGAGAAATTAAATTATTAAAACAATCTTCATATCCATTTTTATTTACATCAGATAACAAAACTTTATCACCAATTTCTCCAATGTCATCCATATAGCTATTTATTACGGAAGACTGAAACTTCATTCTTTCATGACAGTGAGATTGCATCTGCTTTATAGTTGAAGATATATTTCTCTGAGATGTAAGCATCCAGCCAGATTGTAAGAAGAGAGGACTATTTCTATAGATTAACTGAGCAGTGGGTATGCCTTGATTCATAGACTTTAGAATAATAGAACTTGGCGTTGTTATTAACCCAAGAACGTTATCTATACAAAAATCAAAAGATGTATTTACATCATTTAATACATCTTTATCTTTGTCTTGTAATAGACTAATTAATTCCTCATCAAATATCCTCAATTTATAAGGTATACTATTTTCAATAAAATACTTTTGAACACTCAAAATAAAGGAGAATAGTTCTTCTTTTTCTTCGTTATCCATATATGGATTATTTGCAGTTGTAATAAGAAACATCGTTCTCTCTTGAGTACTTTTATCCATTTCAAAACTTGCTCTTTTTGGTATAAACCCTATACAACTTGTTAAACCATTAGTACTTAGATAGTTTTTCTCATCTCTTCCCATTACAGCAAAATAGTCATGAAATATAGGATCGTATAATTTAACACCAAGCTTTTTCATATATGGATTATTGTATAGGTTTTGCCATTCAATTATCCCATCTGAAAGTAAAAGTGTTTTAATACCATGTCTTCTACATGTCATAATTACTATATTGTTAGCGACTGATTGATAAAGCGTTGAAACTATTAAGTCATATTTTTTAAAATAGCTAAACGGCATCCAATATAACAAGTTACCATTATAACTTATAGTCGCATTCTTAAAACTCTTTTCAAAGTCAATTATATTTGAGCGTCTATAGTATAGCTTGCTTTCTAGAACCAAGATTTTCATTTTTAACATTAACTCTTATATATAAGTAGTAGATTAGAACGATCATATATGACAAACCAATTACCATATATATACCAGAAAAGCTCAGATCAAATAATGAGAATGTCACTACCATAAAGACAATACTACTAATAAATATTAATGGTTGCACTGTAATTATTTTCACCGAAGTTAAGAAATGACCAATCATAGCTTGACTATATGAGAAAAACGCAAAAAATATAATCGATATCTTTTCATAGTTTGTTAAAACTATTTCTTTATCTATCACTATATTGGCTATTTCAGAAAAATAAAAGCTTATAAATATTCCTGGAATGATAGTTATAATTAGAACAGACAAAAGAATTCTTTCAAAAAATTTAAACGCTTGAATTTTATTACTCTTATATAGTTTTGATATCTTCTTAACGTATAAGAATGATACTGATTGAATTATTATATTTCCAGATTGAACGAGTTGATTTATAAAAGTAAAAACACCTAAAGCAATAAGTCCAAACTTATCTTCCACATAATATTTAGGCATGCTGGATATAAGCATTACGAGTAAAAGAACTGACGACAACTTGCAACCAGCGCGTATAAGGCTTGGTTTGAAATTTATATTCGTATTTATTTTTTCACGTTTAAATAAAATAAGAAACTCTAACACTAAACATATAGCAGACGATAGCATCAAATAAAACATCATTGTATCTAAATCAAACGTTAGAATTGTTGATGTTATTAATATACTAACAACAACTATAGTTCTTATTAATTTTGACACGCTGATTATATTTATCTTTTCAAGCTGTTGATACTTTCCATATATTATATCAAAAATTAAATCAGATGATTTAAATGCGAAAACATATATAAATAGCAACAGATTAACTTTATTATTACCTAGCATTTGGTAGATAAGCAAGCAAAGTATCAAGCTAAATATTGTTGACAATACCCTAATAGCTAGGTATGAAAAAAATGAGTTTTCATCTTCATCTATTGCTAATAAATTTCGTAATCCAAGTGTTGATAGCATTAACACTGGCATTATAAGTGCTAATATATAACTATAACTACCAGTATCCTGTAAGCTACCTCTTGCTATAACGACAACTATGGCCCACTGACTGATAGCATATAATATATTAATTAATGTAAATATAATTTTGTTTGACATATTTATTAAGTTTTAACGTTACTTTTTTCATCTGAACTTTAATAGGACAGTGCAATTTTTATTGCTATACTTAGTCTATCAGGCGTTATAACAACCTTTAAATATAGGATCTCTATAACTGATTACAACATCAAAGTTACTATAGCTCTTTTGGACAGATATAGTTAATTAATTTACTTATAATATTATTATGGTAATAGATATAAAGCGCTATAGTTGTTACAAAAAATTTAACTTTTAACAGCCCCTCAATCTTTACCAAAAAAACCATTCAAACTTCCAAATGTTAATGACTTAATTAATGTAATTCATTTTTCTAATCAGATTACTAACACCGAGTTAAAAGAGTAAGTTTTCCATTAAAACTCTATCATTTTCTATAAGCTAGGCTGTCGTAATTTGAGTTAATTACTCAGATAAAATTCTTTATACCAAGTAACGAACAGTGCCACACCTTTCCGCACATCTACTTCAGGTTTGTATCCAGTAGCTTCATAAAGCGCATTTGTATCCGCAAAGGTTTGATAAACATCACCAGGTTGCATTGGCATAAAGTTCTTCTTCGCTTCAATGCCTAATGAGTCTTCTAATGCTTGAATATAATCCATCAGTTTCACTGGCTGACCATTACCAATGTTATATACGCTATAAGGAGCAGAACTGGTTGAAGGCGAACCATCTTCTACAGTCCAATCAATGTTCTTTTCAGGTATAACATTTTGGATACGGATAATACCTTCCACGATGTCATCGATATAAGTAAAGTCACGGCTCATATCGCCATTGTTATAAACATCGATGGTTTCACCTTTCACGATTTTATGGGTGAACTTGAGCAGCGCCATGTCCGGACGCCCCCATGGACCGTAAACAGTAAAGAAGCGTAATCCGGTTGTAGGAATGTCGTAAAGGTGGGAATAGGTGTGCGCCATCAACTCGTTAGATTTTTTGGTCGCTGCATATAGAGAGATAGGATGGTCGACAGAATCATCGGTGCTGAAAGGCACCTTTCCATTTAGACCATAAACGGAACTGGAGGAAGCGTAAACGAGGTGTTTCACTTTATTGTGGCGACACCCTTCTAAGATATTTAGGTGTCCCACTAAATTACTGTCTGCATAAGCAAGCGGGTTATCCAGAGAGTAGCGTACACCAGCCTGCGCTGCTAAGTGGATAACGCGATCAAATTGCTCACTGGCAAATAGCTCTGGGGTCGCCACTCGGTCGGCAATATCCAGTTTGACAAACTTAAATAAAGGGTGTTTGATTCGCTCTAACCGAGCATACTTTAAGTTAACATCGTAATAGTCGTTAATGTTATCAATGCCAACGACATCGTGGCCCATTTCTGTCAGGCGCTCGACAACCGCACTGCCAATGAATCCAGCAGCGCCTGTTACTAAGTATTTCATATTATTTTCCTAGACAACCTAAATCCCCCTGAACGTAAGGGGCATATTATGGTTTATATTTATCAATACGGGACGCGTAAAGAAAACGTACTGGTGTTAAACAAAATTAGTGTTTGTAACCAGCATTTTTCCTATTTAATTTTCATTTTGGGGTCTGTGCTTCAACACATCACCGCTTGTGCAATCGAAGCGTTTTTCCAGCGATATCTATAGAAATCTTCATTTAAAATCGTGAAGTTTTCTACATTTCATCTCAGTTTTCTTTTCAAGCTGAGACGGTTTTTATTCATTTTGAGACAGTCAGTTTTCACTAACCGCCTGTAATTACTTGATTTGGCCTATTTTGGCTACCCTGCCCCAATAGGCTTTTTTAACTTCTACTTAGACGTAAACTGCAGTCCTAAAGTATGAAATAGCTTATTGAACCAAGAAGAAATGCGCCAAATATGGCTAATTACCGAAAAATAGCACGTAAACAAAATCAAGAAAGCAATAAACATTATTGATTCACTAATGCCAACAAAATCAGCCCACAAACCGATAGCGGCACAAGTTGATGCCAACGAACAGATGAAAATTAACGTAGCACCTGGAGAAAGCCCGATACGCTGACAAATATGATGTAGGTGCTCTCTGTCTGGTTGGAATGGTGACTGACCTTTACGAATACGACGGATCATAATGGTTGCCATGTCCATCAACGGTAAAGCTATCAACCATAGTGCTGTGACTGGCTTGAAGGCTACAGCTCCTGGTTCTTGCGTGCCGCGAATCAGCATCCAGACCACGGTAAAGCCGATAAACATACTACCTGCATCACCCATGAAGATCTTAAAGCGGCGACCAAGTGGGAAACCTAAGTTCAGGAAGATATAAGGGAGCATCGCAGTCACGATCAATAAACAGATCGTGGCTAAGTATTCGTTTCCGTTGTAGACAAATACAACACCTAATGCTGTAAAGGTGACAGAGGCTAACCCGCCCAGCAAGCCGTCTATACCATCAACCATATTAAATGCGTTAATGGCGCCTATTACCGCAATCACGGTGATCACCGCGCCAGTAACTTCATTCAGGGCAATGGTTTCGCTTCCCATTAAGTAGCCTAAATCGTGTAAGCTGTGGCCTCCGATGTAAATCATCGCAAGGGATATTCCTGCTTGGATAATAAGGCGAATTTTGAAACTTACATCATAATAGTCATCTAATGCGCCGAGCACGATGAGTACAGCCGAACAAGATAAGTAGAGTGATAGGTTGTCATTCATTGGTAAGAACAGAAGGAACCCCACCAATATAGTAGAGAAAATGGAGATCCCTCCTACAAGTGGCACCACACCTTGGTGAAGCTTTCTTGCATTGGGTTTATCTACTAGACCTACGTGCTTAGCGACCTTGCGCATAACAAAAAGTAGAACGAACGACAAAATAAATACAAATAAATATGCATTATTCATGATAGCCAACTGTGTTATTAAATAAGTTTGAAGTAAATCTATAACGCATCCGACTGATTCCCTTTACGGATTCCATTGCATCACAGGTCCGATACTGCTGATTCTTTTTCGCTCATATCTGAATAAGCCGAACCCAAGAACAAGCAGGTGATTTTTTGGCGTGACAAAACCACATTAGACAACATGGGTTGTAACGCACAGCAAACGCTAATTTTTAATATTGATATGTAAGTAACTGAATCACTCCGATACTCGCTCATGACGGTCACGGGTTCATAGCTTTTTATAGGCAGGCCAAATACAAAGCTTGTATATGCTAACTAACGGTTTGGGCCGACAGTTAACTACTTCTACACGCTTAGTGCTTGGTTTTGATAGGTATGAGAAATGGAGATTTAAATTGTAACCTATGCCTAACCAACATTTGCTCGCCACTTTGTTAGCTTTGAGCGTCCCTCTGACAAAAGGGAATTACATAAATTTGTAATAGTTCTCGTTTTTTATAAATCAATCTTGCCAGAAATGCACTTAGGTGCTTATTATTATTGAACATTCTTTAGTTTGACCTCTTTCTTTTATTAGGAAGGAGGCTTCACCGATGATTTGGGCACGCTACCGCCCCTAGGTCTGGCTCCTAGAAGCAAGTTTTTGCACGTAATGTGAACGGTTGCATTTCCAAACAGGAGACGAATTGTATAGTAAACACGTTGCAACTAAAAGTAGAACGTGTAAAAAGCTTACAAAAAAATGTCTTTTTTCTGACACTTATTCCGTCATAAATGTGGCGTGTTTTATAAGATTATAATTATCAGACACTCATTTACGCAGCGAGCACTAAACAGCCAGTGACGCTGATTCCAAAAGCTTAAATGAAAATAGTTGCAATAATATGAATTGCATCACAAGCGGTTGCAATGAAACGTAGTCAAATTTATGACGAATATCTAAGTCTCTCTAAACTTTCAGTTTTGCCATTTTCTTTCTCCTATTTTGCTTGCCTACAATACGCTCACTTATTCACTATCTGCCTGCTTACCCTACCTACTGAGCGATTTACCGAATCGCTGCCAAGTAGTGAGGTTTGACTATGTGTAAAATAGATACTCACAAGTGTAAGCTAGCAAAGGTAAAAGCGTCGTTTTGTTATGAAAGTACTGCACCACGGTGGGAAAAATACGGTTACTGGCTCTTGCCACGAGCTCGTGTTACAAAATGGAAGTGTGCTGATCGACTGTGGTTTGCTACAAGGCCAAGACAATACTCAGCAGCAGAGTTTGGGTATCGACTTTTCTATCGCTCATCTCAAAGCGGTAGTGCTGACTCATTCTCATATCGATCATATTGGTAGGCTGCCCTGGCTATTAGCAGCTGGCTATAAGGGCCCTATCTACTGTACGGAAGCCACCGCTGAGCTCGTGCCGCTTATGTTAGAAGATGGTTTAAAGCTCCAATTGGGTATGCGACGTCATCAAAGAGAGAAAGTGCTCGATTTTATTCGAGCGCTTATTCGTCCTTGTCCTTACTCAGTGTGGGTAGAAATAGAAGAGAGTACTTCTCTTCGCTTTCAACCTGCTGGGCACATTTTAGGCTCAGCATATGTTGAATTTCATTTATCAAACCAGGAGGCTGTTGTTTTCTCTGGGGATTTGGGACCTCGCAACACACCTCTCCTACCGGATCCCTTATCACCGGAAAAAGCTGACTACCTGTTTATCGAGTCGACTTACGGCAATAAAATTCACGAGGATGTAGAGTCTCGCAGCAGGAGATTACTTTCTATTATTGAGCACGCCCTTGGGGATGGTGGCGTAATTGTGATACCAGCTTTTAGTGTCGGGAGAACCCAAGAGTTACTTTTTGATATAGAGCAGCTTATACATGAGCACGCTTTGCAAGATTCACTGCCTATTATTCTCGACTCTCCTTTGGCTAAAAAGGTGACCAATACCTATCGCCATTTTAAAAAACTTTGGGGATCTGAAGCGAAAGAGCGACTCGATCATCATCGACACCCGCTCGCGTTTGACCAATGCATTACGATCGAAAGCCACGCAGACCATTTACAGCTCGTTAACCGTCTCGCAAGTACATCAGAAGCCGCTATCGTGGTTGCAGCCTCCGGAATGTGTGAAGGTGGCCGTGTCGTCAATTATTTGGAAGCTTTACTGCCTGATGAAAGAAATGATGTTCTATTTGCTGGCTATCAAGCGGAAGGGACTTTAGGTCGGCGTATCCAGGATGGAGAAGAAAGTGTATTGATTGAAGGTAAGCGCGTGAAAGTGAAAGCTCAAGTTCATACGATGTCAGGCTACTCTGCGCATGCCGATATGAACGACTTAATACAATTTGTAACTGCCATTCCTACTCCTCCTAAAGAGGTTCACCTTATACATGGTGAGGGAGATTCGAAAAAAGCGCTTTATCAAAAACTAATCAACCTCGGATATAACTGCGTAATATAGTGAATTAGATAATCATTTAATTTCGAGGCAACATAATATATCGCAAACATAGTTTGTCGAATTCATTGATATAGTTACGTCAAGATTCAAAAACAAGCCATAAGTAAGGACTCAGGTTCAAGAAAATTAACAAAGTTACAAGCATGTTCTGGATTAAGGGATATAATTTCTATACGAATTAAATTATAATCGCCGACTTGTAAGCAATTGGCTAGTCGAAAACAACTTATTCCATTCCTATGACAGACAGTATGAGCGACACGCTTCAAGAACGAGAAGCTTCTGAATTAACTAAAAATAATTCTATCAGCATAACATCAGCATTGGACGAGTTATCCGCAAGTGAAACAGACGCTTGCCTTTATATCTACTGTCCGAAAGAAGACGAAGCAAAGATTGCTCAAGTGCTTAAGAGACATCCTGAGATTAACGCACAAGTTAATAACTATGCTCTTAGGGATTTCAAGAGTAAAACGCTTTGCCACTTCAAAAGCTCACATCTAAACCCTGAGCAGCAAGCGTTTCTTGTAGCTGCGACAGAACTAGGTGCTTGGGTTGAGCCTCTAGTTAGCTACTTTGATCGTTCACTTGGCTACACTGAAACTGAGCTCTTGCATAGCGGCTACTTCTTACACCAAAAAGCTTTTTCTATCCTCTCTAATCGTAAGAACAGCTGGCAAAAGCGCTTCATCGATCTCTTGTTTGTTTTTATGCTGTCATGGGTTGCTATCCCAGTAGGGCTTATTACGGCACTGCTCATTAAGCTTGAGTCACCAGGCCCGGTATTCTTTAAGCAGCGTCGCACTGGCCAATATAATGAAGAATTTGAAGTGATCAAGTTTCGCTCGATGCGAAACGATGCGGAAAAGAACGGTGCCCAATGGGCGACCAAGAACGACGCTCGCGTAACGAAAGTCGGCTGTTTTATTCGTAAAACTCGCATAGATGAGCTCCCTCAGTTAATCAATGTACTAAAGGGAGAGATGTCGATGGTTGGTCCTCGCCCAGAACGCGAGGTGTTCATCTCTGAATTGGAAAAAGCCATTCCTTACTACCGCTTTCGTCACGCCGTTAAACCTGGGGTAACTGGTCTAGCCCAAGTAAAATACCCTTACGGCGCATCGGTAGAAGATGCTATTTGGAAGCATAAATACGATATCTACTACATCAAACACCAAAACTGGGTGATGGAAGTGAAGATTCTTTTCCTTACGGTTAAAACAGTGTTGTTTGGGATGGGGCGCTAGAAAACGAAAACAAATAAATAAAAAAGGGCTATCAGTATAGGCCCTTTTTTGTTTATAAAAACTTAAAAAAGTTTCGCCTTACTACGTTAAGGGCATACTGCGAGAAATAGTAACTGCTCACTAAGGCATTTAGCTCTAGCTCTTCTCGATAAATTCGCCATTGCCATTTTGCTGCCCGTAGCTTATCTGAAGAAACAGAACTCGAAGATAGCCGATATCGCGCCAATGGTTCCTGAACACAGTATACGTTTCCACCTTTTTTCACCAATTCTAGCCACATAATATAATCTTCGTGACCTTGATGTTTTTGAGGCACAATACCAAGTTTATCTCTATTATAGATACCAGTAAGGTTGCCGATGCAGTTTCCTCTCAACATTTTACGAAAGTTGAACTCTTTTGGAAACTGGCGATAGGAAATCGGAGCTTCCCAATTCTCATCTACAAATACAGAGTAATTAGAGCAAACAATATTATATCCACGTTCGAGTACAGCGACTTGCAGCTCTAGCTTCTTAGGCTCCCATAGATCATCTGCATCAAGAAATGATACATATTGACCGTTGCATACAGATAACCCGAAGTTTCGGGGAGATGTTGGGCTTCCAGTGTTAGAATCCAGTTGATAGAACTTTATTCGTTCATCGTCAACACTTTTCACAACCGAATAAGTTTGGTCCTTAGAGCAATCATCCACGATAACTAGCTCCCAGTTTTCATAAGTCTGAGCCAATACTGAATTAATTGCACCAAGTATCGTTTTTTCGCCGTTGTATACAGGCATTATTATGGATACAAGCATTTCTTACCTTTACTCAATATCTGCGACTAAATCTTGTGCTAGCTTGTCCCAGTCAAAAAGAGCGGATAACTCAAACGCACTTTCTGAAAGGAGTTTATAGTCATTCGACTCTACAGCTGGCAGTGAAGCAACGGAAGCTTTCATAGTATCACGATCGGTACTTTTGATAAAAATGACTCCTCTATCCTGCATCAGTTCTTTAGTTGCTGTCAGTACACCTGATTCAAATGCCAAAACAGGAAGAGAGCAAGAAATGGCCTCGAGAATAGTCTGACCTAACGGCTCATAAGTAGAAGACATAAAGAAATAATCTGAAGATTGATAAAAGTTCTTAACATCACTACGAGCTCCAAAGAACGTTACACTTTGTTCGACACAAAGTGAACTTGCAAGCTCCTTTAAATTATCAAGCTCCGGCCCATCACCAACTATGACTAAATGACAGTGTTCATTGCTCTCCATCGCTTGCAGTGCTAACTCAAAGCCTTTCGCCTTCACGCAACGTCCCACACAAAGCAAAATTACTTTATCGTGTGGTAGGCCCAAAAATGCCTTAAGAGAATCCTTCTCTTCTCCGTAAATAGGAAAGAAAACTGATTTATCGACACCTGGTTTTGTCAGAGAAATTTTTTTAGCGATAGACCCAGAAGAAAAACTTGAAGAGACTTCCTGAGCTTGCTGCAACATATTATGAGAAAAGACACATACAGACTTACTAAACCGTAACGCAGCATAATCAAACAGCATATGTAGCTTACGTCTCAAAGTAAGCGTAAAGCCCCCATTGGTCATATTCTCTTTAGCTGACTGTCGATGGCTAAAGCCTGGGGCTAAGTAAACGTTTTTTTCAGCAAAAAGCAAATTGACGAAGAAACAAACAAATTGATTTCGACAAACAGATTTATCTATTGGATATTTGTATTTTATCAGTGCCAACGCCCAAACAAGATCCAAAATAAACAAAGGGAAAAGCATCATGTTTAGATACTTATTGACAAAGAATTCACGTCTAAAACGAACTAACGTGACGCCATCTTCCCCCCCAAATCGCTCAAACTTTTTATCAAAATAGGCAGACGCCAAAATGATCACATTGTCACCATTGCGCTTGTAGGATTTAGATAGATAACGTAATGAGTTTTCAACACCACCATAGCAGCCTTCATAGGATAGTGATGACAGTAAAATAGTTTTCAAACTGACCTCTTTACAGTTCTTTTATGAATTAACGCGTAGGTAACGCCCAAACAACCAAAGTAAATGAATGGAATTCTAGATTGATCTATTACATTGTTACCAAAACCGGCTGGTATAACAGACACAAACAGACCAAACAGCAACACCTTGTAAAGTTTTTCTAGCTCAACCTTTTGAAAAGCAAGTATAACAATAGGAAATATTATCCAGAAAAACAGAATCAGCACGGAAAGAAAGCCATACCTAAAAAGATATAGGAAGTATAGAGACTCAAACTTCAAACCAGATGCTTTGAATGAACCAAATCCCATCATCAATTCAAGCAAGCTATTTTCCAACATATCTAAAGCCACTTTAGCTTGATATATTCTTATTTGACTTGATTTATCTCCATCCCCAGAAATTATCTTAATAATTCCATTTAACAAGTATGAAAAATCATCAAAATAGAATAGCACGATAATTAGCGCGAATATTGCCACTGAAGCAGGAAAGAAAAGAAACCTAACGTGATAACCAATACTTTTTCTAATCTTATCTCGATTAACGATAAATAAAGAAGCAAACAATGCTATTGTTGTTGCAACAAGAAAACTTGCAAAGCCTGATTTACTTTGACCAAAAAGAATCGTTATAAATAAAACTGAAATGCAAACCAAACGATATACTTTACCTTCTGTTACGAACTTCATGATTAAGTACATTAATGGCAGAACAGCGACAAAAGCAAAATCATATGGGTTTTGGAACGTTCCTGTAAAACGGCGAGTAGATAACAAAGAGGCTTTTGCATAGAATGCCATCACTTCTCGCCCAAAGTGTTGGTAAAAGAGCAAACAAATGAAGCTAAAAAAGGCTGTAGCTAATATAAATCGACTAAAGAGCTTAAGTATTTTTTCTGGTATTACAATATCAAACTTAACAAGTAAATAAAAAAGCAAAAAAGATATCGTATAGTACACTGGCCTAAACAATTCGAATACATCAGAGAAAATAACTCTGTTATTAATAAAGTTACCGGAAATTGTTAGTATAAGGTACAGAAACGCAATGATTAAAAAAACATTAATTCCAAATTCAAACTCAAACCCATAATCTCTGACAATAAAACATATCGTTAGCAATGAAAGAGAAAGCATCATCAAGTTGATCATCATCACCCCCGTATCACCTGTACTTTCAAATATATTATTGAAAGTAGGAAAGAAGAAGTTTATTAATAACAATAACTTGATAATCGTTTCGTACTTTATTTTAAGAAATATCCTTTCATTATTCATATATGACTCATAAATCTTTTAACCTAATTACACTTATTCAGTAAATTATCGATATGCTCACATATGAGTTCATCACTATAGCCAAAGTAACTTTCACCTACAGAGTGGTCATAATACTTTAAGCTTTCTTTACTTCTGACCGAATTAATATCAAAGACTTGATTGATGTTGCTAAAATCCTCCTTAATTTCCACACTGATTTTATTTTTCACAAAACCATAGTAATCAAATTCAGAGTTATCTAACTTTGCATAGTACGTAGGGGTATTTAGCAACGCTGCTTCAAGCAATATATTGGAGTTACCAGCGATTAATGACTTAGACGTTAGAATAAACTCAAATAGGTCATCTCTTTTCGGGTCATTGAAAATCACATCAAGTCCATTGAGCTTCTTTTTAATTGAATTCTGACTTCCCATTTGACCGGGGTGAAGTCTTAATCTGACAGCTTCCCCGTAAGAGTTGATTTCTTTTATCAAACGAATCAAATTAGATATCTCAAAACTAGAATTTATTGCGACAGATATAAACTCACGAGAATAATCGTCTTCTTTTATTCTTTTTACTCTATCAAGTTTTGATATTCCAACTAAGTCAACATCTTCTGATAACTCGCCAATGCTATGGTAAACATCAAGTGAAGCCTGTCCATCGAGAAGAGACTTGTCAAATTGTTCTAAAGGTGGCAATTGAGCATTGGGAGAAGCATGCTGAACATAGATTGTTTTTATTCCTTTCTTTCTTGCTATGCTTAAAACCACTCTAATCTCAGAGTTATGATCATTGCTTAATATTATTATTTTCGGCTTAATTAATGACAAGAAAAACCAGTATACTATATATTGACCGAAGGATAATATATAACGATCTATACCATGAGCATATTTATCATAGTCCTTTTTAAACAAAATAGAATATAATGACTCTACGATTGCTAAAGGAAAAAACACTAGAGAAATTAAATATGTGTATAATTCAGGAAAATAATAGTTAGATTTTAACTTATTTTTTAATGAATAGCTGACACCACATTCATTACCATGCTTTTCTTTATATTTTTCTTGTATTAAATCTAATGATTTTTTTTGGTTTTCAGTACTATATATGAAAATAACATCACTTTTTTTAATTTTAAAACTAAGACGGTTTAATGACTTTATGAAATTATAAAAATAGCTCGCAATTCGATAAGTCAGACCATGCTTTCCTTGACAAAAGATTCTATACCTTAGATAGCTATCGGTTGTTGAAAAGGTAAGGTAATCGAATTGTTTAAGCTTCTTAAACATATAAACCACTTATACTTTATTTTTGTCAAGATTATAGTAATGTTTTTTATCCCTATAAGAGAATACTTTAGCAGGATGTCCGCCTGCTATCGCTAAATCTGGGACATCTTTTGTCACAACTGAACCAGCCTGGATAATTACACCATCTCCTATTCGAACACCAGGTAAAATAATTACATTGAGACCTAGCCAAACATTACGACCAATCGTTATATCTTTACTTATATTCGTATGATCATATGGAAGAGCCGTTCCCATATAATTATGATTACTTGTAATCAATATACATCCATGACCAGAATGGAAATGATCTCCGATAGTAACTTGACCATCACCTTGAACTCTAAGCCCATTAAAGTGACAATCTTCACCTATTATTGTTCTTTTGTTAAATATTGTTCTATTATTAACTGTAAGGCCATCACCAAATGATTGAATATTCCTTTTTGCTAGCTTTGTAAATAGAAACTTCTTTATCTTTTTCTTCATTGCCTCTAACTCTATAATATATTTAGATTAAAACTTTCATAAGAATTAATTAATCGCTAGACATTTCTCTTTTGATCACTAATAATTTCAATCGTAAACCAAGGCATATCAACTGCTTTATATGCCAAGAGCCAAGTAAATAAAAATTGGAATAATTTTGCCACAGTAAAAGCAATTGCTGCGCCAACAAACCCTATTATATCAACAAGGTAGACCAACAAAAGGAGGTTGATAGCACCAGATATCAAAGTAACGATAGATAGCTTTCCCGTTTTCTTTGAAAAGAATATATAATTTGTGACCATCAAGTACATCCCTCCTAATATTTGTCCTAAACATAACCACCCTATAACTTTACCGGCCTCTTGATATTGTTCACCCGCGATGAGATTCATTAACCAAGGACCTAAAACAAAAGGTAACGGTGAGAAAGCCAATAAGAATAAGAAATATATGTACGTATACTTTACAACTAGTTTCTTTTTTTTACTATCATTTTCCTTTAATATATTAAATAACCAAGGTACATATGCTTTATTAATAGCATTAAAGATTATATTAAAAGCCATACTTATCTGCACTGCGACCATATATATGCCAGCTTGACTTAAACCCAAATTCTGATTTATTACAAATCTATCAGCCGTAGTCAAAAGAAATGCACCAAAAAAATGTGGTATCAATGGCAAACCAAAATTTAATGCTTCCCTAATATAAGTTAATCTGAACAAAGTAACATTGATTAGTTTGTCTTTAAACAAACTAATCAGCGCAACAAATGCAATAGATGTCATAGCTAATGCTTGCCCATCAACTCGTCCCTGTGCTCCATATTCAAAATATAAAACAAAGATTAAAGACAGCACCATATTAAACACACCATAAAATAACTGCATTAGCCCATATTTTTTTGCATTACTCCGTATTTGCCATTGCCCTAAACGTAAATTCATGACAAAGCTTAATGCGCTATAAATTAATGCTACATACAACCAGCTTTTAGGTATGGATAAAAACTGACTCAAAGGTTCAGAGAATAAAAAACAGATAAAAAGTAATGCTATTGTACTTATAACGAGAATATGAATGCAGGCCCCATTATACTGTGCAAGTTCTTTCTCATTTGTATGATCGTAAAACTTTCTATTTGCAGCACCAACTGTGTTTAATCCAACGAATGCAACTAACCCCGCTACTAACGTTTGAAACATAGCCACTTGTCCATACTCTTCTGGAAGAAGGGCTCGCGTCAAAACAGGTAACAGTAAAAAAGGAATAGCAGCAGTTGCTATATTGGCTGATAAGTATATTATTGAATTCTTAGTTAAGGACATAACGTGTATATAAAAAGTCAGGTAAGACCAGTAAGGTAATAGCTGGCATATTAATTGATAAATCCGTTTCGATACGCGGCTCTTTGCTTCACCCTAACTCAAAGCCTCCAATAAAACATCTGCAGTTGTGATCTTGCTTGCCGTAAGGAATCACAACTGTTCTCACACTGTAAAGTTTGGGTCAACGTGCTCTTTGATTAGCTCTCGTAGGCCTTCAATACTTTCCCACTCTGTATTCGTACCTGAGTTGTATTTAAAACCAAACGGTACTTTTTCAGCTTTGTGGTGTTCGAGGTATTCTTTCTCTGTATAAGTGAACGAAACAGAAGGCAGAATTGCATAGTATTTACCTAGATCTATCGTGTTTAGAGAATCAGTATCAGTGATCATCTCTTCATGGAGCTTCTCACCAGGACGAATACCAACCACTTTAGTTTCACACTCAGGAGCAATAGCTTCAGCGATATCTAAGATTTTGTAAGATGGGATTTTCGGTACAAAAATCTCACCACCTAAGTGATTTTCCAGAGCGTACATCACCATGTTCACACCATCTTGCAATGAGATATTGAAACGCGTCATATCTTCATGAGTGATTGGTAGAATACCTTCTTCGCGTTTGCTCAAAAAGAATGGGATCACTGAACCACGAGAGCCCATGACATTACCATAACGTACAACGCTGAAACGGATATCTTTAGAGCCTTTGATGTTATTGGCAGCAGTGAACAACTTATCAGACGCCAGTTTCGTTGCACCATAAAGGTTTATGGGAGCGCACGCTTTGTCTGTGGAAAGAGCTACAACATCTTTTACACCGCAATGTAACGCCGCATTAATAACGTTCTCTGCGCCCGTAATATTAGTTCGTATACACTCAGTTGGGTTATATTCTGCAGTATCAACTTGCTTTATCGCCGCGGCATGGATGATGACATCAACGCCTTCACAAGCTTGAATCATACGATTTTGGTCACGCACATCGCCAATGAAGAAGCGAAGTTGAGGAAAGTCTTTTGCAGGATACTTTTGTTTCAGCTCAAACTGTTTTAGTTCATCACGAGAGAAAATGATGATTTTTTTAACTTCTGGATAGCGTCCAAGAATGGTTTTAATGAACTGTTTACCGAACGAACCGGTGCCACCTGTGATAAGGGCCGTCTTATGGTTTAACATTTTCATGCCTTATAGTATATCTTTATATAATAACTTGGATGTATACTCTTAGTTTACGATTATTTTCTATTAGAGCTATATCCAACAAAGAGAAATCGAACAAAAATAATAAACACCCCTAACATAAAACCGAGCATTGTGCCCAGTACACATATAAGGGCTCTCTGCGGACTTGCTTTAATCTCAGGCACAACTGCAGGATCAATTACTTTAAAGACAAACTCATCTTGAGCTTTAGCAAGCATTAAACTTTTAGTCTGCTCTTCGATTAGTTTGTAGAACATGCTTTGCATGTCTGCCACTGCCGTTTTATTGAGCTGATTGTTTAAATACTCCAAGTTTTTAGTTGATTCTTTAATGGCTCGTTCTCGCATCACCTTGTTAATATCATCAATTAAAAGATCAACCCATTGTTTAGCAACATAAGGTGAGAAATGTGAAACTTTGATTAAATAAAAGCCGCTTTCTTTGTCCTCTTCAATACTAAATATTTCTTTTTTGAAATAACTCGATGCTTCTTGAAGCGTTGGCTCACTAGTCCTTAAACCTTCAGCTAACCTCAGCCATGATTTGGTCTTTGCATCATAAATATCACTATCAATTAATAACGTGTTTTTATCTAGATTCCAGCCCTTTGTTGCCATTAAAGGAACTAAAATCTCGTGTTCAGATATGAACTTATTTATAAATTGACGAGATTGAATTACCTGAACAGCGAGGTCTGTACGACTAGCCTCACTTCCACCTAAGTTAACTCCAGCAATCGCAGCGAGGCCACCTAGCTGTCCAGACATTTTAGATAGGGCCCCTCCATCTGAACTTTCAGTTGGTGCTAGCAGGGCATTCGCTGAGTATATATTAGGTTGTTTGATCGCAAAAAATACGGCCCCAACAGCAAAAACTGCCGTAAATATGATAATAAGCAATTTACCTTTCCAGAATGCAGAAAATAAATCTCTTAGATCTATATCTTTCTTCTCATCATCTATTTGATTTATTGACTTCTCATAACTTTGACTAGTGTCTTTTTTCTCTATCATGCTGTGTAAAGGATTCCCATTTAAGAACTTTCTATAACTTAAAGGAGGCTCAAATACCTGAGCCTCCAGTACAATATCCTTGTTACTTAAGTGCGTTTATCGCTACACCGGTTTGATATAGGATCTGTGTCGCAGCTGTCCAGGTACTTAGTGCATCTCTATAGTCAGTGTCAATTGGTACAACGATAGTATCACCAGCTTTTAACCCTTCTTTATTGTTTCCGAACCAATAACCTGATGAAGGCTTGTAAACAGAACCATCCGCACGCACTACAAAAATGCGATCTTCGTCCGCTTGCTTTTTAGCACCACCCGCTTTGTTCAGATAATCGTTGACGTCAAGTTTGTTATCTAACAAGTAGGTAATTGGAACCTGAACTTCCCCCATGATTGATACTGTGTTTCGGAAAGTCGGAACAAAGAGGAAATCACCGTCCTCGAGCATAAAGTCTGCTGAACGCTCGCCTTTTAAAATACGGTTTAACTGTACCACCATACGGCCAAGTGCTTTGCTGCGACTTGCTTCTTCAACAAATGCTAACGTTTTTTCTGGGTCTGAAATTACAGAACCTATATTGCTATCAGCTCGGAACGTCTTCTTCGCTGTTTCTTTTCGCATATCTGCGGCGTATTGGTTTAAAAGCTTCTGCTCTTGTAAACGCAATGCTTCACGCGTAAATATTGCTCCTTGAGGGTGAGCAAACTCTGTCAGACCGCCAGCTCGGTCCAATAACTCACTTAAGGTTTCACCTTGACGCACGGTATAGGTTCCAGGGAAGCGAACTTCACCCTGTAGAGTTACTGTGCTTTGTAGCTTCACATTTGGCTTTTCTAGGATGTTCAAACGGTCTCGGCCTACGATAAGTGCATTGTCCGAAGCACTGCCTTGGATTGCTTTACGCAAATCAATACGTCCAACATCAATATACGCACGCTCATCCGCACTATTAATCGCGGTTCGCGCTAGTTCTGCATTAATTGTGAATGCGTTGTAAGTCAATCCACCAGCAGCTTCAATAAGCGTTGATACCGTCATTCTTGGAGTGATCGGGTAGCGCCCTGGGTGCTTCACTTCACCAAAGACTTCAGCAATTTGAGGGGCTAGCCCCAAACGAGACTGTTGCTGAAGTTGTAACAAAACTGGGGCAAGTAAAGTGCGACGAGTATTTTGCTTCAGCTTTTCAAAATCTTCCTCTGTAATCTCTTTACCACGGAAAATGATTTTAGCGGGTTTAGCCTGCTCTGTGGCGTTCTGGTTGTTAAGCATACCATTTTCTGAATGCGAAACGGCAACAGAAGAGCTCATCACTTCTTGCTCTTTCTGTTGTTCCAGCTCAGCTTGCTCTTGCGCTTGCTCCAATGTTTTTGCTTTTGAAATAGCCTCTTGTGTTACCAATGTATCCAAATCTTCGTTATTAAAGCGGTTGAAAACCAATATACGATCTCGTGATTGTAACTGGAGGTTGTCTTGGCTACCTGGTGATAGAATTGCGTTGGCTAAACTTAGTTGGAACACTTCAATATCACGCTGTGGATTAATCTCTCTTACCACAACGGCATAGTTAACATCAGCTGTAGAATTAAAAGCTGAGTCAACAGATTTGAAAAGATCGGCAACACGAAGGCCATTGCGCCATTCCACATAGCCAGGATGACGAACATCCCCCTCTATCTGCACGTAACGAGTAAGCTCTTCGCTTTTTTTCAAGATCTTGATGGCGTCGCCATTTTTAACTTTACTCTGTCGATCTTGCGTTTTATTGAAATCAAGCGTCAAAGCCTCACGAGCGCCATGTGAAGCGTAGCGTTTTATCTCCAACTGCTCGACATGAGCATTCGCAGTAAAACCACCTGCCATCTGAATAAGTTGTTGGTAAGTTTCACCGGCCTTGACTTCATAAATTGCCGGACGGTTGATCTCGCCCTCTATAGACACTGTATCGTTAACAGAACCAATTAAAACAACATCATCCGGTAGTAAGCGCACATCATTACTTGCATCACCTTTTAGTAACAGGTCATACATATCCAACTTACGAATGATTTTACCATCACGCTTTAGCTGAATATCTCGCAACGCTCCACTTTCACCAAAACCGCCACTGTAATAGATAGCTTGTGATATTGTCGTTAATGCGCTAACCGTGTAGGCACCAGGCTTATATGCATCCCCCATTACAAACACTTGCATGGTGCGTAGTTCACCTAATGAGATATCACTACGAACACCTATCATTTGTTCTTTTACACGTTGTGTCAGAGAATCTCTAACATCGGAAAAGTGCATACCTGCAACATTTACCGGACCAAGAGAAGGAAAGTTGATTGTACCTGCACGATTTACACGTAAACGATGTGTTTCATTCTCCTTACCAAACAACTGTACAATGATTTCATCGCCTGCTCCCACGGTATAATTTGCTGGTACAGGTACATCACTGATCGGAGCAAAAGTACTTGGAGAACCAGCAAAAAGATCTAAACCAAAACGTTTTAACTCTTCCTGCTCACCTTTTTTTAGCCATTGTTCTTCTATATTGGAAGATAAGGCACCACTAGCTTCAGCTCTAGGTTTGATTACTTGCGGGTTTTCGTAAGGAGATTTGTTTGAGGACGAACTAGAGGGAATTGAGAAACCATATTTACTCGCCAGTGCCTGCTGTTGGTCGGCGGGTAAGTTTTGAAACATTTTTATTTGTTCTGGAGTAGGTGTTTGTGCCATCGAATAAGACGCAAACGTACTTGCTAGTATAAAAGCGGCAACAGAAAGAAATCCTTTAAACATGGTATGTCACTATAATAATTGAATAAAAAATCCTAGCCCCAAATTTGAGCTCTAGGTATTTAAATTAGAATCGGTGCTGAAAGCCCAGTGTAATCGAGTTAAGGCGAACCTGATCTTCCGATACGTTATCAACAAACTCAAATATCACTGCACTTTGGTTGTTCAACGCATAGTGCATACCAAGCCCAAAACTAAATCCTTGTTCTTTATGTGAGCCTACATTTTGCAGATCGAGCTGAACGCTTGAATACCCAGCTAAACCATAAAGTGCAATTTGCCCTGAAACCGGCATATTCAGCTTAACAAAGCCACTCATCGCACTATCAACCGCAAGACCACTGTCGCGTTGAACCGACGTCCCATAACGCCCTTCTAAGCCAATATAGTCATTAAAAAAATAACCAGCTTGCGCACTAAGAAGGAAAGGACTTCCCTCTTTCACGGATCCGGAAGACGAGCTTTTCAATTCTGCATTTGAGTAGCTCACTAGAGCGCCCGCGTAAAAATCGGCTGACGCTGAAAAAGAAGTCAGGCTCAAGCCCAGTGCACTAAGTATTCCCAAACAATGCTGATTTCTTATCACGTAAAAGTTCCTAGTACTGGTAATAATTATGGACTGCTAGGCAAAGTTAAGCTTGCTATGCAGATCATTAAATGCTGTCGTCATAAATGGCACGCTACCGCCCCGAGGCGTTGAGCGTAAGCCACTGTATCGCTCTTTATATGGTATAAGTGAAACGGCCTGTTTACCCCAAATAATCTAATACTGAACGAAACGAGCCGACAAATTATGCACTCTTGGTAGTTTATCAGCAAGCAACGGAGCAAGATAACCGCGTAATGTCACGTTGGTGTTAGAAATGAGAACGACAGACATGGCAAAATAAGAAACTATTTACATGCCAATGCTTTTTTATCTAGAATATAATTTGGTGCATATTTTATGCTACCAAACATCGATGTTTTTATACCGGATACACAAGGATTAATAATGAAGAATACAGCTCTAGCTATTCTTATGGCTCTAAGCGCATCAACTGCATTTGCAGCAGAAGAAGCAGGTTCAGCAGGTGCAGCTTCTGCTTCTGCAACAGGCACAACAGCTGTAGCAGTAGGTGCGGCAGCAGCAGTGACTGTAGTAGCAGTTGCAGCGTCAGATAGCGATTCGACTACGACGTCTACTTCAGCATCAGCTCCTACTACTAACTAATTTTGTTTTGTAGTTTGTAGATAGAAGACAATCGCCCTGATTCACTCAGGGCGATTTTATTTGATAAGAGGGATCAATGAATATCTTCCGAACGTCTAAATGGCTACGCACAGTTCTCACTCTTCCGCTATTCTCCTTACTCTTTGGTTGCACACAAAAGTTCAATGATGTATCAGCCACAGTCCAAGAAGCATATGGTAACTACATCGATGTAGAGATGACCCCAGAAGAAATAAATGCCGTTCCTTATGCCAGTGCCTATTTGAAACTTGGGAATCAAAAACAGGTCTTTGTTGTTTTAGCTTTTGCAGAACGAAACTCTCTCAATGGAAAAATACAACTGAAATGGGTAAGTGCTGACAAAGCTATGCTCGTTACAGAGAATGGGCATATCGTCAAAACGATTGGACTACAGAATGGAGACTTAGCGGGCGTTTATGGTGATGTGCCAGACTTTTCTTCAAACTCGGCTTCTGTCAACTACACGCTCTCATACGATTGGACAAAACAATATCGTTATGGCTTTCCTGCAAATGTGAATCGCTTTTATGCAGGCAAAGAAACGTTGACGACACCTATTTCTAACGCCACGACCGACGTATATAAAGAAGTCGTTGAGTTTAGCAGCTTTTCTCAGTCGGTCGAAAACTACTATTGGGTAGATGAACAAGGTCAGGTTGTCAAAACCTTACAACATTTAGGGCCAAATATGATTCCGGTTGAGTTAACCATTTTAAAGGGGTATAGCAAATCATGAGCAAGCGACTACTCACATTATTCGGTTTGATCATGCCGCTTTTGAGCATACATAGCTTCGCTCAAACAGAAACCTCTACTACACAGTCATTAAATGTTGAGTTATTGGAGGTAGGTAAACAGCTACAATTTCAAGGGCCGGCTCGTTTAGAAAGTGTGTTAGCACTTGCTAAGGAGCAAAGCGTCTCGCTGCAATACCCTCTTGGTACTACTTTGTTTGATAAATCGGAACGAGCTAATAAGACCTCTACCGCCTTAAAGAACTCGGTGCTCAATCAAATGATTCAACACAATTTGGTTGCACATCCATTCTACAAATTCATTCAGAAGCAGAGCTTTGCACCACGATTACTGTCTGCGATCGATGTTGATAAAATTCGACTAAATAAATTCGACAACCCTCTGTTACGCGGCAATTACCTGCTCGCAAGCCCTCTACGCGAAGAAAAAGTGTACTTCCTGGGAAACCTAAATAGCGTGTATTCCATTAAGGAGCAAGCAGGCATCCCTTTGCAGACACAAATAGAGAGTTTGAAAAGTAATATTGGTACGTTATCAACACCGCCAGTGTTGATCTACCCAGATGGTCATGTAGTTAAGCCGCATCACGGAGCTTGGTTAACAACACAATATTACTTACCACCGCTGACATTGGTATATGTCCCGTTTGGTGATCTTGAATACTCCGAAATGGACCAAGATATTGTCCGACTACTCACTCAACTGATACCAAATTCAATAAAGAGACCACAATGATGCCAATTAGAAAAAGCTTAACCCTTTCTTTAATGGGCCCAGCATTGGTTTGGGCTCAAGAAATACCCTTTGAGGCTCCCTCGTTACAGCCTTCTCAATCTGACTTTGGTGGTGTTGGCTTAATGCAGATGCCAACCGGACGTATGGCTCCTGAAGGGGAATTCAACTTTTCGGTAACAGGTAGTGATGAGTACCTTTTTTACAATGTGACTCTGCAACTCATGCCGTGGTTAGAAACAACTATCCGGTACACTCGAGTTCACGATCTGCCTTATTCGTCATCATTCCCCGATGTTGACAATGAATATACAGACAAGGGGATAGATTTTAAATTTAGATTATGGGAAGAATCTGAATATATGCCAGAAATTGCCCTAGGAGTGAGAGACTTTGCTGGTACCGGCCTTTTTGATGCTGAGTTTATTGCAGCGACAAAACGATATTCTAATTCGAAATTAGGTGCTTTTGATTTTACTTTGGGTATGGGCTGGGGCTACCTAGGAACTAGAGATACAGTCACAAATCCTTTTTGTAAAGCATCAGACAAATTCTGTAATAGACCTTCCGAATTTCTATCTACTGGCGGAACAACTAACTTCGATAGAGCCTTTAAAGGCCCTGCTGCCCTTTTTGGTGGTATTGAATATCAAACTCTTCATAAGCCTCTTCGCTTCAAGCTTGAATACGACGGCAACGATTACAGCACAGACTACCCTGTAGTTCAGGCCGGTGTAGATATGTCTCCCCACACGCCATGGAACTTTGGTGTGCTCTACCGTATCGGAATGGCCGACTTTCGTTTAAGTTATGAACGCGGCGACACGTTGGTCGCGGGCTTAACGCTAAACACTAATTTCAATGACATGCCATCATTCTGGCGAGACACACCAACACCAGAAATCGAAGATAGCCAGCCTGAAGAACTGTCTGATGTTGATTGGGAACGTGTAACAGAAGATTTAGACAAAATTGCTGGTTACCAAAACACGCGTATTTATGTTGATGACAGTACAGTAACTGTCGTTGGTGAGCAGAAGAAATATCGTGACCGTACAGAGGCACACGAAAAAGCGGCGGCTGTACTTCACAATGAAATGCCTGACGATATTGATACCTATGCGATCAATGAACGCAGCCGAGGCTTAGTCGGCGAACAAACGATTATTTCCAAGGAGAAATATCGCGACTTTGCCCAAGTTAATTACATCAACCCCAAAATAGAAGATGCAACCGCAAAAGCTAGCAATAAGCCAAGTGGAGAATCTGTCTATGATGGTTTTAAACGTTTTGATTGGGGCTTTGCACCTAAGCTTGTTCAAACTCTCGGAAACGCTGAAGATTTCTATCTCTTTAGTGTAGGGCTAAGCGGTAATGCCTCATACTGGCTAACGGACAACCTTGAAATTGGCGGTTCGTTATACTGGGATTGGTATAACAACTACGATAAGTTTATCTATGTCACTCCACCTGATGGCACTACCGTTCCTCGTGTTCGCACCATGTTCCGTGCTTACCAAAATGAACATGCTATAACCATGTCAAACCTACAATTGACTTGGTTCCAAGAGTATTCCAATACCATGGAGCAGCAATTCTACGCGGGTTATCTGGAGAGCATGTTTGCTGGAGTCGGTACTGAGTTTCTTTACCGTCCACAAGGAGCTAACTGGGCGATTGGCGCTGACGTCAACGTAATTTCTCAACGTGATCCACAAAGTTACTTCGGTGTTTACGATGAGAAATGGCAAAACGTGCCAGAATATGGACGTCCGTTCCAAGTTATTGATAAAGGCTTCACTGGTTTTGTATCTGGGTACTACTACCCTCAATGGGATTTCCTACAAGATTTGATGATCCAAGTCGATGTTGGTCAATTCCTAGCTGGTGATGTTGGTACACAAATCAATGTTTCTAAGCAGTTCAAGAGTGGCGTAATTGCTGGTGCTTTTGCGTCATTTACAGACTTGTCTGCGGATGAATTTGGTGAAGGTAGCTTTACCAAAGGTTTCTACTTGTCGATTCCATTTGACATCATGACCGTTAAGCCAAGCAACAATCGTGCGAACTTTAGTTGGCAGCCTCTTACTCGTGACGGAGGACAGAAACTCGGACGTAAATACAGCTTGATTGAATTGACCGATGAGCGAAATCCTTGGTATCAAAGGCCTAACCGTTCGGATGTGGAATAATAAAGTAATCAAGGGAGCTGCGGCTCCCTTTTTCATATCTAGATACTGAGTCATAGAAGACTAAAACCTATCTTCCTGCTTCCAATAGCGCTACTTTTCGTTTCTTGCTAGAATTCCTGAGAAAATTTTAATCTATGGTGGAAGTTCTATGATCATCGTAACTGGTGGCGCTGGCATGATTGGCAGCAACATTGTTAAAGCACTAAACGAAGCTGGTATTAACAATATCCTGGTTGTCGACAACCTAAAAAATGGCAAAAAGTTTAAGAACTTAGTTGATCTGGACATCACAGATTACATGGATCGTGACGACTTTCTGACCCAAATTATGGCGGGCGATGATTTTGGTCCGATTGAGGCAATTTTCCACGAAGGTGCTTGTTCTGCAACGACTGAGTGGGATGGTAAGTACATGATGCTAAACAATTATGAGTACTCTAAAGAGCTGCTGCATTACTGTTTAGATCGCGAGATTCCATTCCTATACGCTTCTTCAGCAGCCACTTACGGCGATACAGATACTTTCGTTGAAGAACGCGAATACGAAGGCGCACTGAATGTATACGGTTACTCGAAACAGCAGTTTGATAACTACGTTCGTCGCCTATGGCAAGATGCTGAAGAACATGGTGAGACCCTTTCTCAAATCACCGGCTTCCGCTACTTCAACGTATATGGCCCACGTGAAGACCACAAAGGTAGCATGGCATCAGTTGCATTCCACCTAAACAACCAACTTAACGCAGGTGAAAATCCTAAATTGTTCGCGGGCAGCGAATCATTCAAACGCGACTTCGTTTACGTTGGTGATGTATGTAAAGTAAACCTGTGGTTCTTAGAAAACGGCGTATCAGGCATTTTTAACTGTGGTACTGGCCGTGCTGAATCTTTTGAAGAGGTAGCAAATGCAGTTATCAAGTATCATGGCAAAGGCCAAATTGAAACCATCCCATTCCCTGAGCACCTAAAAGGCGCTTACCAAGAATTCACACAAGCGGATCTGACCAAACTGCGCACCGCAGGTTGTGATGTTGAATTCAAGACAGTTGCAGAAGGCGTTGCCGAATACTTAACTATCCAAAACCGTTAAGCACCACAAGGTGGCAGAACCATAACCTGCCACCTTTACTCCACTGTAATAGCCTGTATCATTCCTAACTATCTTTTTCTCATTAAAACCACTTCGCCAGTACACGAATAGGTAACTAGACACGCCATGACCATAAAACGTGATGACTTCGACCCTAAAGCATATAACCCTGAGTTTAAGCGCCACTTTCTGTCGTCTAAGTACTGGGGCACGTGGTTAGGTGTTATCTTATTTTTACCTTTATCATTAATGCCACTGGATTTACAAAAGTGGTTGGCGAAAACCATAGCCCAAAAACTGTCGAAATCCCACAAGGGGCCAGCTCACCGAGCAAGAGTTAACTTTGAGCTGTGTTTTCCGGAAAAGTCGTTCCAAGAACGTGAAGCTTTGATAGAAAAAACACTCTACACAGCGGCCATGTTCTTTTTTCGCTTCGGGTTACTAAGTTTACGCTCACCAAAGTGGCTTCAGAACCGTTGCCAAATTCGCGGCCTAGACATTTTACGACAGCACATTGATAACAACGAAAATGTGATTTTAATGGTTCCCCACTCTTGGGCAATTGATGTGCCTGCTATCTTGCTCGCTTCAATGGGAATGCCAGTTTCTGCAATGGCGAAGAAACAAAAGAATGATGTTGCTGACTGGCTGATGCACAAGCAAAGAGTTCAATACGGTGGTCGTGTTTATGAACGCTCAGGTGGCATTAAGCCTTTTCTGAAATCCATTCGAGATGGCTATGTAGGCTATTATCTACCCGATCAAGATCACGGCCCAGAGCATAGTGTGTTCGTAGATTTCTTTGCTACACGTAAAGCAACGCTACCTGGTTTAGGCAAAATTGCGAAACTATCACGCTCAAAAGTACTGCCTCTATTTGCGTCGATGAACACTGAAGATGGTACGTTTGATATTGAGATTTTACCGGCGTTTGAGCTGGATAAAGGCGAAGAGCAAGACGCTCGTACCTGTAATGAAGCCATTGAATATTTTGTCGGTGATAAACCCGAACAATATATGTGGGTACTGCAGTTGCTGCACTCTCAAGAAGACGGCAATAACTATTACAATTTGTTTAAACCAAGATATAACAGCGACTGGAAAGTGCAGTGAAAGTATTTGTCGTAAGCTTGGCTCGATCGCTGGATCGCCGAGAACGTATTGAAGAAAAGTTAAAACAACAAGGCATTAGGTTTGAGTTTTTTGATGCCGTAGATGGCTCTGTTGGCCGTTTTCTTCATTCAGAAAAAAGTTGTCCAACCATTACTCTACGCCGCAAAGGGTATCAATTAAAAACCAGTGAAGTCGCCTGTTTTGCAAGCCATTACGAGTTGTGGGTTCGCTGTGTTGAGCTTGATGAACCGATCGTCATCTTAGAAGACAACGTCGACCCCGTAGAAGGGTTGAAGCAAGTACTCGAACATACCCTTCCATTGACTTCTAATTATGACTACATCAAGTTGTCTGCCACTCAGAAGCGTGTATTCACCCCAATCGTACCTATTGATGATAATCATATGCTAGGGGGATACTCAGCAGGCACTTGTGGTACCACCGCTTATATCGTCACACCTAAAGCAGCCTCAAAGTTTGTTATGCATGCTCAAGAGTTTATTGAACCAGTCGATGACTACATGGAAAAACCATGGAGACATGGTGTTCAAGTTTACAGCGTGTCTCCGGATCTTTTTACTAGAGCCGAGATTGCTTCGACGATTGGTGGTAAAAGAAAAGATAAATCCAAAATGACTCCTGCGAATAAAATATACGCTGAACTTTTTAGAACTTATGAGTCAATTTTGAAATTCCTATACTGGAAAAACAAAGCATGAAGATTTTAGTCATTGGCCCTGCGTGGGTCGGCGATATGGTAATGTCGCAATCGTTATATATCGTATTAAAGCAACGTCATCCAGATAGCCAAATTGACGTTATCGCTCCAGGATGGTGTAAACCGATTCTTGAGCGTATGCCAGAAATCCACCAAGCGATTGAAATGCCTATCGGTCATGGTGAGTTTAACTTATTAGGCCGCAGGGAAATTGGTAAATCATTACGTGAAAAGCAATATGACCACGCCTATATCTTGCCTAAATCAGCGAAATCAGCACTGATCCCATGGTTTGCCAACATTCCTCTTCGTACTGGCTGGAAAGGAGAAATGCGCTATGGTTTATTGAATGACTTACGCCCTAACATGAAGTCTTTTCAGTACATGGTAGAGCGCTATGTAGCGTTAGCTTATCCAAAAGCAGAAATGGTGGATTCTAACTCTCTTGGCGGGCTTGAAACCTTACCTCGCCCACGCCTCGCAATCAACGAAGCAGAGCAAAAAGCCACGATCCAAAAATTCAACTTAACGCAAGACCAACCAATCATTGGACTGTGCCCAGGAGCAGAGTTTGGTCCTGCAAAAAAATGGCCCGAAACACACTACGCTGAAGTTGCGACGCAAATGGCTCGATCTGGGCATCAAATCTGGTTGTTTGGTTCTCAAAAAGACTTAGAGACTTGTAACAATATTCGCGCACTTGTTCCGACGCAATTCCATGAGCACATTCATGTTCTGGCAGGCCAAACCAGCTTAATTGAAGCAGTCGATCTACTTGCTGCATGTAAGACTGTTGTCGCGAATGACTCAGGCTTAATGCATGTGGCAGCTGCGGTTGGTTGTAATGTTGTTGCCGTGTATGGCTCAACTTCACCGAAGTACACCCCCCCACTCGCAGAAAAAGTGGAGATTGTTCATACCGATATTGATTGTCGCCCTTGTTTCCAGCGTGAATGTCAATACAAACACCTTAAGTGCTTGACAGAACTTTCGCCTAAGCAAGTGCTAGATAGCATCCAAAAACTTGACGCCATTACGATAAGCTCATGTTAGTTCGTATTGTTTATACCTTACTACTCGCTCTAGCGTCACCGCTGCTTTTATTTGGTTTGTACAAGAGCAAACCAAATAAGCCTAAGTTCGGCTCTCGCTGGAAAGAGCACTTTGGTATCACTCCCAAGCTAAAAAGCAACGACAAACCTATTTGGATACATGCCGTATCTGTTGGTGAAAGCATAGCAGCAACACCTTTAATTAAAGCCCTTAAGGAACAAAACCCCGAACAATCTATTCTAGTTACTACAACAACAAGTACCGGAGCTGAACAGATTGCTAAGTTGGGTGATTTAATTGAACACCGCTATATGCCAATTGACTTTGGGTTTGCTATCAAAGGTTTTCTTAAAGCAGTACAACCAAAACAAATGTTGATCATTGAGACTGAGCTGTGGCCAAACACGCTTCACCATGTTTACAAAGCGGGTATCCCTATAACAGTCGTGAATGCTCGCCTATCTGAAAAATCGTGTCAGAACTACGCCAAAATACAGCGGCTTTTTAACCAGCTTCATCCATGCCTAACTCAAGTACTCTGCCAAACGGATTCAGATGCAGAGCGCTTCGAACGCTTAGGCGTTGAGAAAAAGAAACTATCCGTTACCGGCTCGATTAAGTTCGATATTCAAATATCAGAGCAAGTGAAACAGCAAGGACAGCAGCTTCGAGCCCAGCTTGGAAAGGATCGTCCAATTTGGATTGCAGCTAGCACCCACAAAGGCGAGGACGAACAGGTATTAGATGCACATAGACAAGTTTTAAAATCTCATCCAAATGCATTACTTATTTTGGTTCCTCGCCATCCGGAACGATTTGATGATGTATTCACGCTTTGCCAACAGCAAGGCTTTAACACTGTGCGTCGTACTTCAACGCATGCAGTAGAGACAAATACTCAAGTATATCTCGGCGATACAATGGGTGAGATGCTAACGTTGATGGGTGCAGCAGACATCTGCTTTATGGGTGGAAGCCTAATTGGAGATAAGGTTGGCGGTCATAATGTGCTAGAGCCTATTGCACTCTCTAAACCAACTATCAATGGACCAAGCTACTTCAACTTTATAGAAATAATAAATAGTCTTCGTGAATGTAAGGCGATCTACCTAATTGATGATTTTACATCCTTAGCAGAAACAATACTAATCATTCTATCATGTAACACAGCGTCAAAAAGTGTTCATAGAGCTAACTTGTGGCTAAAAGAAAATAAAGGCGCATTAAATAGAACTCTTAACAAAATATAAGTATCTAACATAAAAATTCAACCCCATTATTAATGAACAACTCTTTTCTAGTTTTTATCGTATTTGAGAGGCAAAATGACTAATAAAATCTTAGTCCAACTTCCAATTGGAGCTCATAGTCCAAACCTAGAAATAACGCTTAGCTATACTAATGAACTGATTAAGCAAGGTAATGATATTACGATATTAACTTGCTCGGGTTCCGATGATAGCTGCTTATACAATCCTCTAGGCCTTCCATCTACCTGCCGTTCTTGTAAACGTCGGACTCGAGAAGCGTTGTCTCACCTTATCGGTGGCTATAAACACGAGGAAACTTTAGGATTAAGAAGTTATAAATTTAACTACCATTCCACTGAAGAACTAAAAGCTATTAAATATAAAGGTACAAATGTGGGCTACTCAGCCTTATCTAGTTATGCATCTCTTACACGTAGTGTTGATATTGACTATAGTAATAAAAAAACTAGATTAATTATAGATAAATATCTGTCTACTGCCTGTAAGCTAACCGATTCTGTTGTGCAGTTACAACAACATTTTTCATTTGATAAGTTCGTATTATTTAACTCTCGTTTGAATACTTATCGTAGTTTTTTTGATTTAGCAAAAATAAAAAATATCCCAGTTACTGTTGTTGAGTTAAACTTTAGCAAAGACAATGCAATGATTTTTGAAAATGCAATGCCTCATGATATTGCATATAATGGATATTTAGTAGAAAGCTTGTTTAAAAATCTGGGCTATGCAAAGACTGAACAAAGAGCGATAGAATTCTTCAATAATAGAGCAAAATCACTATTTAGCAATGAAGAGTCTTATACCAAACAGCAGAATAAAGACCTCTTACCTGACAACTGGGATCCAAAAAAAAAGAAGATCGCTATATTCAATAGTTCAGAAGATGAATTTATGGCCATTGGAGGAAGCTGGGAAGAAAACAGATTATTTAAAAACCAATATGAAGGCCTTACGTTTATTTCTAATTACGCGAAGGATCATAATATTATTTTCTATCTTAGGATTCACCCAAATCTTCGTGGCACTCAAAAATCTTACCTAGAAAAACTATTGGCACTAAAAAGTGATAACTTTGTTGTAATTCCACCTGAAAGTAAAATTTCAACTTATAATCTAATGTATAATTGCGATGCAATTATAACATTTGGTAGTAGTATTGGTGTAGAGGCGACATACTGGAGCAAACCATCAATCCTATTAGGTAACTGTTTCTATCGACATTTAAATATAACTTACAACCCAACATCAACCAAAGAACTAATTACCTTAATAGAAAGCGATTTGGAGCCAATAGATAATAAATTAGGTTGCCTAAAAATGGCAAGCCATATGATAAATCCAGGATTCAAGGTTCACGGATATTCGTTTAATAACAAGAAAGGCTATATAAATGGCAAAGAAATAAAAAGGAAGAAGTCTCTACTACAAAAAATAGAGAGTAAATATACAAAATATTACTTAAAATCAATAAAATCGTAGTTCTACTTTTTAACCAAACATAAGCAATGCTCAGCTAGGTATTGCTTATGTCTAGACTAGAAAATAAAAACTCATCATTAAAGCACTTAAATCCTCTTTAATCGTCTTACCTTTCAATTTATTACTACTTTCTAAAAATCACACACTACTTTTAAAGTATAGATAGGAGTGTGTGATTTTTTACTCGCTATTAGAATATAAAAAGAGGATTGAACTTAGTTATAACCGTTAGATAAGTTCAAAAGAGACTGGAGTTCCACGACTAATATTCTTTTTTACAGTTTTTCCAATCACTTCATCATAATACTTTGGTGCTAGACCAAATCCGGGACGAATACTACGAACATGTTCTGGCGTTAATATTTCGCCCTCTTTAATATCTTTCACAATGTAAAGAGAGCGACGAAACTTCACATTACCTTTTTCCGCTTCAGTTCTTTCATAATTAACCTTACCAAGAGCTTGCCACGCTGTTTTCGTATCTTTACACAATGCCTGTAACTCTAGAGGCTCCAGTGAGAAGCTATCATCAGCGCCACCACCATTGCGATCCATTGTTACATGCTTCTCAATTAAGCAAGCACCAAGGGCGATAGATGTCACTGCTGTCGCGTTATCAATAGTGTGGTCAGATAAACCTGAAAGAACATCAAAACGCTCGGCAATATCTGCAATCGTTCTTAGATTGTATTGGTCTGCAGGTGCAGGGTAACCACTGACACAATGAAGCACAACCAACTCCTGACAACCATTATCTTTTGCTGTCTTAATAGCTTCAGCAATCTCTTCTTGATTCGCCATTCCCGTTGAAATGATCATTGGCTTGCCTGTTTGGGCAACGCGTTTAATAAGAGGTAGATCAATCACTTCAAACGAAGCAATCTTATAAGCCGGAGCATCGAGTTCTTCCAAAAGCTCTACTGCGCTAAAATCGAAAGGAGAACTAAAGATAGTAATACCTAACTCTTGAGCTTTTTCGAATAACGGCTTATGCCATTCCCATGGCATATGAGCACCTTTATATAACTCATACAAAGTCTGCCCATCCCATAAACCACCATGAATTTGAAACTCTTCAGAGTCACAATCCATAGTAATAGTTTCATGAGTATAGGTTTGTAATTTTATCGCGTCTGCACCCGCCTTCTTCGCTTCTTCCATGATTTGGAAAGCACGATTAATATCCCCATTATGGTTAGCGGATAATTCTGCGATGATATAAGGAGGGAAGTCTGGCCCAACTTTACGGCCGTCAATGGTAATAAATGGTTTCATTTTTGCCTCAATCGATTGGTCGTCGAATGTAAGTTTCTTCGTCGACTTGTTGGTAGCAACATTTTTGGAAGAGTCGTTGAGATGCACTATTTGCTTTCAATACCGTAGCATGTAGAGTGACATCAGGATGAATTGCATCCACAATACTTAGAGCTTTAAACGCAATCCCTTTTCCATAGCTTTTAGGGTCAAGAAATATTGATACCAAATAATGTCCAGGTTCTGTTCTATCTAAGCGTACTGCTCCAACTTTATTGCCGTCATCCCTACTAACAATCATGTAAAAGTAGTCAGAGGCTGATTTCAGTTTTTTAAACATCCAAGCTTGGTGCTCAACCCATGTAGGGACCTCAGGAGTCAATGCGTACTTTCTCGTCTCTGGGTGACACTGCCATTCATAAATCAATGCGATATCTTCTTGCGAAGCAGGCTTGAGAGATAATCCATCAGTCGTCTCATCAAGTAACAACTCAACCTCATAAGAGACTCGTCGCGCCCCCCGCCCGTCGCAAAGGGAAAGATTAGCATCTTTGAATTGGGGCCACTGCTTCAGAACTGTCAAGAACTCACTTAGCAATCGACTAGGAATATCCTCGATATCAACTTTTAATGATGCTGAATGCTTTACTAACTGCTTACAGATTAGTTGCTGGTTCTCTGCTAAAGGAACGATTACGTTGGGTAGCCCAAGACAAGCTCTTTCCCAACTTGTGGTACCTGGAGCCCCTATAGCGATGCCATGCTCTAGCATTAAACTTGCCATATCAGAGACAAAGTCGAGATGCGAAACGTCAGCTCTAGATGCACACCACTCTTTAACTTGGTCAAAGTGAGGCGCTCTAGGCGACAACAATACAGTAAACTTGGCCTCTACTTTGCCACATAAAGATTCTAATACTTTGAAAGTTGCGTTAGGTGCATCAATCCCGCCCATCGATACCAGCACTTTCAGAGGCTTGTTAGAAATATCTCTAGAAAGCGCTGATTCTCGCTTGCTCGCGAAATCTGATCTCAATAAAGCAAACTCACTGCCCGCTAAGACCTTAGATTGGGATGCAGAGTAAGCAGCTTCATCACGCCCTAACGTTTGATCCAAGATCAAGTCAGCTTTATGGCATCGCCCGAGATCATCAATAGCAAGTATTCGACAATCTAATGAAGCGATAACTTGCTCTTGCCATTCAATCCCGATTGCATAGTGATCAGTGACAACAAGGTCTGCATAAGTGATTTCTGTTAGGAAATCTTGCACATCTTCAGATATACTCTTTTGAAGCCAAGCTGCATAATCGGCATCGTGAAGCGGTTCTATAACTTCCCTTGGTTTGGCAAGAGTTGTCACCTGAAATCCACGTTCACGAATAAACGCACGCATGTCTCCTTCTAATGGAGAACAAGCAAATTCGACGTCATGTCCTTTGTGCGCAAACTCTTCAGCCAAGACGAGACAACGCATAACATGCCCACTACCAACCAACAAAGATGCATCGACTCGAAAAACAACCTTCATACTTCATCCTAAATGTTAATTGGTGAGCTTTAGCACAGAAAATAAAGATTCAGCAAGCTCCCAATCTTCGGGGGTATCAATATCTTGAACTCGATTACGAGGTAAAAGTACCGCTTTCGAATGAGGAGAAAAAATAGAGTACTTTTCTAAAAATGCTCTGGTTTTCCCCCAATAAAACTGTCCTGCATCGTGATAAGCCTCTTCGAGGTCTTGAGACCTTACCTGTTCATTTTCAGGGGAAAACATCGAAACAGAGCCGTCTGAATCAAGTTTAATCGCGCGTTGAATTGGGAATGGAAATGAAGTAGCACTAAAAGCAAATTGCACACCTTCGCCTTGCAAAAGTGCATAGCCTTGTTGTAAATCCTTCGGCAATACAAATGGAGCCGTTGCATATAAACAACATACAGCGTCAATATCCCAACCTTCATCTTGACACCAATGGATAGCATGAGCCATGACATCCATTGTTGTAGCATAGTCATCGGAGATATCTGCTGGACGGAGAAATGGAACATGCGCACCATGAGCCTCGGCAACGGCTGCAATTTCTGTATCGTCGGTCGAAACTATCACTTTATCAAAGCAGCCAGAGGCAATGGCTGCTTCAATAGAGTAGGCAATCATAGGTTTACCATGAAATGCTTTGATATTTTTTCTTGGTATGCGCTTACTACCACCACGAGCTGGAATAATCGCGACTTTCATTAGCGCCCCTGCAATATTTCAGTGAGAACTTGAACGACAGTATCCTGCTGCTCTTCACTCATCGCGTGGAACATAGGAAGAGAAATAGCTTCACGGTAATAGCGTTCAGATTCTGGGAAATCACCTTCACTGAAGCCCATTTTTTCATAGTAAGGTTGAGTATGGACTGGAATGTAGTGCAGGTTGACTCCGATACCTTTGCCTCTCAGTGCGTCAAATACCTCTTTGTGTGTCAAAGAGATCTTGTCCAACCGCAAACGAATTACATAAAGGTGAAGGCCCGAGTAGGTATTCTCCAATTGATATGGCAATACCACTGGTAAAGACTTCAATAGCTGATTGTAACGATATGCAAGGTGATGACGAGCGGTAATAAAAGCGTCTAAACGATGCATCTGAGATACACCCAGTGCCGCCTGAAGCTCGGTCATACGGTAGTTAAAACCTAAATCAACCTGTTGATAATACCAACCACCATGGCTTTCACCCTCCATTTGCTCAGGGTCACGAGTAATACCGTGACTTCGAAGCAAAGTCATCTTGTCAGACAACGCCTTTTGGTTGGTCACTGCTGCGCCACCTTCAGCCGTCGTAACAATTTTAACGGGATGGAAGCTAAAGACAGTGATATCCGAGTATTCGCAATTCCCTATCGGCAAGCCTTGATATTTGCCGCCAATTGCATGTGAAGCATCTTCAATGACTTTGAAGTCGTACTCTTTCGCCAGTTTGGCGATCGCCACCATATCGCATGGTTGACCACATAAGTGCACCGGCACAACAACTTTCGGAAGCTGACCTTCTGCTTTCGCTTTGATTAACTTTTCCTCAAGGCGTTTTGGACACATATTGTAAGTATCAGGGTCAATATCTACGAAGTCGACTTGTGCACCACAGTATAAACCGCAGTTTGCTGACGCGACGAAGGTAATAGGCGACGTCCAAAGCCAATCCCCCTCACCTAGTCCCAGCGCAAGACAAGCAATGTGTAATGCTGATGTAGCGCTATTTACAGCCAGGGCATAGCTTGCACCTGTATGATCGATAAGTGCTTGCTCAAATGCAGGAACTTGGGGGCCCTGCGTCAGAAAATCCGACTTCAAAACGTCAATAACACTGTCAATGTCTTGCTGGTTAATATCTTGCTTACCGTAAGGAATCACTACTATTCTCACACTGTAAAGTTTGGATCAACGTGCTCTTTGATTAGCTCACGTAGGCCTTCAATACTTTCCCACTCTGTATTCGTACCTGAATTGTATTTGAAACCAAACGGTACTTTTTTCGCTTTGTGGTGTTCGAGGTATTCTTGTTCTGTATAGGTGAACGAAACAGAAGGAAGAATTGCGTAGTATTTGCCAAGGTCGATCGTATTTAGCGAATCAGTATCGGTGATCATCTCTTCATGGAGCTTTTCACCTGGGCGAATACCTACAACTTTAGTTTCACACTCAGGAGCAATAGCTTCAGCGATATCTAAGATTTTGTAAGATGGGATTTTCGGTACAAAAATCTCACCACCTAAGTGATTTTCCAGAGCGTACATCACCATGTTCACACCATCTTGCAATGAGATATTGAAACGCGTCATATCTTCATGAGTGATTGGTAGAATACCTTCTTCGCGTTTGCTCAAAAAGAATGGGATCACTGAACCACGAGAGCCCATGACATTACCATAACGTACAACGCTGAAACGGATATCTTTAGAGCCTTTGATGTTATTGGCAGCAGTGAACAACTTATCAGACGCCAGTTTCGTTGCACCATAAAGGTTTATGGGAGCGCACGCTTTGTCTGTGGAAAGAGCTACAACATCTTTTACACCGCAATGTAACGCCGCATTAATAACGTTCTCTGCGCCCGTAATATTAGTTCGTATACACTCAGTTGGGTTATATTCTGCAGTATCAACTTGCTTTATCGCCGCGGCATGGATGATGACATCAACGCCTTCACAAGCTTGAATCATACGATTTTGGTCACGCACATCGCCAATGAAGAAGCGAAGTTGAGGAAAGTCTTTTGCAGGATACTTTTGTTTCAGCTCAAACTGTTTTAGTTCATCACGAGAGAAAATGATGATTTTTTTAACTTCTGGATAGCGTCCAAGAATGGTTTTAATGAACTGTTTACCGAACGAACCGGTGCCACCTGTAATTAAGACTGTTTTTGAATTCAACATAATATGCTCTTTCTTGTTCAGGTTCGAAACCTGTACCTCAAATAATTTAGAATGCTAATTGCGATATTTTAGCACTTAGACAAATGTGTTGCACTAGGTATAAACTCTTAGCAATGTCCTCACTTTACATATCCTAAAAATTCACAACGGCACTTACGAGTTCATCAAAGTCCGTTTTAGACCAAATAATATTCTTACTTTTTAATTCTTTCTCAAAAGAGCGCTTTAATCTATCTAAGTTTTGTTGCTTCCAGTCACCAGAAGTTTCAAAACGACACTTATCAAAATCGATAATCCATACCTTATCTTTGTCGTCGATCAAGATATTGTGGATATTCAAATCGGTATGGTTAACGCCAACCTGATGCATCTTGGCAATTTCTTGCCCTATTTTCTGATACATTTCTACCGATAAAGACTGTTCTTGCAAGATACTAACCAGATCTCTGGCGTTTGGGATTCGCTCACTTAATAAATCAGCTTGATAGAAGAGTCCTGACTTTACGGCTCTTGCTGCAATAGGACGAGGAACGTGCACCCCAGCCTCAATTAGCGCCAACAAAAGCTGAAACTCTTGCGCACAACGGGTGTTATCCCAGCCAGAGAACCAATAATGATCGTTAACTAACTTCCCAAACAAACCGCCACGACGGTAATGACGTAGTGCCGCTTGCATGTTCTCTAGTTGGATAAACCATGTCGTGCCTCGCCCCGTCGCACTGCCAACCACCTTGTCGGAGGACTGCCAGTATTCCTCATAAAATATCGGTTGGCTAGGGTCTGTAATGATCTCGTCATCAAACCAGATCACTTGGTTGTTGTTTTTATACTGTTGAATCATACGCTCACCCTCTAGCCTAAATACCGGCTGGCTAATATATACAACCAAGTAAATGCAGCAAACGCCAAAGCAACCATAACGGCAGCAGAGCCTATATCTTTAGCTCGACCACTGAGTTCATGCCGTTCAATACCGATACGATCAACCACTGCCTCAATCGCTGAGTTTACAAGCTCTACAATCAAGACTAATACCACGACCCCGATCATTAAGATACGCTCAACCATGCCGACATCCACTAGCCAAGCCAAAATCACGGCGATACTCAACAGAGCCAACTCTTGTCGAATGGCAGCTTCATGCTTAAAAGCCGCTTTTAATCCTTGGATCGAATAACCCGTCGCTTTAACGATACGCTTTAGCCCGGTGTTACCCGGCTTGCCAGATTCTTGCGATTGATGTGGTGTTGTCTTTGACATTGCAGAACACTTATCAGTACTTAGCTATATTCGAGCCGTGTATTTTACATTTATTGGGGATGTCTGCATAATTTACCTGCCTCTATTCATCGAATCAGACAATAATTATGTTCACTTCTGCCCCATCGTCACTATGCGTCTTGCGCTTGTCCGCTATCGGAGACGTTTGCAATACTATCGCCACCATTCAAGCTATTCAGAAACACTGGCCTTCGACCCAGATTACCTGGATAACGGGTAAACTTGAAGCCCAGTTATTAGCCGCCATCGATGGTGTAGAAGTGATTGTTTTTGATAAAAAAGCGGGACTTGATGGCTACAAATCACTTTGGCGACAGCTGAAAGGCAGAGAGTTTGATGCGCTATTGCATATGCAGTACGCGATTCGAGCGAGTGTCGCAACGTTGGGCATTAAAGCAAAATACAAACTTGGTTTCTCTTCTGATAGAAGCCAGGACTTTCAAACACTATTTACCAATGTCAAAGTGCCTTCCCCGCAATCTCTGCATGTCGCAGATGGCTTAATGGCCTTTGCCCATCAAATTGGGGTACCAAAGGCAGGACTAGACTGGGTACTTTCTTATTCAGACCACGACCAAGCTTGGGCAGAGTCTCATATTTCTCGTAGTAAACCTAACCTGCTGATTGTGCCTGGTGCGAGCAAAGCTTATAAAAACTGGAACGCGGAAGGTTATGTGGATGTGATTCATCACGCCAGAGCAAAAGGCTGGAACGTGATTCTGGCAGGCAGCCCTGCTCAGGTAGAATTGGATCTGGCAGAAGCCATTCAATCTCGCTTGGAAGAACCGTGTCTAAATTTAGTTGGACAAAGTTCAATTCTGCAAATGCTTGCGTTAATAGATAAGGTTGAAATGGTCATCGCCCCCGATACCGGACCAGCACACATGGCGAATGCCATGAAAACGCCAATCATCGGGCTCTATGCACACCATAATCCGCTGCGAGTGGGACCTTACCGCTACCTAAAATACGTTGTCTCAGTGTATGAAGAAACGATCTTTGCGGAAACAGGTAAAAACAGTCACGAGTTAAGCTGGCGAACTCGCGCTAAAGATGAAACGGCAATGAACCGCATTACCAGCACTCAAGTAATGAGCATGTTCGATCAAGTCTTAGAAGATTTGTATCCTCAATACCAGTAAACTTACTGTCTTGATTTGTTAAGAAGGAAATGACCTTGTCCAAACCAACCTTAGCCGTTGCCTTAATTGTAAAAAATGAAGAGAAGCACTTACAAGCTTGTCTAGACACAGTAAAAGATTGGGTCGATGAGATTGTCCTTCTAGACTCGGGCAGCACCGATCGCACCGAAGAAATCGCCCGACAATACACAGATAAGTTTTACACCAATCTAGATTGGCCAGGATTCGGTAAACAGCGCCAACTGGCGCAGCAATACGTTACGGCAGACTACGTTTTGTGGCTTGATGCGGACGAACAAGTCACTCCAGAGCTAAAAGAAAGTATCTTACACGCGGTATCAGCCAATAAGCCGAACGTTTTATACAAACTTAATCGACTAAGCTCAGCGTTTGGTAAGTTCATCTACCATTCTGGTTGGTCTCCAGACTGGATTGTGCGCTTATATCGCACCGAATATACACAATATAATGATTCGCTCGTTCATGAAAAAGTTGATGAGAAAAACTATCAAACTGAAAAACTGGATGGTCGACTGCATCACTACACTTACGAGCACCTGCATCATTACATCAATAAAACCACTGGCTACCTCAAGGCCTGGACAGATGAACGGGAAGGTAAAAAGAAAGCGGGGTTAACGACCGCTATCGTTCACGCTCTTGCGAGCTTTTTGAAGATGTATGTGCTCAAACGAGGTTTCCTTGATGGCAAACATGGCTTCATTCTAGCTTGGCTAAGCATGCACTCTACTTTTGTAAAATACATCGATCTCTACTTACGTGAACAGGCAAGAAAATCATGAAAACGACTTTAATTATCACCACTTACAACTGGAAAGAAGCATTAAAAGCGGTGTTAGAAAGCGTGAAACGTCAAACCGTTTTGCCTGACGAAGTCATTGTTGCAGATGATGGCTCTCGAGAAGACACCAAAGCAATGGTTGACCAAATGCGTGAAGGTTTTCCGGTTCCACTGATTCATAGTTGGCACGAGGATAATGGCTTTCAGCTTTCAATGAGCCGCAACCGTGCGATCGCCAAAGCATCAGGTGACTACCTCATCATGATTGATGGCGACATGGTGCTGTCCCAAACGTTTATTGAATCACATAAGCAAGTCGCAAAACCAAATTGGTTTGTGCAGGGTGGACGTGTGTTAACGGATGAAAGCTGCAGCAAGGCCATCATGGAAAACGGCTTAGTGCCTTCCATTTTCAGCAAAGGCATTCGCAATCGTAAAAACTGCATCACCAACGCCTTGCTATCGAAATGGTTCTCTTACGAGCGTAATAACGATAAAGCCACTCGCGGCTGCAACATGGCGTTTTGGCGACAAGATGTCATCGAGGTGAATGGCTTCAACCAAGATTTTGTTGGATGGGGACGCGAAGACAGCGAGTTTGTTCATCGCATGTTGAATGCGGGTAAGTCACGTCTTTACCTAAAATTCGCAGGTGTAGGCTACCACTTGTACCACGTAGAAAACTCTCGTGCGTCACTCGGACAAAATGACGAGATTTTAGAAAACACCATTAAAAACAAGCTTAAACGCTGTAAGAATGGTGTTGATCAATTTCTAGAAGCTTAAGATTATAAAAAGGGGCGTTTCGCCCCTTTTTTATTGTTGCTGAGATAAAGCGAAGTACTTATCGGCAACCATCAATGAGATCAAACGCTCTTTACGTTTATCTTTGAACTGCTCAACCCACTGGTGCGCATTTTCAATGATCGCTAATGCTTCTTGCTCATTCGCTAGGTAATAATCCATCTTTTCGGGTAAATCCGAATAGTCATCCTTCACTTCAACATAGTGGACGCCTGCCTCTAACTTACCTTCCATAAACCAAGTCTCATATTTTGGCTTTGACATAATAACCAAGGAGTTAGACGACATAGCCCACTTAAGGTTGGTGGCCACATCATTGCCTTCTATACAGAGCAAAAACTTATACTGCAGTTGCTCTTCAATACTCATAAAGCCCTTTTCCCATGGTTTCCCTTCTACCGGGCGGGTCTGGCCAATATTGCATTGCGGATGGTTGTAAAACGCATGAATCACCTTTTTACGATGCGGCTGAAAACCCACACCGCGCCACGCTACCATGTCCTTTTTATCTTGATAGCGAACAGGATCATCAATAAATTTAAAATGACGAACTTGATTAAGTTTCAACACCACTGAATTTTGGTTGTTACCAAAAATAGGGCGGCTTTTTATAAAGCTCGGTACATTGGGGATGTGTGTAACATCGCCGTTGATGTAGTTAAACGCAAAACTGGAAGGGAAATAGCGTACAACTTGGCGAAGATCGAAAAAATACGTCCAGCCTTTCGTTTTTTTGAATGTATCGATGGTCGAGTAACTTTGTTCTCGGCTATCAACTGAAAACGGCGTTTCACACTTATTGTAATAGTTCACCCGCTCAATACAGCGTTGCTGCTCTGCTTCGGTCAGATTCGAAAGTAAACGCTTGGCTTGTGCTCGATATACAAAGCGAGGGATAAGTATCGAGAGAGCGTTTGAGAAATAATAAGGGAACTTACTGTCTTTCATTGAGTTTTTCCCCAATCGCGATGGCTACTGGCTTGGGAACGAATTGTTCGATACTTCCGCCATGAATCGCTACTTCTCTCACGATAGTCGACGATAAAAACGCAAACTCTTCTTCAGGAGTTAAAAATACGCTCTCGATTCCTGGTAATAGCTTTCGGTACATGTTGGTCAGTCCAAACTCGTATTCAAAGTCTACCGTTGTTCGTAAACCACGAATAAGAACCTTAGCTTTCTCATTTCTCGCGAAATCCACTAATAACCCGGAGAACCCCTTTACCGTCACACCAGGTAAATGCGCTACAACGTCCTGCATCAGTGCAACGCGCTCTTCCAATGAAAACATAGTGTTCTTCGATGGGCTTGCGGCTACGCCAATCACAACCTCATCAAACATTTCGTGAGTACGTTCTATTAGATTGAGGTGACCATTAGTCACTGGATCAAAAGTGCCCGGATAAATGACTTTCATATAATTTACTAAGTTATTCGAAACTGATTGAATTATTGAGGCTCGAACGCAAGATTACAACAACTTAAGCTCGATAATAGCTCGACTTACTTCTGACACTCACTACAAAAGAAGGTATTACGTTGGCCAATCTTTAGCTCTTGAAGTCGTTCGCCGCACTCTGGGCATGGCTCTCCGGCTTTTCCGTAAACCAATAACTCTTGTGCAAAGTAACCCGGCTTTCCATCGGCTTGCGCAAAATCTTTCAGCGTAGTCCCACCTTGCGTAATGGCAATCTCAAGTGTCATTTTGATATTTTCAACAAGTAACCCCCACTCTTGAGAAGTCAACTTACCTGCGGGCCTTGAAGGGTGAATTCGAGATTTAAACAACGACTCATTCGCGTAGATATTTCCGACACCAACCACGACTTTGTTGTCCATGATGAACTGCTTGACGGCGACACGCTTATTTTTAGCTTTCTCCGCTACATATTCCGCATTGAACTCTTCAGTTAAAGGCTCAGGCCCCATGTTTGCTAGCACAGCATGTGACTCGCCAGGAGCACACCACAGCCATGCCCCAAAACGACGCGGATCGTTATAACGCAGTATTTTTCCACTGCTTAGTTTGAGATCCACATGATCGTGCTTTGCTGGCGGAAAGTCAGCATCTAGGACACGTAAAGACCCAGACATGCCCAAGTGAACAATGGCTGTACCTGTGTTTGTCTCGATCAGTAAGTATTTCGCACGACGGCTAATCGCACGGATCACCTGCCCTTCCAATTTTTTAAGCTCTGTAGGAATATCCCAGCGCAATTTAGGCGTTCGAAAAGTAAACGACTGGATCGTTTGTCCAACCATGTGGGGGCTAATCCCCATACGGCTGACTTCAACTTCTGGCAACTCAGGCATTAGATTCTCCAATTCACCGGCTAATAGTTCTCGCTGCTAGCATAATCGAAAAGAAAAACGATAAATAGGGAAGCTTATTAGGGGTATAGGCGCAAAAAGACTCTACTCTGGCATAAGGTAGTTTTCATCGACGGAGATAGCGACCCATTTGTCTTGCCAGGTTTTAAATAGCCAAAAATCAGATAAACGAAAGAAAGTCACCCGCTGCGGCTCTTCGATATCCTGATACCAGACTTCTACCGTTTCAGGTACCGTCAGGTTAGGTTTTAAGTGATCGAACTGTTCCGAGGTGAGCTCGGTCCCTTCCAATGACTGCCAGCGTGATACAAGCTCACTGATCGGTGCATCGACTTTGATGTTGGATTGCCACCGTCCATCATGCAGCTCGAACTCCCAGCCACTATAGTACAAAGACTCCACCGTATAGTCGGAGCGAAGTACATTTGGGTAAGGGTCTGCTTGGTCTGTTAATAGGTAAGTTTTGATCCACATCGGCGCATTTAGGATCACTATAAACGCGATAATGCCCAAAATAAGAATATTGTTCCATCGGCGGCGACGAGCCGGACTCACACGCATAACCATCTCTACTCTCTTATCGTTATGAGTAAATTACCAAAGAGTATTGAGCTTGACTAGAACAACGGTGTGCAAGTGTGTAGAGAAGCGGTGACCAAGCGGTATAGGACGATAAATTAAAAATTCGAGTATAGAGTCGGACCAATAAAATGACGTTAGCAGTACTTTATAATCCGATGACGTACTGAACACTTTTCTTCAGCATTTTTATTCAGGTAATAAAAAACCCAACTCGAAAGTTGGGTTTTTCAATTCATCAAAGAGACTGAAACCAATTATTTGATTTTTGCTTCTTTGTACATAACGTGCTGGCGAACTACTGGATCAAACTTTTTGATCTCAAATTTGCCTGGCATGTTACGCTTGTTCTTATCAGTTGTGTAGAAGTGGCCTGTACCTGCAGAAGATACTAGACGGATTTTCTCACGAACGCCTTTCTTTGCCATTGCTTATTTCCTCTTAAACGTTTTCGCCACGTGCACGCATGTCTGCAAGAACAGTATCAATACCTTTCTTGTCGATGATGCGCATACCTTTAGCAGATAGACGTAGTTTAACAAAACGTTTTTCGCTCTCTACCCAGAAACGATGAGTTTGTAGGTTCGGCAGAAAACGACGCTTAGTAGCATTTCGTGCGTGTGAACGGTTGTTACCCGTTACTGGACGCTTACCAGTTACTTGGCATACTCGTGACATGAATGTCTTCTCCAAAATCGTTTCAGCTCGATATCAACCTTGGTGGCCGAACCTCTCTATCTCTCGAAAAGAAGTTAGAGGTTAAGAACCGCTATGGAAAATCCATACAAGGCTATCAAAGGTCGCGCATTATACTAACTTGATATGCATTGCTCAAGACCCGAACAGATCCTTTTTACAGGTTTTCGTGATCTTTTTTTAGACAGCAGATTTTTTTAGCAGTCCAAGCTGAATTCAGTTAAAAATTTAGTGGCGTGGATGATAGCAGATTTTTAGCAACTAACAACCTAAAAAACGCACAGTTACATCCAGCCTCTTTCAGCAAAAGAGACACTTTCCCCATCTCCGATGACGAAATGGTCCAAAATACGAATATCCACCAATGCTAATGCGTCGGTGAGACGCCTTGTAATCCTTCTGTCAGCTTGGCTCGGCTCAGCAACGCCTGAAGGATGATTGTGCGCCAAAATCAAAGCCGCCGCGTTATGATGCAGAGCACGCTTAACAACTTCTCTCGGATACACCGACGCGGCATCCAACGTTCCTTCAAATAAAATTTCATCTTTTATCACTCGGTGCTGGTTATCGAGAAAAAGAATATAAAAAGCCTCTCTTTGCCGATCCCTTAAAATAGAAGACAGATATAACTTAGTTTGGTCGGGGCTGGTTAAGGCATCACCACGCTTTAGCGTCTCCGCCAAGTAACGTTGTGTCATTTCTAGTACCGCTTGCAACTGAACATACTTGGCTTGCCCCAATCCTTTGTGACGACAAAACTCTTCTTCTGATGCTGAAAATAGTTGTCTGAGCGAACCAAAGTCTTGAATAAGGAAGTCTGCAAGCTCAATCACGTTCATTCCGCGGGTGCCTGTGCGCAAGAAGATGGCCAGTAGCTCAGCATCGGTCAAAGCTTGCGGCCCTCGTTGCAGTAGCTTCTCTCTGGGCATGGACTCATTTGGCAAAGCTTTCAGTATCATCTGATGTCTCTTTATATGGAAAGTGTCCCTATTCCACAAAACAAAAAGCGAAAGTCGAGTATGACTTTCGCTTTCTTCGTACCATCAGTGCTTTCCATGCAACTTAACAGTTCATCAGAGTTTAAAGTTGCCAACCAAGCCGTGAATTTCCGTTCCAGACTGTGATAGCTGCGTGCTGATTGACTCGGCATGCTGCAACGTCTCATTAATTTTGTTCACGATCTGTTGAATAGCCACTAAGTTTTGGTTGATGTCTTCTGCAACCGCACTTTGTTCTTCGGCGGCAGACGCGGTTTGAATCCCCATATCTCGAATCGTACCGATAGAATTATGAACACCAGAAAGAGATTGCTGAATGAGCGCCGATTCTTCCGCCGTTTTGACACCTCTTTTTTGGCTCACCGACATCGTACTGACCGCTCTTGATACACCATTTTGTAGCTGCTTAAGCATGTCACCAATTTCATGAGTACTATTTTGTGTACGACTGGCTAACGAGCGCACTTCATCCGCAACGACGGCAAACCCTCGACCTTGCTCACCGGCTCTAGCCGCTTCAATCGCCGCATTTAGGGCCAACAAATTCGTTTGCTCGGCTATCTCGCCAATCACATCCAGCACTTTGGTTATTTTTTCAGTCTGTAAACTCAACTCAGAAATTGCATCTGACGTGCTGTCTATCTCCGTCACGAGTTCGGTAATGCCTTCTATTGCTTGCTCGACCTCATGCTGAGCAGCGGTGACTTGACTGTTGGCATCGTCAATTGCCTGCGCGGTCGCATTAGTATTGCTGGCTACTTCTTTGGCAGTCATGCTCATTTGCGTCACTGCCGTCACGACTTTGTCCGTCTCTAAACAGTGATCCTGCATTTGACCGCTCGCTTGGCTGGTCTGAGTGTTCAGGCTTTGGGAAACGGTCTGTACTGTCGTCGCAGAGCGATGAATGTCCTGCATCAGTGGGTGCAGCTTATCCATAAAATCATTAAACGCGGCCGCCACTTCACCGACTTCATCCTGACTTTCGACTTTTAAACGAGCCGTTAAGTCACCGCCGCCTGCGGCAACATCTTTTAATGAAGCCGCGACATGTTGTAATGGCTGAATACCTTTAGACACCACGATACTGGTGAGAACACTGGTAATGATCAATCCAATAGCGGAAATCAACACGGCAGATAACGTATGCTCTTTTAGCTCTTGAGTCTTTAACTCTCTGTGCATCGCAACTTGCTGGTCGATGTCATCAATATAAACGCCAGTACCTAAAACCCAGTCCCATTTCGATAGATATTCTGCATAGCCCAACTTAGGCGCTTGTGCGTCAATGGTCGGTTTGTGCCACGAGAAATAGAGGAACCCATCCCCTTTTTGAGAAGCGTCAATCAAGCCCGCAATAACTGCGACCCCATTTTCATCTTTTAAGTCGTAAAGGTTTTTACCCTCTAATGCAGGTTTGATGGCGTGCAACGTATTCACACCTTGAGAGTCGTAGGCAAAAAAGTAACCATCGCTTTCAAAGCGCATGGCTTTCAGAATTTCTTTTGCTGCCTCTTTATTACTTCCATTTACATCCGCGTCGTATAACGGTTTTATCGCCGTCACGCCCATCATCATATAGGCTTGTAACTCTTTCTTTTTCGTTTCGATGAGCTCTTGCCTGTCTCTTGCTAACTCCGCTTCCAAACTTTTACTGCTGTTGATGTAATACACCACTGAGATCAACGTAGTGATCAACAGCAGGGGAATTAGGGTTATCAGCAGCAATTTGTTTCGACTTTTCAACACCATGGTTTCCACTACCTCTTTTTCTTTTCAGACTTGCAAACTCCGCGCAACTTGTCTGTGAGGTAGGCGAGAATTTTCCCTTCCTCGGTCAGATTAATACTCTGGAGTTTGATGTGAATTATCTTCTCGTTATATATGCTCGGGCGGTCAGACTTTGAATTGTGTTAAAATCCGGTCATCAAATTGGAGATCTCACATGCAAACACTAGCAGGAAAGAAAATTCTACTCGGCATCAGTGGCGGTATTGCCGCGTATAAATGTGCGGAGCTAACCCGTCGCCTCATAGAGAGAGGAGCGCAAGTTCAAGTTGTAATGACGAAAGCCGCAAAAGAGTTCATTACCCCTTTAACCATGCAAGCCGTTTCGGGCCGTCCTGTCTCGGACAGTTTACTAGACCCAGCAGCGGAAGCCTCTATGGGCCATATTGAATTGGCCAAATGGGCAGATTTAGTGCTATTAGCGCCCGCGACCGCGGACTTAATCGCGCGCATGTCCGCAGGCATGGGGAACGATTTACTTACTACGCTCGTGCTCGCGACGGATTCCCCTGTTGCTGTTTCTCCGGCGATGAATCAACAGATGTATCGCAATATCGCAACCCAAGAGAACATCGCTACGTTAGCGCGTCGTGGTATGCACATCTGGGGCCCTGCGGCAGGAGAGCAAGCCTGTGGTGATGTAGGACCAGGTCGAATGCTGGAACCAATGCAGCTAGTACAGCTATGTGAACAGTTCTTTCAACCAAAATTGCTAGAAGGTAGGTCGATACTCATTACCGCCGGACCAACTCGCGAAGCGATTGATCCAGTGCGTTACATTACGAACCATAGCTCCGGGAAAATGGGCTATGCATTGGCGAGCGCCGCAGCGCAGATGGGAGCAAAAGTCACCCTCGTGAGCGGTCCTGTCAGTTTAAATACGCCCGTAGGTGTTGAGCGCATAAATGTTTCCAGTGCACAAGAGATGCACGAAGCCGTTATGACACATGCAAACAGGCATGATGCGTTTATTAGCTGCGCTGCCGTTGCCGACTACCGCCCACAAACGATCGCGTCTCAAAAGTTGAAAAAGACAGAAGACAACGACGAAATGGTCATTAATATGGTTAAAAATCCTGATATTGTTGCATCTGTGGCAGCAATGACGGAGAAGCGTCCGTTTACCGTCGGTTTTGCGGCTGAAACCAATGATGTAGAGACCTATGCTCGAGGCAAGTTAACAAAGAAAAACCTCGATATGATCTGTGCAAACGACGTTTCGGTTGCAGGGCAAGGATTTAACAGCAACGACAACGCGATTACCCTTTACTGGCCTGAAGGTGAACTTGCGCTCGCTTTAGAATCAAAAGAAGCATTGAGCTTTAAAATTCTCGAAAAAATGCATCAATTGATGTAACTAACGTTTGAAAACCCTGCCAATTTTTTACAAAAGCTGGCATAAATTTGGTACAAAAATGACAACTAAGGGTGTTAAATCTCCCATTCCACCCTTAGTGGTCTAGTTTGAGGCGAAATAGCGTCTTATAATCCCCTCCGCTCAACTTTGTATTTTGAAAGGAAGTAACTAATGGCCGGCAGTAAAAAATCCAACCGTCGTGAAGAGATCTTACAAGCATTGGCAGAAATGCTTGAATCAACAGATGGCGCTTCACGCATTACTACGGCAAAACTGGCCAAGCAAGTCGGCGTTTCAGAAGCCGCGCTGTATCGTCATTTCCCAAGTAAAGCGCGCATGTTCGAAGGGTTGATTGAGTTCATTGAAGAAGCCTTGATGACACGCATCAACCGTATTCTAGACGACGAAAAAGATACACTAGAGCGTATTCGTATGGTGATGCACCTTATTTTGGCGTTCTCTGAACGTAACCCAGGTCTGACACGCATTTTGTCGGGTCATGCTCTAATGTTTGAAAATGAACGTCTACGTGAACGCATCAATCAACTCTTTGAGCGTATAGAAACACAATTGCGCCAAATCCTGCGTGAACGTAAGATTCGTGAAGGGAAGTCTTTCCCTGTCGAAGAGCGCATCCTAGCTGCGCAAATTCTGGGACAAGTTGAGGGGAGCCTAAACCGCTTTGTGCGTAGCGACTTTAAATACCAGCCGACTGCAAACTTTGACGAGTACTGGGCGCTTTTAAGTGCACAAATAAAGTAAAAGACTATGAGTAAAGACAAATACACGCAGCCCGAGTTTTCTCTTTCACTTCTTCACCCTCGTAACTGGGGCGTATGGCTTGGTTTTGGTCTGTTGGCCATCCTCGTCAATATTCTTCCTTATCGGCTGCTGCTTTCATTAGGTCGTTCACTCGGTAAACTTGGCATGCGCTACGGTAAAAAGCGTGTCCACGTTGCTCAGCGTAACTTAGAATTGGCCTTTCCAGACAAAACACCTGAAGAGATTCAACATATTGTTGAAGAGAACTTCAAAAATACCGGTATGGCACTGATAGAAACCGGAATCACTTGGTTCTGGCCGACTTGGCGCTTTAAAAACCTGATCGTCGAGAAAGATCTCGGCGCACTGCGTGAAAAAGCCAAAGAAGGTAAAGGCGTCCTACTTTGTTGTGTCCATGCTCTTAATCTAGAGATCACTGCGCGTGCTTTCGCCGTGTTAGGCGTGGCCGGGTACGGCGCGTTTCGTCCGCATAATAATCCTGCTTATAACTTTATCCAGTATTGGGGACGAACACATAACGGCAATAAACTGATTGATCGTAAAGATGTAAAAAAGATGATTCGTGTTTTACGCAGCGGTGAGCGTCTGTTCTATTTACCGGATCACGATTACGGTCGCAAAAAATCAGTATTTGTGCCCTTCTTTGCCGTAGACGATGCGTGTACGACAACAGGCACGAGCATTCTGGCGTATACCTCAAAATGTGCGATCATCCCAGGCTCAGGGTTTCGCAATGACGAAGGAAAATACGACATCATCGCCGATAAGTGCATTGAAGCCGACTATCCACAAAAAGACGAAGTCGCCGCTGCCGCTTATATGAACAAGTATGTGGAAGAAGTCATTCTACGCGCTCCAGAGCAATGGATGTGGCTCCATAAACGCTATAAAACCATGCAAGATGAGCATGTCGAGAAAGGCATTCGCTATAAGTAAGTGGTCAAGGCGATAAATCCAAAAACAAAAAAGGGCAGATGAATATCCATCTGCCCTTTTTACTTTTTCAGAAAAAGTAACCAATTAAATGCCGTATTCTGCGCGGTACGCTTTAACTGCTTCTAGATGCTCTTTGTCTGTGCCTTTCTCTTCAAGGAAAGTCACAAGGTCAGTCAGGCTAACGATTGAGATGATTGCACAACCAAAGTCACGCTCCACTTCTTGGATCGCAGACAACTCACCTTTGCCTTTTTCTTGGCGGTCAATCGCAACCAACACACCAGCAAGGTCTGCGCCATTTGCTTGAATGATTTCCATCGATTCACGAATCGCAGTACCTGCTGTGATTACGTCATCCACTAGCATTATTCGACCTTCAAGCGCTGAACCCACAAGGTTACCGCCTTCGCCGTGATCTTTCGCTTCTTTACGGTTGAAGCAGTAAGGCGTGTCGATATCGTGGTGATCCGCCAGCGCGACTGCTGTTGTCGTCGCGATTGGGATACCTTTGTACGCCGGGCCAAACAGTACATCAAACTCAATGCCAGAGTCAGCGAGCGCGGCTGCGTAAAAACGACCAAGACGCGCTAGGTCACGACCAGTATTGAAAAGACCAGCGTTAAAGAAGTACGGGCTTTTACGGCCAGATTTCAAAGTAAACTCACCAAACTTAAGAACTTCTTTCTCAAGTGCAAACTCAATAAATTCACGCTGGTATGCTTTCATTATTTTCTCTCTATGTCCTTGGTTTCTTGTGTCTCTTCTCGACAATCAATCATTTCTCTATTGTCGAGATAAAAAAATAGCCCCCATAATGGGAGCTATCTAAATCAATTGGCTAACGCCGCCTTCTGCGCTGCGACAATTTCCGTAATGCCGACTTTCGCCGACTCGAGCAATGCCATCAGCTGTTCGTGACTGAACGGTTCACCTTCTGCGGTGCCCTGAATTTCAATCATCTTGCCTTCTTCGGTCATTACTACGTTCATGTCTGTGTCTGCCGCTGAATCTTCAACGTATTCAAGATCACACAATACTTCGTCGCCTAGTAAGCCGACAGAAACTGCCGCTACGTGGCCTTTCATTGGGTTTGCTTTTAGCTTGCCGCTATCTACTAGGTGTTGGAACGCATCGGCCATTGCAACACTTGCGCCGCTAATGGATGCAGTACGCGTACCACCGTCTGCTTGGATAACGTCACAGTCAACGGTGATCATGAACTCACCCATGGCTTTTAGATCGACAACAGCACGTAGGCTTCGCGCGATAAGACGCTGAATTTCCATCGTACGGCCGCCTTGTTTGCCACTTGCCGCTTCACGACGAGTACGAGAATGTGTTGCTCGAGGTAGCATGCCGTATTCAGCTGTAACCCAGCCTTTACCTTGACCTTTTAGCCAACGTGGCACAGATTCTTCGACGGTCGCATTACACAACACTTTGGTGTTACCGAACTCAACTAGCACTGACCCTTCAGCGTAAGCTGTGTAGTTACGAGTAATTTTGATAGGGCGAACTTGATCCGCCTTGCGATCGTTTGGACGCATGGGCATCTACCTTAAATATGAGGAGAAGACGATTTGGTTGGGCGAAGATTATAACGGAATCGATTCCGGATTCATAGGTTACGCATCTGGCACAACATAAACAATCCATACATGCCGCGCACCTATCGACGCAGCGTGATACACTCTTGAAGTAATTTTCAAAAAATGAAGACAGGAAAATTCGATGATTTACAGTATGACAGCGTATGCACGCAAAGAAGTAAAAGGCGATTGGGGTTCTGCGGTATGGGAAATCCGCAGCGTGAACCAGCGTTATTTAGAAACATACTTCCGCATGCCAGAGCAATTTCGCGGGTTAGAGCCCGTTTTACGTGAGCGTTTTCGTAAGCGCTTAGCGCGAGGCAAAGTAGAATGTAATCTACGTTTTGAAGCAAACCCTGCCGCAAAAGGTGAGCTTAGCATCAATGAAGCGCTTGCTAGCCAGGTAATTAAAGCCGCTGAACAAGTCATGCACATGACTGGTGAACTGAGCCGAATCAATCCATTTCAAGTCATGCAATGGCCGGGGGTAATGGAAACGCCAGAGCAAGACATGGATGCGGTAAATAAAGTGCTACTAGAAGCGTTTGATGGCGCAATGGATGAATTTATTGAAGCGCGCGCTCGTGAAGGCGAGAACATGAAGGCGCTGATTGAACAGCGTTTGAACTCCATTTCTGCAGAAGTCGTAAAAGTGCGTGCGCGCATGCCAGAAATTTTAGAATGGCAACGTGAGCGTCTGTTCTCTAAATTTGAAGATGCGAAAGTAGAGCTAGACCCATCTCGCGTTGAGCAAGAGCTTATCCTTCTGGCACAGAAATCAGACGTAGCAGAAGAGCTAGACCGTCTTGATTCTCACGTAAAAGAAACCACAAACATTCTGAAAAAAGGTGGCGCAGTCGGTCGTCGTCTGGACTTCATGATGCAAGAGTTCAACCGTGAATCGAACACGCTAGCGTCAAAATCCATCAGCACCGACATCACCGCATCGGGCGTTGAACTGAAAGTTCTAATTGAACAGATGCGTGAGCAGATCCAAAACATTGAATGATCTAAAAGTCATCGAGTATTGAAACAAAAAAGCCCCGCTAATACGGGGTTTTCTTTTATTCGTCTTTTTCCAAGGTACTGTTATCAACGTAGGGCCAATAATGGTGCCCAATTCTGATCAGCAAAGTAGCCGCAGCCAAAATAAACGCAGCCAGAGATAACCACACAACCAAAACTGCATCCAGCTCTTTCATTCCGAGTGTGATATAGCGGGCGATTGCCATCATCGCGATATAGATAGGATAGCGTACCGGAATTTTACCGTTCATCACGAACTGCTGCACCATGGCGAGCACTTCCAGATAGATAAACATCAACAGAATATCCGTGAGTAAGACACGCTTCTCTACAAATACGTGCACAAACTCTTGCATCATGGCGTACAACGTCGCCAAGGTAATAGAGACTAATAACACCGCCTCCAAAATATGGAAGATTCTCAGGAAAGGTCGACTAAAGGATTTCGGTAAATTCGACGGCATGGTCCATTATCCAAACAAAGAAAATAGGTCTTGAGTTTAGCATGCAACGATCTTCAATCAATCAGAATAAACATCAGTGCGAATCGACTCCAAGTTCTGGTATTTACTCATAAAAACGCTCCGCTTATTTGGCGGAGCGTTTTTGTGTTATAGGACCTGTGGCATCACTTACGCCACTTGCTGCTTTTTTTCAGCTACGCGCTTTTTCTTCCGATATTTAGGGTGAGTGATCGGAATCGCAGATAGGAGTTTTTTGGTGTATTCGTTTTGCGGGTTTGCATAAATTTCTTTAGCGCTGCCTGCTTCTACCACTTTACCAAAATACATCACGGCAACTTTGTCAGAGACATGTTTCACCACAGAGAGATCGTGAGAGATAAATATGATCGCCAAGTTCATTTCTTGTTGCAGTTGTAGCAATAGGTTCAAGATTTGCGCCTGTACCGACACATCTAACGCAGATACCGATTCATCACAAATCAGCAGTTTAGGCTTCAATGCAATCGCGCGAGCGATACCGATACGCTGCCGTTGTCCGCCTGAAAATTCATGTGGATAACGGTTTACTGCCGTTTCTGGTAATCCCACTTTGATTAAAAGCTCTTTTACCCATTGTTTACGCTCTGTTGGCGTGCCAATTTTATGAATAACAAACGGTTCTTCCAGAATCATACCGATGGTATGACGCTGATTGAGTGATTCCATTGGGTCTTGAAAGACGATTTGCATGTCTTTACGCAGCGATCGCATCTCTTTGACAGACAGTTTAGTGATGTCTTTACCTTCAAAGAAAATCTTACCTTCCGTTGGCTCGTATAACTTTAAGATCGTGCGACCAAGGGTGCTTTTACCACAACCTGACTCACCAACTAGCCCCAGTGTTTGACCTTCAGAAACAGACAGTGAAACCCCGTCTACCGCTTTGATGGTGTAGCCTTTCTTGAACAGCCCTTTACCAGAAACAAAGTGCTGCTTAAGATTTTCAATTCTTAATACTTCTTTTGCCATAACATCCTCTTTTATGACTGGTTCACTTTGCCCAGTTAACTGGCAAACATACTGGCATCAATAGGCTTGATATCGATCATCTGCTTCGGCTCATTATCTAAGCTCGGCATCAATCCCATTAAGCGCTCTGTGTATGGGTGCTGCGGGTTATCAAACAACTCAAAAATTTCTGCTTTTTCGACAATACGCCCACCATACATCACGGCAACATCATCACACACTTCTGCCACAACCCCGAGGTCGTGAGTGATGAAGATCATTGCCATGCCTGTTTCTTCCTGAAGCTCATTCATCAGTTCAAGGATAGACGCCTGAACCGTAACATCCAACGCTGTAGTCGGTTCATCACAAATCAGAATATCCGGCTTACAGGCCAATGCCATCGCGATCATGACACGCTGGCGCATACCACCAGATAGGTTATGGGGATACTCATTCAATCGCTTCTCTGGCATTGGAATTTTTACTTTTGCCAGCATCTCAATCGAGTACGCCTCCCGCTCCTTTTTGTCGAGCTCAGGTCGATGGAGCTCAAGCACTTCACATATTTGACGACCAATGGTGTGTACTGGGTTGAGCGCAGTCATCGGGTCTTGGAAGATGATCGAAATGCGATCGCCACGCATGGCGTACATCTCTTCCGCAGGCAAATCAACTAGGTTGGTGCCGCGATAATTCACTTCACCTTTAATGATGTTGCCATATGGCTTAGGTAATAGCCCCATGATCGACATTGAGGTTACGCTCTTACCACTACCTGACTCTCCTACCAGACCGAGTGTACGTCCAGCTCTCACATCAAAGTTCACACCATGCAGAACCTTCACTGGCCCATCATCGGTGGTAAATTCAACTTCGAGATCTTTAACACTTAGGATTACATCGTTTTCCATAACCAATCCTTACAGCTTATAAGTGTCATCTACGACAACAACAGGTTCAAAAGCTTTGCCTGACTTCATCGCTTGTTTCGTTTCTTTTTTGATATCACTATCAATCCAGTAAGTGCCATCGCCTATGATTGAACCACTGAACAGCGCCTCTGTCATGCGATTCATTGGCTTATCTGGAAACTTTAACCAGCGCCAGTGACCATAGCGGACATAAGGAACCATGTAGCCTGGGACGATAACGTGAGCATCAATGATGTCACGCTGAATCTCATGACCTAGCTGGATCTTTTTATCCATATCCATGCCAAAACGATACTCGATGATCTTTTCATCCAGTTCTGGCGTGCTGTAGTTTGTGAAAGAGTTAGTTTGCGGCTTGTTCGCATTGACTGAATGGAAGTACTCCCAATACGTTGGGATCTCAGACGTACCCATATCTAAGAAAGCCAAATCGTGCTTTTTCTCACGTACGTATTTGAACATGGATGAGCCATCAACTAACTTGAGCTCAATATCCAGCCCTGCTAGCTTGGCTTGCTCACGCAAAAATGCAATACGAGGAGTATGAACAGGTGTTCCGTAGGTCAGCTCGAAGCTTAAGCGCTCACCTTTATCATTAACACGAATACCATCAGAACCAATTTTGTTAAAGCCTGCGGCTTCGAATGCCTCGGCCGCTTTTGCGGGATCAAACTTCGGTGCCTTAGCATCTGGTAGGGTGTATTTACCATGACCATAACCGGTCGGGTTCGGTTTACGGGAGTAGTCGCCACGCATGACATTCTCTATCATGCCATCAAAGTCAATCGCGTAAGTAATGCCCTTGCGAATGTTTAAATCATCCAGCAAAGGCATCGCGGTGTTCATCCATACACCACCAGCCCCAACTGGGAATTGGTTGTAACCCCAGAACTTTTGAATGTATCCCTTTTGGTAAGGTTCCGTATTCGATTTATCATGCCATAAGCTTGGTAAAACAAGACCAAATGCGTCCAGCTTCCCTTTCTCAAAGTGCTTCATCGCGATATCACTGTCGCGAATCACTGTGATGCGGATTTTGTCGACATTATAACGATGTTGATAATACTTATTGCTGTAACCCCACCAGTCTTCACCGACATGTTTGAAGGTCACACTTTTACCTTTTTTAATGTCATCTAGGTAGTATGCACTGGTCGTTGGTTCACTTTTAAAATTGTAGTAGCGGACAAAGTTGTCATGTATACCGTCACCATTTTCATCTTTTGAAGGGTTAGCATAAAAATGTGCGGGACGTGGGCGCAGGGCCCCCATTCGTAACAGCAACTCTTCCGGATTAAACTCTTTCGCCGCCTTAACAGCAAACGTGTGAGTGTCGTACTTGATAACATCCGCAATCGTTTTGTTGTAGTAATCGTTGTACCAAGGCTCCAAGATGTCCTTGGAACGATAAAACTTCAGCATGAACACGAAATCGTCGGCAGTCACAGGTTTGCCGTCCGACCATTTGGCTTCAGGGTTGAGTTTGAAATAGACCGTTTTGTTGTCACCTGCTAACGCCCACTCGTTAGCAAGCTCAGGGATGAACTCTAAAGTATCTGGGTGGCGGACCACCAAGCCTGGTGTTTCATCTAAGATAAAAGAACGTAGCCCTGCATTAGCGTCTGGGCCAACACTACGTAACGTCTGCGGGAAACTTGACATAAAGGTGCGATAAGTCCCTCCACGTTTCGCTTCTGGCGAACCATATTGAGGCTCATCCCAGTTTGTTTGCCAGTTTAAGTCAGTCGGAAGCGTTGCTGACATTGCACCAAAACTCAGGGCGCTCAGCGTGGACGCTAAAAATAATTTCTTCATAAAACTTCCCTTTTTTATGTTTTGCTCACAATGCTCGCTTAAACATAGCGTGTGAATTTTTTCGGGTCGAAAGCCGCTCGAATGGCTTCACCAATAAAGGTCACCATCACCAGAACCAGAACAATAGAAGTCACTACTGACGCAACAATCCATGGCGAATCTAAGTTTGACTTACCTTGTTGCAGTAGTTCACCCCAACTTGGCGTTGGTGGCATCAAGCCTAAGCCTAGATAATCGAGAGCAGTCAGTGCTGTGATGTTAGCTGCAATAGTGAAAGGCGCTAGGGTTACAATCATCACCATCGTATTTGGCAAGATGTGATTAAACAAGATACGTCCAGTCGATGCCCCTAAAGCACGAGCCGCCATTACGTATTCTCGTGCCGCTTCTTTATAGGTCATGGTCCGCATGTACCATGTCATCCCCATCCAAGTGAAAAGCACGTTAATAGCGACAAAGAGAGCAAACGTCGGTTGAACGATTGAAACAAGAATCATAATGACGTACAAAAACGGGACCATTGACCAGATTTCGATAAGTCGCTGTACAAACAAGTCAAATTTACCGCCCCAAAAACCCATAGCACAACCGACTGCAGTACCGATCGCGTAGGAAATGGCCATCGTAAGCAACGCAAATCCCATCGCCGTTCTGAATCCGTAGACAAGTCGCGCCAAAATATCGCGACCTATCACATCTGTACCTAAATAATGCTTATTTTCGGCGCTAGGTGCTGTTGGCGGGAAATCACCACTAAAATCTTGTTCATATGGGTTCCATGGCACAAGCGGCAAAATAACAAAGTTGTCGCCCCCTTCGGCCTCAAACGCTTTTTGCAGTACGCGATAATCCGCTTCGCTGGATGACTCTTGGCCGAATTCGCTACCTAAACGTACGTCACTGACAACAGGAAAATAGTAGCTACCATCGTACTTGACGACTAGCGCTTTACTGTTAATCAAAAGTTCGGCGAATAGAGAAAGGATCAACATGATAGAAAGAGCAACAAACGACCAATAGCCTCGTTTGATCTCTTTAAAGTGACGAATTTTCTTTTGAGTTAATGGACTAACTTTAATCATGTTACGCTCCAAACTTCACACGTGGGTCGACTAAAGCAACACAAATATCTGAAATGATGTTACCAATGAGCAGTAACAACGCATTAATGGCGACAATACCCATAACAACAGGGTAATCACGCTCCATGATTGATTCGTAACCCAATAAGCCAATGCCATCAATATTGAAGATAACTTCAATCAGGAAGGCACCGGTCATGAAGAACAACAAAGAGTTACCAAAGTGACTCGCGATTGGAATTAAGCTGTTACGCAACGCGTGCTTACGAACTGCTTTTTTGAAAGGTAATCCTTTCGCAATTGCGGTGCGGATGTAATCTGAGGAAAGGTTTTCCATCAGGTTATTTTTCATTGTCATCGTCAGCGTGGCAAAATCACCAATGAGGTAACAGATCAAAGGCAACACCGCATGCCACATAATGTCTTTAGCGCGTTCAAAGAAGGTTTCGTAATCGTCGAAGTCATCGCCGACAAAGCCTCCCATCGGAAACCATTCCAAGTGATAACTAAATAACGTGATCAGCAATACACCCACCACATAACCTGGTAGCGCGTAGCCTACGAAAATGAGTACTGAAGAAGCGGAATCAAACACAGAACCGTGCTTGAGCGCCTTATAGTAACCAAGAGGAATCGAGATAAAATAACTAATAAAGAAGGTCATGCCGCCATAAAACAACGACACTGGCAAACGCTCTGCGATCATGTCCGAGACAGGCTCGTAGTAACGCGTCGACTCGCCAAGATCTAGCATTACCAAACGACTTAACCACTCGACGTACGCTTCCGTTACAGGTTTATCCAGGCCATAAAACGCATTCAGCTCCGCGATTTGATCGTCAGAAAGGGCCGTATTACCACCCGCAGACGTCATTGATGCGGCGCCGTCCCCCTGGGACTGCATTTGTGACAACATGCGTTCAACAGGTCCGCCAGGCACGAAACGAGTGATAGCAAAGATGAGAATAGTTATCCCGAGAAACGTTGGGATAACCAACGCCAAACGGCGTAAAAAGTACGACAGCATATACAACTTGCTCCTTGTCTACTGTCCAGTTCAAACGGAGTGAAAGAGGATATTTTCCGCCCAAAATGGTGCATATTTATCTCGTAGTAACTAAAACTGTTGAAGCACACTCCCTGCGCCTCAAGAGCTAGACTTTTCTACTACTGCAATAATTTCAGCGTCATATTTATCTTGAATCCACATCAGCTTCAAGTGTTTGAAACCAAAACATGACAAACTTCCTTCGATGTCGAAAAACAGAAATGTTTTTGTAAAAAATTATAAAAAACCACAAAAATAATTCATACAGAATATCAATCTAGGCTGTTTAGAGCCAAAACCCTACATAAAAATGCACCCTACACACATAAATAGACACATAATCCAAGGTTATATTTGACCTAAAAATACGAGTGAGCCCTTTAACCGCAATGGGTATCATATTTTGATACCACCTAATAAGTTCGAGCTAACAAAGTATGGATTCGATATAAAACTCATCTCAGAACAATTCACTGGAAAAATATCTTTTTCCAGATTCAATTACCCACTAAAAAACCATAGGCAAGATAAGTCATTAAAGTTTATAAGAAACACAAAATACGGTGTTTTATTGAAATTTAATATCGATTCATAAACATTATTCGGTTTTTTATTCCGCTTTTTAAATAAAGCCTGGTTATTTACATCTTTTTTACATTTAAGCATCCCCGTTTACCACTGGTTTGACTTCCTTTTTTCATCTCGGTTATACATTGGCCGAACGTTAACGAAATATTAACGTCACATTTGGCCGCTATGCGGCCAGACATAGGAAATAATAATAATCGGAGCAACAAGGATGTATAAAAACACAACCGCTTTATCTGTTGCGATAAGCCTTGCTTTGGGGACAGCAGCAGTTGCAGCCCCAGCAACAGCACTGGCAGAAGAGCAGCAAGTTGAAAAACTTCAAAAGATGAAAGTTACTGGTTCGCGTATCTCCACGACGGATATGGAAGGTCCTTCACCAGTTACTGTTATTAATAGTAAAGACATTGAGTCTAAAGGCTTTAACAGCGCGCAAGACGTATTGAACAGTTTGACCCAAAACACAGGTGGTGTAATGGCTCAAACAGACTCTTTCTCGTTTACACCAGCAGCGCAGTCAGTCAACTTACGTGGCCTTGGCGCGTCACGCACATTGATTCTTATTGATGGCCGTCGTCTTCCTCAATACCCGCTAGCACAAGATGGTACATCTAACTTCCAAGATATCGGCCAAATCCCTGTCGCCGCCATTGAGCGTGTTGAAGTAATGACCGACTCAGGTTCTGCTATCTACGGCTCCGACGCAATCGGTGGTGTCGTAAACTTCATTTTAAAGAAAGACTTTGATGGCGTTTCTGTAAAAGTACGCGCGGGTGACGCGACGGATGGTGGTTACCAAAATGGTCGTTTAGACGTTGTAGCTGGCAAAAACTTTGACGACAAACGTATTCTCTTCGTTGGCCAATTTGCGGGCAACGAAATGCTAAAGCAATCTGACCGAGATGATTGGGCTGGCGATGACGGTTCTAGCCGTTCTCAGCTAAGTGGCTACTCTAGCTACGGTGCAAACTTTGAAGGCGCCAACGGAACACTTCTAACACCAGCTGATGCAGGTTCTTCATGTAAAGAAGTCGTTGGTGATGCCGCGATTGAACGAGCGGATGGAAAGTGTGGTGTTAACCGCTCTGCGTACCGAACATTAAAACCAGAAAACAAACAAGTAGACCTACTTTTACGTGGTGAAATGGACATTAACGACAATGTCACTGCCATGGCAGAAGCCCGTTTTGGCTACAAGTCTACAGAATCTGAATTCGAACCTAACCCTTACAGCGTAGAAGTTGATGCCACTCACTTCCGCGGCGAAGGCGAATACACTCGCCGTATGGTCGAATTTGGACCACGCGAAAGTAACACTGAAGCCGATTCTTTTGGCTTAACCTTAGGCTTGAACGGCCTGCTTGCTGATACGTATGATTGGGACCTATCAGCTGGTTACTCTGAGCAAAGCGTTGAAACAAGCAACCCAGCAATCTTCCTAACTCTCGACCAAGCTGTACAAAATGGTGATGTCGATCTTCTAGGGCCTATCTCTCAAGACGTTGTAGACAAATACAGCGGCACTTCAAGCAAAGAAGCTTACTCAAAGCTTTACTCTGTTAACGGCTCACTGGCTGGTGATTTGGTTGAACTTCCTGCAGGTATGTCTGGCTTTGCTGTTTATGGTGAATGGAACCGTACTGACTACAATGAGACGATTGATGCTACAACAGCAGCGGGTGGTTTCTCTGGTCTAGGTGGAACATCAGGCGGCGGTGACCGCGATCAGATTGGTCTTGGTGTTGAAGCTCTTATTCCTATCATTGAAGATTTAGAAATGACTGTCGCTGGTCGTTACGACCACTACTTCGACGACTCGGCAACTGGCGGCGCATTCACTCCTAAAGTAGCCCTAGCATACCGTCCTACTGACACCCTATTGCTACGTGGTAGCTACGGTCTAGGCTTCCGAGCTCCAGACTTGAAGCGACTATTTGGTGATCAAACTCGAGGCTTTGGTTCTGGCTTTGACCCAGAGCTTTGTGCCAACGCTGGTGGTAGCGGCCCACAAGATAAAGACAAGTACCCAGAGTGTGATACTCAGTACTTCGATACGCTTAATGGCCCTAACTCTGAGCTGAAAGAAGAAACAAGTACAAACATTAACTTGGGCCTAGCGTGGGAGCCTGTGGATGATCTTGGTGTAACTGTTGACTGGTACCACATCAAGATGGAAGACGTCGTAACAGCACCAACTTACCAAGACGTAATTAACGATCCAGGTAAATACCCAGGTACTGAAGTCGTTCGTAACCCAGATGGCACCATCAAGTCGGTATCCTATGGTCCAGTGAACCAGTCGTATGAAGAGCGTTCTGGTATTGACCTAGCGATCAAATACGCATACGACACTAATGAGTTCGGCTCATTTAACACGCGTGTTGCTGTAACGAAGATCTTGATTGCTGAATATCAAGAAAACGACAGCGAGCCTGTAACGGATGAAAGAGATTTCATGCCTGAATACACCGCAACGTTAAATCTTGGCTGGGCATATGAAGATGTCGCTATCAACCTATTTGGTAAATACCGCGACCGTATGTGTTCAAGCTACGCTAACCGTTACTACTTTGATGACTGTGATTCTGCTAAAAAAGCGGGTTACAAAGCAGAAATCGCTAGTATGACAACGTGGAACCTAACGGCTTCTTACCAATTCAACGAGAGTGGTCGTGTAACTCTTGGTGCTATCAACATGTTTGACAAAGTACCGCCTGCAGATCCTCTAAGCGATACCTCTCCATTCTATGCAACTGGGTATGACGATCCAATCGGACGTCAGCTATACGTCGAGGCATCATACGACTTCTAAAAAATATTTGGCGCGGGTTTTCCGCGCCCTTTTCGACTGACTAAAACACTGACAAGGATGCAACCATGAAATTCAAGGAATTTGGTCTCAGTGCCATAGCTGCAGCATTGCTTACTATCAGTAGTAGCTCTATAGCGGCCAACTCTGGTGCTGTCGTTTCCACACAAGCAAAAGCAAATCAATCTTCAGAAGCTTCGCAACAAAAAATCGACAATTATGCCGAAAGTACTGAAGGCATGTTGGCAGAATACAAAGGCTTACTACGTCAAATCGACAGCATGAAAGTCTACAACGAGCAAATTAATCGTATGGTTCAATCACAGCAAGGTGAATTGGACTCATTAAATAACCAAATTGCTCAGATCGATCAAACGGCAACAGAAGTAGTGCCACTAACACTTAAAATGATCGATGCACTCGATGAGTTTGTGACTCTCGATCTGCCTTTCCAGAAAAAAGAACGTAATAAACGTGTCCAAGAACTGCGTCGTCTCATGGATCGCGCCGACGTAACGACTTCTGAGAAATTCCGTAAAGTGATGGAAGCCTACCAAATTGAAGAAGGCTTCTCTCGCTCAATTGAATCTTACAAAGCTAGCCTAGATAGAAATGGGGAAACCGTGACTTACGATTTCCTACGTATTGGTCGCACGGCGCTTTTATTCCAATCTCCAGACGGTGGTGAGACAGGTATGTGGAACCAACAAACACGTCAATGGGAAACATTACCGGAAAGCTACCGCATAGCGGTACAGCAAGGCCTTCGTATCGCGAAGAAGCAAGCGCCACCAGCGCTAATCAAATTGCCTGTATATGCTGGGGAGGAATAAGAGATGAAAGGATTCAAAACTCTAGCCGCTGGTCTACTAGCGAGCTTATTTATGGCTTCAGGCGTACAAGCAGAAACGCCTAAAAACCTATCTGAACTACTCAAAAACGTAAAATCAGAAAGCATCGTTGAGTCAAAAGAGAATAAAGCCCGTGAAGCTGAGTTCAAGAACAACCGAGATAAGCAAGCAGCATTATTGCAACAGGCTCGTGAAGAGCTAGCTTCACAGCAAGCACTGGGCGATCAACTTAAAGCGACATTTGATGAAAACGATAAGCAGCTGACTGAACTAACAGAAACCTTACGTGTTCGCTCTGGTACTTTGGGCGAAATGTTTGGTGTGGTCCGCCAATATGCGGGCGAGTTTAAAGGCTTATTTGCAGCCTCTCAAAACGCAGTTCAGTTCCCAGAGCGTGACGCTCTACTAACGAAACTGGCTGAAAGCAAAGAACTGCCATCAACACAAGAGCTAGAAGCATTCTGGCATACCATTCTTCAACAAGTGGTTGCCTCAGGCGAGACAGCAACAACCCAAGCAACGGTTGTTTATGGCGAAGGTAAAGAAGCGGTTCGCGATGTTACTCTTGTCGGTGAATTTAACGCGATTGCCGATGGTAAGTACGTTACTTATGTACCTCAAACAGGTAAGTTCGAAGAACTCTCTCGACAGCCTCGCACCAATATTACGCGTCATGTTGCAGGCTTTGAGTCAGCATCAAACAGCTATGAGCCACTGTTTATTGACCCATCCCGTGGTGTAATTCTGTCTCTACTTGTACAAAGCCCTACCGTTCAAGAACGTATTGATCAAGGTGGCATTGTAGGTTACGTCATCCTTGGTATGGGTGCAGTTGGCGCTATCATTGCTCTAGTTTGCTTCCTACGCCTTCAAGTGATTGGCGGTAAAATGCGTAAGCAAGCGAAATCAGAAACCGTGATTCCTGGTAACCCTCTGGGTGAAGTTATCCAAGCTTACCAAGAGCACAAAGGTGACAACCTTGAAGATCTGGAAGCGAAGCTTGACGAAATCATCCTACGTAACGCACCGAGCATTGAACGCTTTATCAGCTCAATCAAACTGTTCGCTTCTGTAGCACCACTTCTAGGTCTACTGGGTACGGTTATGGGTATGATCGGTACGTTCCAAGCAATCACACTATTTGGTACCGGCGATCCTAAGCTAATGGCTGGCGGTATCTCTGAAGCACTTGTTACAACCATGCTTGGTCTGGTCGTCGCAATTCCTCTACTGTTCCTGTACACCATCGTACACAGTAAAGGTCGTCGTTTGGTTCAAACTCTTGAAGAACAGAGTGCAGGCTTCATCGCTCGCTATCAGGAAAAACTACATAAAGCCGAAAGCTAAGGAGGCGCTATGTGGTGGTTAGTTGGAGAACTTGAATCAATTAGGCGCTTCTTGGGAATGGGTGGCGATGTACTCGTCGCCATCTTCATCCTCAGCTTTATGCTGTGGGCAGTATTGTTAGAACGTTGGTTCTATTTTGCTGCCGTCGCTCCAAAAGCCATGAAAAAAGCCGTTGGCTCATGGCAGGGGCGCTCAGAGCACCAGAGCTGGAACGCTAAGATGATCCGACAAGAAATTGTTTCTCGTCAGGACATTGAGAATAAAAAGGGCCTGCCAATCGTGAAAGTATTGATTGCGCTTTGTCCCTTACTGGGTTTGCTCGGCACCGTTGTTGGCATGATCCAAGTATTCGACATCTTAGCGGTAACAGGAACAGGAAGCCCTCGAGCAATGGCCTCGGGGATCTCAAAGGCAACAATCCCAACTTTAGCCGGGATGGTGGCTTCTCTATCAGGACTGTTCTTTAGTTCACGTCTTGATCATTTAGCCAAAGTCACAACGCAAAAGCTGGAAGATAAGCTAAAGCATATTGCCTGAGTAAATGGAATTAGAGGTATAGGTCATGAAAAGACGCTATAGCAGTGATAGCAGTGATGAAACCGCTATCGATATGACACCGATGCTCGACATCGTATTCATCATGTTGATCTTCTTTATCGTAACAACATCGTTCGTAAAAGAAGCTGGTCTAGAAGTAAACCGCCCGACGGCAAGCTCTGCGCAAACCGTGAAAAAAGGTAACATCATGGTCGCAGTTGGTGCGGCGGGTGATGTTTGGGTTGATAAACGCCGCATCGAAGTGGACGCGGTTCGCGCGAATATTGAACGTCTTCGTGCAGAAAGCCCTGATGGCGCAGTTGTTATCCAAGCCGACACAGAAGCAAATGCTGGCGTAGTCGTGAAGGTTATGGACCAGATCAAAATGGCAGGTGTAGAAAGCATCTCCATTGCCGCAACCAATAAGGATTAAGCTTATGCGGTATCTGGCCTCAATTGCACTGGCGCTCATTGTCTCCCTCGGGTTGTTCTGGGGGATGGACAAGCTAGTAAACAAAGAGCGCCACGAGTTAGTGTCGAATGATGACCTGCGTATGGTCGAGTTTATTCGCATTAAACCAGACGAAAAAATACAGGAGAAAAAACGCGAACTTCCAAAGCCACCACCGCCTAAGCGTCCGCCGCCGCCGCCAGAAATGAAAGTGACAGCGACAGTAAAACCGGTGATGGAGCAGACCCCAATGGATATGCCAAAGCTTGACCTACCCGTAAATGTTACAGGTGGTTCGGTGCTTGGACATTATAGCCAGGGTGGAGGTGCGCAACTCGCGGGTAGCGGAGGTCCAACACCTCTAGCGACATTCCAACCTCAAATGCCTAGGAAGGCTGCGAAAGCAGGAATAGAAAAAGGGGTCGTCTTATTAGAGTTTACTGTCAACGCACGTGGTGCCGTAGAGGACATCAAAGTTCTTAAAGAGCAACCACGACGCTTAGGCCTCGGTCGAGCGGCAAGAAAAACAGTCTCTAAATGGACATTTAAACCAAAATTGGTTGACGGGAAACCTGTTAGCTCGCGCCTATCGCAAGAAATAGAGTTCTCAACCAATTAAGGAGTCACGATGAAAAGTTTATGGAAAAGCAAAGTGGCTTCTTTAATTCTCTTCGCAGGAGTGGCAATGGCCGCTCCTACGATGGCAAAAGAAGCTCCTCAGTTATCAGATCGGACATTTCGAACCGTTAACAAAGTGCAAGAGTTGATCGCAACTGAAAAATATTCAGCAGCGAAAGAAAAACTAGCAAGCGCTTTAGAAAGCACAAGTTCGAAAAAATACGACCGAGCAGTTTTACTTCAGCAGACTGGCTTTTTGTATTCGCTACAAGACAATTATGTGCAAGCAGCAAAATACTTTGCCGAAGCATTACAGCTCGACGCACTTCCCGTTCCTGTTGCTCAACAAGTTCGCTACAGCTTGGCTCAGCTTTACCTAGCTGAAGAAAAGTATACGTTGTCTGTAAAAACGATGAAGGAATGGTTCAAGGTTGCAGAAACAACCAAAGAGAAGCCTCAAGCTCATGCTTATATCACGTTAGCGAGCGCCTATGTTCAGTTGGAAGATTACAGAAATGCAATCCCACCAACCAAAAAAGCCATCGCGATGAGCAAGAGCCCAAGTGAGTCTTGGTACTTAATTCTCGTTGCATCTCACTACGAGTTAGGCCAGCTGAAAAGCGTTGCCAGTGTACTCAAAACTCTGACTTCAAAGTACCCTCAGAAAAAGCGTTACTGGATGCAACTTTCTGGTGTCTACATGGAGCTAGGTCAAGAGCGCAACTCTCTAGCCACCCTAGAAATGGTTTACAAAATGGGGAAACTAGAAGGAGAGAAGGAATATTTACGCTTTGTAAACTTCTTGGCTTATCAAGGTATTCCATATAAAGCAGCCAAAACTCTTGAAAAGGAAATGGCAGCTGGAAACATTGAAAAGACGAAGGAAAACTATGACCGCCTAGCCAGCTTCTGGCAGCAAGCTAAAGAGCTAGATAAATCAATTCTCGCTTATAAAAAGTCATATAACCTCGCTCCTTCTGCTAAAACGCAAATTCAGATTGCTCGCTTAATGATACAAGACAAGCAGTATTCTGAAGCAACTCGTTTTGTAGAAAGCGCGGCATCCAGTGCCTCTAAAGAGCAAAAGGCAGAACTTGAATACATTCGCGGGATGGCCTATTTCGAGCTTAAGCAGCCACAAAAGGCCTTGCAGGCGATGAAAGGCGCTGCTCAATCGCCAAAATTCAGGTCAACCGTTAGCCCTTGGATAAATTTCCTAGAGTCTCAAGGATAATTCGAAGATTAAGTGTGAGTCAGTCGCACGCCTGGGGAAGTGAAAGCTTCCCCTTTTTTCCGTTTTATCTTTATTAACCCCTATTTTTAACCAGAGTCACTCACGCAAGCCAAATCGGGACTCTAAACCTAAAATCAGCACACTAAACGGTTGTAGAAATGGTTTTAATAACAGAGTGCGCGGATGGTAAGTCCTGTATCACGCTCCTTCTTCGCTGTTTAGGAACACTCTGGCGTAAGTAACTATTTCATCTGAGACGATCACAGACAGAAAGATCAACTGGTAACAAAATAGAGATCATGATACTCTTCGCCTCCATTTTTCTGGCGGGATTATCACCAATATCCATCCCTTTGGTGGTTGATTTCTCAATGCCAGTGCTATCGTTATAAGAATGTCGAACTTTCCTTCGGCACTCAATCAATCCAATCAAAAGTGGAACAGTACAATGGGCAAAGGTACTCTCTATATCGTATCTGCACCTAGCGGCGCAGGTAAATCTAGCTTGATCTCAGCGATGTTGGAACGCAACCCAACCTACGCAATGAAAGTGTCTGTGTCTCACACCACGCGCAACATGCGACCTGGTGAAGAAAATGGTGTCCACTACCATTTTGTAGCGAAAGATGAGTTTGAAGCCCTGATCGCTAAAGGTGACTTCCTAGAATACGCAGAAGTGTTTGGTAATTATTACGGCACATCTCGTGTATGGATTGAAGAAACACTAAATAAAGGTATCGACGTTTTTCTAGATATCGACTGGCAAGGCGCACGCCAAATCCGTGAACAAATGCCAGAAGCCAAAAGCATCTTCATCCTGCCACCATCAAACGGTGAGTTAGAGCGTCGCTTGAACACTCGTGGTCAAGATAGCGATGAAGTGATCGCAAAGCGTATGGCTGAAGCCAAGTCGGAAATCTCTCATTACAACGAGTACGACTACGTGATCGTAAACGACGATTTTGATACCGCTTTGATGGATTTTAAAGCTATCTTGCGTGCTGAAAGATTGAAGGAAGAAAAGCAAGCTGCTAAATATAAAGGTATGCTTGACGCGTTGTTAGCAGAGTAACTTCAAAAAAGTCACGCTGTAAAACATAAAGAATTTCCCGTTTTTTGCCCAGTGCTAAAAACACAATAAAGTACCTGAGAAAGTCCACAAACGGTGGCTTGTCTAATTGCTAGTAAATAAAGTAGTTAGGTTGTATACTTTCTCGTCATTCTAAAATTTTAGTTAACTATTTGGAGTCCTCATGGCACGCGTAACTGTTCAAGACGCTGTTGAAAAAGTTGGCAACCGTTTCGACCTAGTACTGATTGCGGCTCGCCGCGCTCGTCAAATGCAAACTGGCGGTAAAGATGCACTAGTGCCAGAAGAGAACGATAAGCCAACGGTTATCGCTCTACGCGAAATCGAAGAAGGTTTAATTACTAAAGAAGTTCTAGACGCTCGTGAACGTCAAGAACAGCAAGAGCAAGAAGCGGCAGAGCTAGCGGCAGTAAGCAGCATCGCTCACAACCGTTAATTCTGACTTTAGAATTCAACAACCTCCCGGGCCTATAATTTGTATCTATTCGATAGCCTCAAAGACGTTGCCCAAGAATACCTAACAGAGCCTCAGATTGAGGCTCTGCGTCAATCTTATGTGGTAGCGAGAGATGCCCATGAAGGGCAAACCCGCTCTAGCGGTGAACCATACATCATCCACCCTGTCGCTGTGTCTCGTATCTTGGCCGAAATGCGCCTTGATATCGAAACCCTCCAAGCTGCTTTGCTGCATGACGTCATTGAAGACTGTGATGTAACTAAAGAAGATCTCGAAGAGAAATTCGGCAACACTGTCGCAGAATTGGTTGATGGTGTATCTAAACTGGACAAACTCAAATTCCGCGATAGGAAAGAGGCTCAGGCTGAGAACTTTCGTAAGATGGTTCTGGCCATGGTGCAAGATATCCGCGTCATTCTGATCAAACTGGCTGACCGCACGCACAACATGCGTACGCTTGGCGCGCTTCGACCAGATAAAAAGCGTCGTATTGCTCGTGAAACGTTAGAAATTTACGCGCCCCTCGCTCATCGTCTTGGTATTCACAATATCAAAACCGAACTCGAAGAGTTGGGCTTTGAGGCGCTATATCCCAACCGCTACCGCGTACTAAAAGAAGTGGTTAAAGCCGCACGTGGTAATCGTAAAGAGATGATCCAACGCATTCACAGCGAAATAGAAGGCCGTCTGCAAGATTTTGGCTTGAATGCTCGCGTCGTTGGTCGTGAGAAAAACCTGTTCTCTATCTACAACAAGATGAAAACCAAAGAACAGCGCTTTCACACCATCATGGATATCTATGCGTTCCGAGTCGTTGTTGATACCGCTGATACTTGTTATCGCGTTTTAGGCCAAGTACACAGCTTGTATAAGCCACGTCCTGGTCGCATGAAAGATTACATCGCGGTACCAAAGGCGAACGGCTATCAATCGCTACACACTTCCATGGTTGGCCCACACGGCGTACCTGTTGAAGTTCAGATCCGCACTGAAGATATGGATCAAATGGCGGACAAAGGTGTCGCGGCACACTGGTCTTACAAAGACAAAGGCGACAAGTCTGGTACCACTGCGCAAGTGAAAGCTCAGCGTTGGATGCAAAGCCTGTTAGAGCTACAACAAAGCGCGGGTAACTCATTCGAATTCATTGAAAACGTAAAATCCGATCTTTTCCCAGATGAGATTTACGTCTTCACACCAAAAGGTCGTATCGTTGAACTACCTTTAGGCGCAACGGCTGTCGACTTTGCCTATGCCGTACATACCGATGTAGGCAACTCTTGTGTTGGTGCTCGTGTTGATCGTAACCCTTACCCATTGAGTAAGGCATTGAAAAACGGTCAGACAGTGGAAATTATCAGTGCCCCTGGTGCGCGTCCGAATGCGGCATGGCTGAACTATGTCGTGACTTCTCGTGCCCGCACTAAGATTCGACAAGTACTGAAAACGATGCGTCGTGAAGAGTCGATTACTTTAGGTCGTCGCCTACTTAATCACGCACTTGGCCGTCACTCGATTGATTCAATTTATCCAGAAAATATCCAAGAAGTCTTGAATGATCTTCGCCTAGAAAGCATCGATGATTTATTGGCTGCTATTGGATTGGGTGAGTTGATGAGCATTGTGATCGCACGTCGTCTCCTTGGTGACACCGAAGAGCTCACGACAACAAGTTCAATCCCAACGGACTCGAAGAAGAAGCTTCCGATTCGTGGCGCAGAAGGCTTATTGCTGACGTTTGCAAATTGTTGTCATCCTATCCCAGATGATCACATTATTGCTCACGTATCGCCTGGTCGTGGTTTGGTTGTTCACCGAGAAACATGTCCGAACGTTCGTGGTTATCAGAAAGAGCCAGACCGTTATATGGCTGTCGCTTGGTCTGAAGACTACGATAAAGAGTTCATTGCTGAACTTAAAGTCGACATGCTTAACAACCAAGGTGCTCTTGCAGAACTGACCAACGTGATCTCGAAAACAGGATCAAACATTCATGGCCTTTCAACGGAAGAACGTGATGGTCGTCTATACACTGTGACTGTGCTGTTGACGACGAAAGATCGTGTCCACCTTGCTGGTATCATGCGTAAGATTAAGGCAATGCCTCAAGCAACCCGAGTCAGACGCAGAAAGAACTAACCTCTATCGCCACCTACTCTGTTAGGTGGCGATTTTTTATACCTCAATAAATATGAACCTAGAACGTTACAACCGTATTCACCAAGTCCTAAAAACTCGCCAAACTGATCTGACACTTTGTCTCGAAGAAGTACATAAGCCAAACAACGTCTCTGCTGTGATCCGCACCGCTGACGCGACAGGCTTACACAAAGTTCACGCAATTTGGCCAGACAAAATGCGTACGCTGAGCCATACCTCAGCTGGCGCGCGTAACTGGGTTGAAGTGGATACTCACGATTCGATTGAAACTGCGATTACCGAACTCAAAGCGCAAGGTATGCAGGTTTTGGTGACCAATCTTTCGGACACCGCCGTCGATTTTCGCGAGATCGACTACACCAGACCAACGGCAATCATTTTAGGCAGTGAAAAAGTTGGCGCTTCGGAGCAAGCCAAACAGCTTGCCGATCAAGACATTATTATCCCAATGGTGGGCATGGTGCAGTCACTAAACGTATCGGTTGCCAGTGCCGTAATTTTGTATGAAGCGCAACGTCAACGTGAAGCCGCAGGCATGTACGACCGAGAAGAAAGCGCTCTGCCTAAAGAGACAATCAACCGTATTCTCTTTGAACGTGGTCACCCAGTGCTGGCAAAGGTCGCGAAACGAAAAGGGCTCGTTTACCCACCACTCGATGAAGAAGGTCAAATCATCGCCGATGACGCGTGGTGGCAAGAGATGCAAAGCAAGTAACAGACTTTCGTCATCCTGAACGGCGGCGAAGGAGCGTGGTTCAGGATCTAATTCTCAAATATACAGATGCTGATAGTGTTAACTTCAGCGACATACTTGTTGGAAATAGAATCGTGATGTCGCTAAAGCTCCTCGGAATGATAGGTTATCAGTCAAATCATGACACTAACTAAAGCATGACTATTTTTTCCTGTACAAAAACACAGCTCCATGGTTAACATACTGCTATGTTAACCATTTTCTTGAGCCCTCTATGTCCGCCCAAATGTTATCTGGCGTCCCATTAACCTCCCTTTCTGGAGTTGGCGCGAAAGTCGCAGAAAAACTCGCCAAAGTTGGCTTACATAGCGTTCAAGATTTGCTGTTTCACCTTCCGTTACGCTACGAAGATCGTACTCGTATTTACCCTATTGCCAAACTGCATGCTGGCCTTTGGGCGGCCGTGCAAGGTAAGGTCATGGCAGTCGACACCATCTTCGGTAAGCGCAAAATGCTAACGGTAAAAATCAGCGACGGTAATGGCACTATCACGCTGCGCTTTTTCAACTTTACCGCAGCCATGAAGAACAATTTCACGCAAGGTAAGTTAGTACATGCTTACGGTGAAATTAAGCGCGGTGGCATGGGTTTGGAAATTGTTCATCCTGACTACAAGTTTTACGTCAGCGAGCAAAAGCCCGATGTAGAACAGAGCTTAACCCCTGTTTATCCCACCACCGATGGATTGCGTCAAATCACATTGCGCAACCTTACCGAACAAGCTTTAGCCCTGCTTGATAAAACCGCAGTGCAGGAATTACTTCCAGCGGGGTTGTATGACCATCAAATCACGATGTCGCAAGCACTGCACACCATTCATCGCCCACCACCAACCATTAATTTAGATGAGTTTGACGAAGGCAAACATCCTGCCCAAATCCGCTTGATCATGGAAGAATTGCTCGCACAAAACTTATCGATGCTGGCGGTGCGTAGCAAAGGTCAGAAGGATTCAGCGCTACCTCTCGGTCCTTGTAATAAACTAAAAACGCAGCTTTTAGCCCAACTGCCTTTCTCTCCTACAAATGCTCAAACCCGAGTCGTACAAGAGATTGAAGCCGATCTAGAAAAACCGCACCCAATGATGCGATTAGTGCAAGGCGATGTTGGTTCGGGGAAAACATTGGTTGCCGCCTTGGCCGCTGTTAGAGCCATTGAGCATGGCCATCAGGTGGCACTCATGGCGCCAACCGAACTATTGGCCGAGCAACACGCTATCAACTTCGCAAACTGGTTTGAGAGAATGGGCATTCAAGTCGGTTGGTTAGCGGGCAAACTCAAAGGTAAGGCAAAGGAAGCCGAGCTGGCTCGTATTGCCAGTGGTGAAGCGCAAATGGTAGTGGGTACTCACGCGCTATTCCAAGAGCACGTTGAATTTCATCACCTTGCTTTGGTCATCATTGATGAACAGCACCGCTTCGGTGTCCATCAGCGATTAGAATTGCGTGAAAAAGGTGCAAAACAAGGCGCTTATCCACACCAGCTCATCATGACAGCAACGCCGATTCCGCGAACGTTAGCCATGACTGCTTATGCTGACTTAGAAACGTCGGTGATTGACGAGTTACCGCCAGGTCGAACACCAATCCAGACTGTCGCGATTCCAGACACCAAACGCAATGATATCGTCGAACGTGTCCGAAATGCCTGCTTAAACGAAGGCAAGCAGGCATATTGGGTGTGTACCCTGATTGATGAGTCGGAAGTATTAGAAGCGCAAGCCGCGGCAGATACCGCAGAAGAGCTTCAACGTAAGCTACCGGACGTAAAAATTGGTCTAGTACACGGACGAATGAAGCCGGCAGAGAAACAAGCGGTGATGCAAGATTTCAAAGACAATAAACTGCATTTGCTGGTCGCAACGACAGTGATTGAAGTTGGTGTGGATGTGCCAAACTCTAGCTTGATGATCATAGAAAACCCTGAACGTCTTGGTTTGGCACAATTACACCAGTTAAGAGGTCGCGTGGGCCGAGGTTCCGTTGCTAGCCATTGTGTGCTGCTGTACCACTCTCCGCTGTCAAAAACCGCGCAAAAACGTCTCGGAGTACTACGTGAAAGTAACGATGGCTTCGTCATTGCGCAGAAAGACCTAGAAATTCGTGGCCCTGGAGAACTATTGGGTACAAAGCAGACAGGTCTTGCTGATTTCAAAATCGCAGACTTAGTTCGAGATCAACGCCTGATTCCCGAAGTTCAGCGTATTGCGCGTCATATTCATGACAATTACCCGACTAACGCAACAGCAATTATCGATCGCTGGTTGGGTGAGCGGGATATTTACTCCAAAGCGTAATGATTGAAAGCGAGCCAAATGGCTCGTTTTTTAATACGCCAAAAACAAAGCAAACGTTTGCTTTTTGAGTAAATCTCTCTATAATCGCGCACAAATTTTTAAGTGTGTTAGATCACACTCCACCAACCTGAGTTGACTCTGATTAACAGCAATCACAGGTAACGACGTCAACTCCACCCTGCTCTCCCATTCAGCGAGAACTAGGGAAATATTGCGACTAGCGAGACAAACAATGACAACTTCAAACCGATCTTCGGAACTGGTCTATCAACTCAACGATCGACCACCTTTGCCTCAAACCATTTTTGCCGCACTTCAGCACTTATTGGCGATGTTCGTCGCGGTTATCACTCCGTCACTGATCATCTGTCAGTCTTTGGGTGTACCTGCAGACCAAACGAACACCATCATCAGCATGTCTTTGTTTGCGTCAGGCGTGTCTTCGTTTATTCAAATTCGCACCGTTGGCCCAATTGGCTCTGGTTTGCTCTCTGTTCAAGGCACCAGCTTTAACTTTTTAGGTCCTATTATTGGTGCAGGCCTATCGCTGAAAGCCGGTGGAGCAGACATCAGTACCATGATGGCTGCCATTTTTGGTACGATTTTAGTCGCATCATTTGCAGAAATTTTTCTATCTCGCGTGTTGGAGCATGCCCGCCGAATCATCACTCCGCTTGTTTCAGGCATCGTCGTCACTCTTATCGGTCTCACACTGATTCAAGTCGGCTTAGTATCAATGGGCGGTGGCTACGCAGCATTAAATGAAGGAACCTTCGGCAGCTTAGACAAACTTGCTCTGGCTGGGACGGTACTTGGATTAATTGTGATTTTAAACCGCTCGAAAAACCCATACATCCGTGTGGCTTCAATCGTGATTGCGATGCTAGTGGGCTACATCATGGCGTATTTTATGGGGATGGTAGATACTTCTCAGCTAGGCGCAACCGAGATCGTAGCACTGCCCGTACCAATGCAATATGGCTTATCGTTTGACTGGTCTCTGTTCATTCCGCTGGTACTGATTTTCTTTATTACCGCACTAGAAGCCATCGGTGATATTACCGCAACATCTGAAGTGTCTGGTGAGCCAGTAAAAGGCCCAGTGTACATGAAACGCATTAAGGGCGGTGTGTTAGCAGACGGCTTAAACTCTGCAATCGCAGCCGTTTTCAACAGCTTCCCGAACTCAACGTTTAGCCAGAATAACGGCATCATCATGCTAACAGGAGTCGCGAGCCGCTACGTTGGTTACTTTATTTCTGGCATGTTAGTGATTCTTGGCTTGTTTCCTGGCGTCGCTAGCTTTGTTCAGCTGATTCCTGAGCCAGTACTTGGCGGCGCAACGATTGTCATGTTTGGTACGATTGCTGCCGCTGGTGTGCGTATTATCTCTCGTGTTGAGCTCGATCGCCGCGCAATTCTGATCATGGCCTTATCCTTCTCAATGGGACTTGGTGTAGCACAAAAACCAGAGATCCTGCAATTTATGCCAGAATTTATTAAGAGTATTTTCTCAACTGGTGTTGCAGCAGGTGGCATCACAGCGATCATTTTAAATCTACTTCTGCCAGAGAAACTGGAAGACGAAGATGAACTTCCTCAGGAAGTGAAAGAGTCTTAAGATTATTGAGAATAAGAAAAGCCCAACCTATTTAGGTTGGGCTTTTTGTTTAAAGGGTGCAGGCCATCGACTTACTTGGTAGGAAAGCTGATTTGAGCGATTAAACCGCCTTCACTGCGATTACGCATCACCACAGAACCTGAATGCTGGCTGATTATACGCTTCACAATCGCCAACCCTAGCCCAGTGCCTTCACTACCGCGAGCGGTGTCACCACGCGTAAAGGGTTCAAATAACCTCGCGATTTGAGAATGCTCAATACCCGGTCCGTTGTCCTCTACTGAAATCCACACTAGCTGCTTATCTGCTGTCACACCAGTGCTGATTTTGACCCAGCCATTGCCATAACGTAGCGCATTCACAACTAAGTTACTGATCGCCCGCTTAATCGCAATCGCGCTTCCTTTGGCTGGCGGCAAGTTAAGATTAAGATCTGTTTCAATTTCAACCTCATAACCACCTTCAGAACTGGCGACGTCACTGGCAATCGTACTGATATCAACCGCTTCAAACGATTCTTGGTTCACCGGTTTGAGGTAATCCATAAACTGACTGATGATCTCATTACATTCTTCCGTATCGCTAATGATCCCCTCCGCAAGATAGCTGTCCTCAGGAGACATCATTTCTGTCGCTAGGCGAATACGCGTCAGAGGTGTTCGTAAGTCATGGCTAATCCCCGCCATTAATAAGGCTCGGTCCTCTTCTAGCTCTTGAATACCTTTCGACATTTGATTAAAGGCTCGAGTTACAGAGCGAATCTCCGATGCGCCTTTCTCTGCTAAGGGGGGCGGGATCTCACCTCGACCGACATCTTTCGCGGCTCTCTCTAAAGCCAAAAGTGGACGGTTTTGCAAACGAATAAACAACCAACCACCAGCAATGATCAGCAGCGCCATAATCAAGCTGTTACGAAACAGCGGTGCAAAATCTTCTTCTTGCAGCTCAGATAACGGAATACGAATGATGGAGTTCGGCAACTTTTCGATGTGCATCCACAAAATGTAACTTTCATCGCCAAGCAATAAGCGTACTTCTGTAGGCGAACCCAGCTCTTGGCTCATTTCTTCAGACATCAAATCAATCGACATTGCGTGATGAAATTCAATCGCCTTATCGCTGTCAAGGCTGTGAACCGTCACCCCTAATCTTTCTAATAATTGACGCCTTAACGGTGCATCAGACTTTAAAGGTCCTTCATCATCAAGCACCAAATTGAGCTCATGGGCGAGAATTTTATTGAACTGCTGCAAACTCGGCATCAACGCGTAGTTAAAAACGGCGTAGTAAGAGAAAACTTGGCTCGCGAGAAGCAAAGAGATGAACAGCAGAATAGATTGTGTCAGTGAACTTCGGATGCGCATGGAACGTTCCTAGTGGTCCTAATCGCGAAATTTCAGCCTTCAAAGGGAAGGTAATGAAGGCTGAAGTTGCTATAGCCAAGTGCTGGCTATGGAGTGAAGAGGTTACACCTCTTTGCCGTCTGGGACGAAAACATAACCTAGGCCCCATACGGTTTGAATGTAGCGCGGCTTGCTCGGATCGTCTTCTAACATGCGACGTAAACGTGAGATTTGTACGTCAATAGAACGTTCCATTGCAGAATATTCACGGCCACGCGCCATGTTCATCAATTTGTCTCGTGACATTGGCTCACGTGCATTCATCACGAGCGCCTTTAGAACAGCAAACTCTCCAGAGGTGAGTGGCATTGCCTCGTCACCGCGGAACATCTCGCGAGTGCCTAGATTGAGTCGGAACTCCCCGAACTCCACCACTTTTTCTTCAGTGCTTGGTGCACCCGGCAACTCTACAGTTTGGCGGCGTAATACGGCCTTGATGCGAGCCAACAATTCGCGTGGGTTAAACGGTTTTGGCAAATAATCATCCGCCCCTACCTCAAGACCCACGATGCGATCCACTTCATCACCTTTCGCGGTGAGCATTAAAATTGGCAACATGTTGTTCGCGTGGCGTAGACGACGACAAATTGACAATCCATCTTCACCAGGCAACATTAGGTCTAGCACCATTAAGTGAAAGTTTTCGCGCGTTAGTAGGCGATCCATCTGTTCGCCATTGGCGACACTTCGTACCTGAAAACCTTGCTCAGAAAGGTAACGCTCCAATAGAGCACGTAAACGAGCATCGTCATCAACCACTAAAATTTTATGATTTTCTTGCATTGAAACATCCTTTCAGAAGCGTCTATTGTCGAAAATGTATCACTGTTTTTCCTAACGTGCTCAAGCAAATTGTTACTCTTTTTATCTTAAGCGCTTTATTCTCTCTCTAGCAGGTATTTTCAGCACCTACTATTGACCATAATTCCATTCCAGTTCACGTTTGGCCTCAAGCAGCTCTTGCTGTGCCTCAGCCAGCTTGTGACGTTTTTTCTCAATTTTGTCTGCTTTCCCTGAATGCTGAGCTTCGACTAATTCTTCCTCTCGCTCCTCAACTTCTTTAGTCTTTTCTTCCACTTCTGCTTGCAGCTCTTGGCGCAGCTCACCTTCCGAGCATTCATTCTGGATAGCGGAAAGTGCTTGCTCCAAGCCTTTAATGCGATGCTCATTACCTTGCGCTTTTGCATACTCAAGCTGCTGCTCTACCGCTAACTCTTTAGCGTCACAGCCTTTCACTTCATCTTGAGCAAAAACTGAAAGTGAGAATCCTATTGTTAGTGCAGCACTACACATGACTGCCTTGTTCATTTTACTTCTCCGAGAAAGGCACTATGCCTTTATACCAAATATTCTGACGTTGAGACCCAAGTCACTTCTAGTGAACTTCATAAGACTTGAATCGGTGATAAAGCCTCAGTCTTCCGAGGCCGGTTGAGTGTATTCAATTGAGTTGATGAACCACTCTTTTTCACCTTCTGGGGTGCGTACCGTGAACTCTTCATCCACTTGTTTTTTTAACATCGCTCGCGCCATAGGTGAATCGATAGAGATGTAGTCTTTCGCATCGCCATAAATCTCTTCAGGCCCGACAATACGAAACTTTTTCACTTCTCCTGCCTCATTTTCTATTTCCACCCATGCACCAAAAAAGACTTTGCCTTCTTGTTGCGGAGAATAGTCAACGATCGTGACTTCTGGCAGGAATTTACGAAGGAAGCGGACACGACGGTCGATCTGACGGAGTAAACGTTTATTGAAGGTGTAATCCGCATTTTCTGAGCGATCGCCCAGGCTCGCCGCCCAAGTAACGATCTTGGTGATTTCCGGGCGCTTTTCATTCCAAAGGTAATCATGCTCTTGTTTGAGTTTGTTGTAACCTTCTCGTGTAATCAGCTTAGTTTTCAAATTAACTCCTATCTCAACTAAAAAATGCTGCTCTTTGGCAGCATTAAGGAGATGATATACCCAAAGATCCAATGTTGTTCAGGCTTTGGGTATCAAGGTGATAAGGCGGCCAGAGTGTTACTTTTCGTAATCCGGTTTTTGCGTCACGATGTAATTCGTATCACTCGAAACAACCGCGCCATGTTTTAGGAAGTTTTTACCTAAAATCATGCTGTAATGGAAGCGACCTCGGTCCTGTAAGTTGACTCGGATCTTCTTCTCTAATTCGCCAAGCTTAACATGCATTTCAACCACAGGGCGTACGTTCGCTTTCTCACCTTTCTTCGCTTTAATACGCATGACATCAACAACAGGCTTAGTGAACGCCTGTTTCATGCCAAGATCGTTCTCATAGGTAAAGCTCACCATGTCTTTGCCGTCTTTCTTAAACTGCTTGATGTTCTTAGCATTGATTGAGCTTACATCTGCACCCGTGTCTAACTTCACAGGGAAAGACATCCCCTCAACTTCAGCCACTTCGATGTGGCCAGCTTTGAAAAGTGGCCTTGCATCTAGTAGATGGTCTGCGCGAGTGTTCAGCAACACACCACCCTTGGCTATGTCATGACCAAACACGAAAAAGGGTTGAGTGTCACCCTCATCAAGCACATCGAGCGCAAACTTCATTGATGTGTCTTTCCTACCGAGAAGAAAGTCTCCTTCAACAACAGGGCGCACCGCGCTGCCAACCTTGAGCTTTTTCAACACTGGTTTGGTGATTTTTTCTTCTTTCCCCTCATCGTTCATTAAATAAAACGTGACGGATTCATCCTTACCTTTTTCTGTTACTTCAAACCCATTTACACGCAGTAATGGCGTTTTCACAGTAAAAGTGGGGTAAGCAGGGACGGTATAACCATCAATGGTGACCTGTTCTTCTGGTGAAACGACAAGAGGTTTTGATTTGAGTGCGCTTTTGAACGTTTTTTCTACGCCACCCAATAGATTTTCTCTGTCCGTATCAATAACAAAGTGCTGACTCGCGACGTCCCGACCTAAGCGAATTTGCGAACTGAACTTACTGCGATCACGCAGATACACCAACCAACGCTGAGTTTCATTTTCGCCGACTTTTACGGGTAAATAGACTAAAGGGCGCTCGCTTTTGGTCGTTTTCAGCATTCGTACCAAGGGTAATGTCATTGGATGACGCTTGCCATTCTCGCCCTCTAACATAAAAGAGACTTCGTTATGCTTTTTGTCTACCTTGATGTCCAGTGCATGGACGTTGGTATAACGGCTAGAAGTTGAGATGCTGATCTTATATGGCACACCTTCGACTTCAACCGTCTCTTTTTTGCCAATCATTTTTGCGCTTGGCTGTTCTTGAAGATAATCGTAACCAGCGAAGACCCATGCGTTATCATCGAGATAAGTTTTACCAATCAAGATAGGAGAAGAGAATTGCGTACGCTTGGTCAGGTTCACTTCCGTATCAACGGTGTGACCAGCGATTGTCATCGGCATTTTTATTGTCGGGCGCAGGATGGGCTTTTTGCTTGTTCGACTGCGAATCGCGCTCACTCTTTCCAGATCATCGGTAATCTGTATTTCCTTCCCTGTATAAGGGTGAGGAACCGTAAAGCTAACCTTTACTTGATATGGCTTAAAGCTGTCGGCGTCCCACTTTGCCTTCGTACCACCTAAGTCATCGACAATCGCCCAAAGTAACTCGTTATCTTTCAAATCTCGGTAATCTGGGTGTGAGCTACTGACATGGATATTCTCCGCATGCATCGATGTCGTATCTGCACCAGTATCAATCTTGCCAATAAATGGCACCGCTTTTAGTTCCGGAATGTCACTGTAGTAGACGCTCTCCACACGCCCTAGTACCAATTTGTTATCGAGCTGATAAACGGGAGCTTGTGTGGTTCCTGAGATAGACTGCGCCCAACTAAGCGGGGCGGCAAGTAAGGCACTCGTAAGCGCTAACGCCAAAGACATTTTTTTCATCATGATTATCCGTATAAGCCGAGGTACATTTAGTGATATCAACAACCGTGGAATTAGGTTAGTCGATAACTGCGGATATAAGTTCTCAATTTAATTACAGTTTTGACATAAATCTGACTGATGTCCACCAGCGCCCGGTAAATTTTTGCCTCGTTAATTTAAAACATTGCAAATTCTTCGAATGACCCCAATGTTCTATACAACCAAAACCGAATTAAAAGAGAAAACACGGATGAGCCAAGCTATCTGTCGCATGATTGCTCAAGAACTGAATGTTCGCCCAGAGCAAGTCAACGCCGCTGTCACCCTAATTGATGATGGCAACACTGTCCCTTTTATTGCACGTTACCGCAAAGAGGTGACGGGGGGCCTTGATGATACCCAGCTGCGTACTTTGGACAGCCGTCTGTCTTACCTTCGTGAAATGGATGATCGCCGTCAAACCATCCTCAAATCAATCCAAGAGCAAGGCAAACTGACGCCAGAGCTAGAACAAGAGATCGCGCAGGCAGACAGCAAAACTCGTCTTGAAGACTTATACCTACCTTACAAACCCAAGCGTCGTACGAAAGGTCAGATCGCGATTGAGGCTGGTCTTGAGCCGCTCGCAGATCAGCTTTGGAATAATCCACAAACCGAGCCAGAAAGCGAAGCAAGCAAATACCTTGATGCAGACAAAGGCATCGCAGACACCAAAGCTGCATTAGATGGCGCTCGCGCGATCATCATGGAGCGCATCGCAGAAGACGCAAACTTACTGGAAAAAATTCGCAACCACTTAAATCGCAATGCGGAACTGGTCTCACGAGTCGTTGAAGGTAAAGAGCAAGAAGGCGAGAAGTTTAAAGATTACTTCAACCACAACGAGCCCCTAAGCAAAGTGCCATCGCACCGAGCACTGGCGATGTTGCGTGGCCGTAACGAAGGCTTCCTGACATTGGCAATGAATGCTGATCCAGAACAGGAAGAAGGCGCTCGTCAGTCTTACTGCGAAACGATTATCGCCGACCATTATGGCGTGACACTTAGCAGCGCACCTGCGGATACCTGGCGTAAGCAAGTGATCAGCTGGGCATGGCGCATCAAAGTATCGATGCACATGGAAACCGAGCTAATGGGCGCAATGAAAGAGCGCGCTGAAATCGAAGCGATTGAAGTATTCGCCACTAACCTAAAAGACTTGTTGATGGCAGCACCGGCTGGCCCTCGTGCAACACTTGGCCTCGATCCGGGTCTGCGTACAGGTTCAAAAATCGCGGTTGTCGACTCAACAGGTAAAGTGCTTGCAACTGAAACCATCTACCCTCACCCACCACAAAAACAATACGACAAGTCAGCACAAATCGTTGATCAGTTGGTGCGTAAGTACAACGTGGATTTGATTGCGATTGGTAACGGTACGGCTTCACGTGAAACCGACAGCTTTGTCGCAGACGTCATCAAACGTGGCAACCTGAAAGTTCAGAAGATCATCGTAAGTGAAGCGGGGGCTTCGGTTTACTCAGCGTCTGAGCTTGCAGCAAAAGAGTTCCCGAATATGGACGTATCACTGCGTGGTGCAGTGTCGATTGCACGTCGTTTGCAAGATCCATTGGCTGAACTCGTGAAAATTGATCCGAAATCTATTGGTGTGGGTCAATATCAGCACGATGTAAGCCAATCTATGTTGGCAAAACGCCTAGATGCGATTGTGGAAGACTGTGTAAACGCGGTTGGTGTTGATGTGAACACTGCTTCTGCGGCGCTACTGACGCGCGTAGCAGGCTTATCAAGCACCATCGCGCAGAACATTGTCGACTTCCGCGATGAAAACGGTCGCTTCGAAGCACGTACAACCTTGAAGAAAGTACCTCGTTTAGGTCCTAAGGCGTTCGAGCAGTGTGCGGGCTTCCTGCGTATTATGGATGGTAAGAACCCACTTGATGCGTCTGCGGTTCACCCAGAAGCGTACCCAGTGGTCAAAGCGATTTCTGAAAAGAACAACAAAGATATCAAAGCGCTAATTGGTGATTCTAGCTTCCTAAAAGGTCTGCATGCGGTCGATTACACCGACGATAACTTCGGCGTTCCAACCATTACAGACATCATCAAAGAGCTGGATAAGCCGGGTCGTGACCCACGTCCAGAATTCAAAACGGCGACCTTTGCAGAAGGTGTAAACTCGGTATCTGACTTGGAACCGGGCATGATTCTAGAAGGCGTGGTGTCTAACGTAGCCAACTTCGGTGCCTTCGTTGATATCGGCGTTCACCAAGATGGTCTTGTGCATATTTCTGCACTGACAGATCGTTATGTGTCTGACCCACGTGAAGTGGTGAAAGCTGGCGACATCGTCAAAGTGAAAGTGATGGAAGTTGACGTGCAGCGTAAGCGTATTGGTCTATCGATGCGTATGAACGACGAACCGGGTCAAGACAACCGCAGCCAACGCTCATCAGCAGCGCCGCGTCGTAATGACCAACCGCAGCGTCGTCAGCCTCGCCGTGATGATTCGTCATCGAACAGCGCGATGGGCGGTGCGTTTGCTGCAGCGTTTGCTAAAGCGAAAAAGTAACCTTACCTAGGCTTCACCGCTAACGAGCTTTCATAACTAAAAAGAAAACGCTCCAATCAGTCAACCTGCTTGGAGCGTTTTTGTTTGAGTAGGATATTGAGTCGTCATAATACTGCTATCACTTCTGACGGGGTATGGGGAGCGACTGCATGACCATAATGAAACTTGATCACCTTCCTGCGCTTTTCCATTAATCCTTCATTGATCGCAGCATCCAAAATGCGCTTTGGTAAGCGAAAGCGGATCGCGTAGCCTTTCCCCTGGTCTTCACTATACGATTTGAGCGCAAGCAAACTAAAAAGCCGTTCTAGTGTATCTTCCGGCTCTTCTTGATAACGCGTGTCGACTTCCGTTTCCATATCATAATCAGGATGCTCTGAAGGATCCCAAGAAGACTGACGTCGGCGCTTGTCGTCACCTTTTACTTTTCGCTCTGCATTGGTTTTGGCCAATGCGACCGTTGGCGTTACAGGCTCTCGGACTTTATTGTCGCGAGCTGCTTGTTCCGTCTGCACATTCACGGATGGGGCGATCAGTGGCACACTTACGTTGGTCGGTGACACAATCATTGCGAACCCTCCTCAGAGTCGCCCAACTCGTCAATATGGCTTAGCTTTATTGGCTAATAAAACCTCACCAGCCTTTATATCGACCACTTTTTAAACAACTTGAGGTATTTCCGCTCGTACTTGCTCAATCGTGAGCAAACTCTCGGATTTGAACACAAAATTCGTCATGTTCGGTGATAAAAGGCGCATGAGAGGACTGATTAAAAACAAACTGCTGGGTATGAGGCAACTGTTCACTTAAATCGTTAGCTACTTTAATTGGCACCAACCCATCTAAACGGCCATAAAGACGCAACATTGGAACAGAAAGAGACGTCAACGCATCGCGCAGATCCACATCAGCAAGGATGTTTAGCCCAACCAACAGCGATTCAGGGTTTGGTTGAGGGCGCGATAGTACCGCTTGCTTGAGCTGTTTAACGTCTTTACGCGCTGATGGGCTGCCCATCGCTTGCAACGCCATAAAGCGCTCAATGGTCAGTGAGAAATCTTCTAGCAACTGAGAGGTGAACGCACTCAGTACATTCGGTTGAATGCCACGCCAAGGTTTTTCTGCGGCAAATTTAGGTGAGCTGGCAACCGTAATCAACTTAGCCACGCGCTCGGGCATATTTAATGCCACATGCGTCGCCACTAAACCTCCGAGGGACCAACCAAGCCAAATCGCTTTCTCTGGCGCACCTTGCACCACCAAGTTAGCAATATGGTCTAAATCTTCAGCATGAGATTCGGCGCTATGTCCGTACCCCGGAAGGTCAACCACATGAACTCGGAAATAAGGTTGAAGAGACTCGACTGTCTGCTGCCATACCGCACCATTCATGCCCCAACCATGAAGTAACACCAAATCTGGTCCCTGACCAAATGACTGCCAGTGTAATTTCGTGCTCATGCTCTCAATCTCTCCCACTTATTTTATTCCCTACGGCTCCAGCCAAGCGTTAGGCTGAGTAAAATATCACCATGAATAAACGCTATGTTATCTCATCACTGGCAAAACATCATGCATCGCGTATTGAGCAGTCAATGCGGCCTGTGTCGGTTCCCTATTCAAACACCAAGCCACACAAATACTCTGCGCTGGTGCGAGCACTGTTTAAAATACCTAACTCCGGTAAAACGATGTCAACGCTGCGGTTTATCATTACAGAAAGAAGAAATGAGTACGGATAGTATTTGTGGTGAATGTCTTTCAAAGCCACCGCCATGGCAAAGGCTATACACGTTAGGCGATTACGACTTTCCCCTTTCACGGGAAGTACAACGCTTTAAAGATCACGGAGAGTCTTGGCATGTAAAAGCATTAACCGAGCAACTGGCACAGCGCATCACCACGCCAGCTCCAATCATGACCAGTGTGCCATTGCACTGGCAGCGTTACCTGCGCCGGGGTTTTAATCAAAGTGATGTTTTAGCCCGACACCTCGCCAAGCAATTGCAGATTAATTTTGATGCGAAGGTCTTTCGTCGAGTAAAGCTCGCCCAATCACAGCGTGGGAATACCAAAACAAGCCGTGAACAAAACTTAAAAGGCGCGTTTATTCTCAATAAGCGCCCTCACTCTTCCCATGTTGCCATCGTCGATGATGTAGTCACCACAGGCAGTACCGTCCGACAATTATGTCATTTACTACTTGAAGTTGGCGTAGAAAGCATCGATATTTACTGCATCTGCAGAACACCTGCTCCTCGTTCTCTCTAGATCGCTTCGCCATGCCTTAGCATCAAAAAGACTAGACCCATACGTCAACAAGAGTAGAATAGCAGCAGTAACCTACAAATTTACTCGGGTATTCGTCGTGTCAAATATTACTATTACAGAAACTGCGCAAACGCATTTCGCTAACCTTTTAGGTCAACAACCTGAAGGTACTAACATTCGTATTTTCGTTGTGAACCCAGGTACACAAAACGCTGAGTGTGGCGTGTCTTACTGCCCACCAGAAGCAGTAGAATCGACCGACACTGAACTCTCTTACAGCGGTTTTTCAGCTTACGTGGATGAGCTGAGCCTGCCATTCCTTGAAGACGCTGAAATCGATTTTGTTACCGATAAAATGGGCTCTCAGCTAACGCTAAAAGCACCTAACGCTAAAATGCGTAAAGTTGCGGACGACGCACCACTGGTTGAGCGCGTTGAGTACGTTATCCAAACTCAAGTGAACCCACAACTTGCTGGCCACGGTGGTCACGTAAACTTGGTTGAGATCACTGAAGACGGTGTTGCGATTGTTGCATTTGGTGGCGGTTGTAATGGCTGTTCTATGGTTGACGTAACACTAAAAGAAGGCATCGAGAAAGAGCTGCTAAACCAGTTCATTGGTGAACTAACCGCAGTTCGTGATGCTACAGAACATGACCGTGGTGATCACTCTTACTACTAAGAGTAAACACTGTCAGAAAATGGGAGGCTTCGGTCTCCCATTTTTGTATCGATACTGAGGTGATGCTGAGATGCTTAGCTCGACTCGTAAAATCCGCTAGAAACTCAGGCGGAGTTCTCATATATTAAGAATCTTACGCATCTCGTAAACGCCAACGACACCAAGGAGCCAGCGTCATGCCGAAACGAACCCCACCAGAGATACTCTCATGCCAGACGGTTGCAAAATCCAAACTGTTTGCTGTGGAAGCGCTCGACCTTCGTTTTTCCAATGGTGAGCACCGTACTTATGAGCGTATGAAGCCAAGTGGACGAGATGCTGTAATGGTAGTCCCTGTAACAGAACAAGGCGATTTATTACTGGTGCGTGAATACGCCGCTGGAACTGAACGTTACGAGCTAGGTTTCCCAAAAGGGCTGATTGACCCAGGAGAAACACCACACCAAGCTGCGGATCGTGAGTTAAAAGAAGAAATCGGCTTTGGCTGTAATCAGTTAACCCCGTTGAAACAAGTTATCCTCGCGCCATCTTACTTTTCGAGCAAAATGACTCTATTTTTAGGACAGGCGCTTTATCCAGAGAAGCAAGAAGGCGATGAGCCTGAACCACTGGAAATTGTGCGTTGGCCACTTGCGCAAGCCGAAGAGTTATTAACTCACATGGATTTCTGTGAAGCACGAAGCATCACAGCGCTAATGTTGGCACTGAAACACTTACCAAACACCACTCACAAGCATAACCAATAACGGTCATTAGAACCGAATAACACTGTGAGTAAGGACTATCACTTATGCCAATGACAAAAGATCTATCTCACCTACTTCCTCAAGTCATCGAGATTGCCCGCAGTGCTGGGCAAATGATCCTCGAGATATATGAAAAGAAGCAATACGAGGCCTACACCAAAAGTGACGAAACTCCCGTAACAAGTGCAGATATTGCAGCTCACAAGTTCATCACAGAACGCTTGAGTGATCTGACGCCTGACATTCCCGTGTTGTCAGAAGAAGACGCAGACATAAGCTTAGAGCAACGCGCTCAGTGGGAACGTTATTGGTTAGTCGACCCTCTTGATGGTACTCAAGAATTCATCGCTCGCAGTGGTGACTTTGCCACTATTATCGCGTTGGTCGACAACAATCGACCAACCATGGGCGTCGTTTACGGTCCTGTATCTGGCGTGACTTACTACGCTTATAATGGCAAAGGCGCCTGGAAAATTCCCGACATGTCGGACAGCGTCAAAATCCATACACACAAACACGAACAGCCAGAGCAAAGCATCGCAATTGCTATTAGTCGTCGCCAAGACATCAATCGTATTACTAACCGTATGAGCAGCGCCTGGAATTACGACTTAATACCGCTCGGTTCTGCGGCATTGAAAGCATGCCTCGTCGCGGAAGGGGCGGTAGATTGCTATCTCCGACTAGGTCCAACAGGTGAGTGGGACACCGCTGCGACACAATGCATTGTTGAAGAAGCTGGCGGACGTATTCTCAGCACGCAATTAGAACCGCTGTCATATAACGAGCGGGAAACACTAGAAAACCCGAATTTTATTGTTCTTGGTGATGCGGATTTACCTTGGAATGAGATTTTACAACGCAAAGATTAAGCGCCCTATCGGTAAAATTTAGAGCACAAAATTCTAGCAATAGAAAGGCCACGAATATCTTCGTGGCCTTTTCTTTTTGACCTTCTGTACAGCACTTGGAGTATTTAGCCTACTATGTTCCAATTACTTGCAAAGCTGAACAAAAGAAACAAATCAATTAAAAATCATGGCTTTAAACTTTCACTCATTCCCAATCAAGATCGAATGTACAGCGAATAGAGGTTTTAGCTTACGATGATCCAAAAGCAAAAAGAGCTGCACAATAGCAGCTCTTTTAAGATATTGGATTTTGTCACGATAGGTTAGAAGCGCCCTTGGTAATTAAACTCATATTGACCTTGAGCATTCGGCTTACCCAACCATTTCAGTTGCTCCCCCATGCTGGATGGGAACTCTGCACCAGGTTTGAACCACGCTTTGGTTGAGTACCGTTGATTAGGCATCAGCTCTGCTGAGAACGCCGCAGAGACTTGTTTGCTGCTCTGCTCACCAGTTGCCGTCAATACACTATCCTGACAGTTTATATCGGCAATCACAGGGCCGAGATCTAAGCTGCCAACGGGGCTTTGAATACCACTGGCATTCCATACTAAAGTGCCTTCACCGTTCTTACACCAAGGCGCAGCATAAGTCGCATGACGAATATTCAGCTCAAGCTGCCCATCAACACCAACAGGCACAGGGAGGCGCGCTTGCTCAACAACTTTTACCGCCGGAATCGAGGCAACTAAGTTTTTGGCATAAGGGCCATCACTTAAGTTATAGCCGACAAAACCGCGCCCACGAACGTCCATTTCACTACCACGACCAAAGCGCACAGCAAACTCCGCTTTACCTGTCAGTAGACTCGACCATTGGAAATCCCAATTAACTTCTCCAAGGTTCTGGCGCTGCCAACGAATACTAGAAGCTTGACCTTGCCATACCGAACCGTTGGCTCCTTGAATGTCCAGGCCTCTCACTGTTGGTGCTTGTTGTAACACCCAAGAGACTGGTAATCCCATTAAAAGACTGACTGAAAAAAAGACGATAAAGATAACAACGTAAAGTACTGCTCGCTTCACCTTAACCTCGCTTAAACTGAAGGCGGTTTACATCGATCATGCCCGCTTGCTCTGTTCGGTCGATATCTAAAAATTCGACTTCAATACCCTGTTGCTCTTTCAAGTAACGTAACCAATCCACTAGTTGATTAAACGCGAGTGGTTTGATCCACACTTGAACGCTCTCATTACGAGGTTGTACGCGAATCAACTCAACTTTATAACGACGAGCTGAAGAAGAAACCAACTGATTCAACGGTTGACTAGAGTAGCTCACACCGCTGCTTTTTCGCAGTGCAGTGATGCCATCCGCTTTATCTTGTACCCAAGCTAGCAACTGTTTTTCGCTTTGAATACGTGACTGAGCTAGCTCCGCACGTTGGCTCATTGGCTGTAATAAACCCCAATAAATAATACCGATAACGGCAATAGCGCCACATCCCATGACCAAACGCTGCTCACGCTGCGAGATGCTGCTCCACCAAACCTGAGCTTGAGAAATTAAGTTTTTCATCATCACCTCACAAACGCTTCAAAACAAAGCTGCCAACCACAACGTTATCGCTACGGTTCAACTGACCTTGCTCAACATTAAACTTCTCTGCCAATTTCACACGAGCCTGCTCAAAAGGTTGGAAGTCTGAACTACGAGCCTGAATACGTACTTCGCCACGTTGTCCGTCGTATTTAAAGCTAGTGATCTCCAAGTCGCTGACCTGACCAAGCGTCGCGGGTAATGCAGCCAACCATGACAACATTGCCTGCTGACCACTTCCACCAGATAAGCGGCGCTCTTCATCATCCATTTGTCGTTTGAGGTAACTAACGGTAGGAATGCGTCGTTTATTTGGGAACACCTGGCGGAAAATACGCTCACTCTCCTCACGATACGCTTGAGCTTGTGCTTCGTACTTGTGGACCACGAGCAACTGCTGCGCAACCATGACGACGATAAGCACCCCCGCAGCAATGGTGGCTTTTTGCCAGAGCTTCCAGTATTTACCCCAAGAAGATTTCGGCTTGAAGATCCCAGTCAGCAAATTGACTTTGCTTTCTGTCACCCCCTTCGCCAGTAAAGCCATCGTCATTTCTTCTGGTTGCGGATCCCATATTTCAGGTAACGCAGATTCCGGGACCGAGCTAAAGCAATCGAGCTTCCAACCTTCATGATTTTGTAGATAAGAAGAGAGGTAAAGGTCTAACCAAGAAGCGTCGACAACCGCGCCCTCTGTCGCAGAGTGACGAATTAGCCATTGCTCGCCAATCATTGCAGCACTGCTGTGATCTCCACGAACCGGTAACGCAAGCACATCGGGTAAAATGCGTTTAATGGCGATACCTTGGCTTGAGAAACGTTGCAGTACAGTCTGAATCCAAGCACGTTCAACTGCGCAAATCTGCGCTTTATCCGCTTGTTTACCCAACACGCTAAAGTGCAGGCCATCAACGTCCTGAGCAACTTCGTCTTCCACTAAGTACGGTAACATAGCCTCGAATTGGCGTGTTGCACCAGGTGGTATATCCACTTGCGTCAGGACTACATCATTACTCGCCAGCAGCGCCACAACTTGGCGCTGACCAGCATATGAGACCAACTCATCTAAGTGTTCCCATCCGGCGATTTCACCGCTAGCAATCACTTCCTGTTGATCTGTCGACCACACCACCCAAGGAATGGTACTTTGTTGTTCGCTACTCAGCCGAACGGTCAGAAACTCGCTCACTGATCCCTCCAAAACGACGGCGAACTACGGTCACCGTTTCTCTATTTGTACTTTGTAAAAGGCTTCGGATACGTACACGTGATTCATCCACCAACACTTGTGCATCCAATTCAAAAAAGGCGCTATCCACACCCAAATAGCCTTTGGCGTTTTTCTTTACATCTTCACTTAAGCCAGCCATTTCTGACTCTGCTAAAAATTCATCAATGCTATCCCACCCATCAAATGGGCGTTTTTCAATTAGCTGAATCGCATCACTACTGCTTAAGTTTGGTGAGAACATTGCCACCAAAATCGGAGTTTGCTCAACATCAATCGTATTCACGTTTAAACGCCAGTCATCACTTGGTAATGCACAGACCAGCGGCTCCAATTTTTGGAAAATTTCACCACTCACCTGATAGACAGCCCGTAACTCGGAAGCATCTGCCATCCAACCATTTGATGCTAAATAGGAAGGCTTCATCGCTTCATATGTGCTGTCTTCAACCCCAGTAGTCGAACGGACAGAGTCGTCAGCATCAATATATTCCCAAGTAGAGTCTGCAATGATTTCTGCTTGATATGGCTCGACATCCAACTCTTCTAATAGGCGCTGCAATACATTCACTAAATATGGTCTTGTAATTTGCTGACCCGTTGGTTGCACACGACTCAATACATTTAGATTAAAGCACGCTTGCTTGTCTCTAATTCGTCCCGCCGCTTGACCATAATCTAACGGATAGACTTGCTCTTTTATCGCCCACGGTTGACTCATATTAATCGTGTCGGTGTCTTTATAACTTTGTTCGATACCCACTTTTGCTAGCGCCTCGACGCCAAGGCTGTACCAGTACGCTTGCTGGTAATTGATTTGATTAGCGCCTCGCTGAAACTGCAGGAACAAACGTTCCGACATGCTGGCGGCAACCGTCGCCATAATCGCCAGCAACATCAACACTATAATCAAAGCAACACCGCGCTGACGGTTAACCATTATTGCTGTCTCCTGAACTTTCCTCTTTCTGACTCAATGTGCCATCAGGAGTGAGATAAGTGCGGGCAATTTCTCCATAGTCTTTGAGAGTGAGAACAACAGAAACCGCTTTCGGCAGCGCTTTTTCTTCAGCCCACTCTTTTTTCCATTGCTTACCATCATAGAAACGCATATCAAATGACTCGACCTGCGTTAGCAATGGAGTAACAGTACCTTGTTGCCCAACCGGCGTATCAGGATAGCGCCACCATACTCGCTGCAGTGTTTCTTCTTTTAAGCGATAGCCAACCTTGGTTACTTCTCCACGAGGGAACTGCTGCTGAGGATTGTGCCAACCTAAACGGGCAAACATCAGCCCTTTAGTATCGGAGTCCAACAGGTAATCGGACCAAAAAATTAGCCGGCTAGCAGGCTCTTCACCATTAGTACGTGTTTGACGCATCGCCATTTGACGAAAATCGTTATCCATCATAACCATGGCACGCTGAATTTCGTTTAAGCGTTGGGTTCGTTCTTGTGATAGCGCATTGCTACGCTGTACTTGCGATACCACTTGGTACGCTGCGACACTTAAACTGGCAAAGATGGCAATCGATACCAACACTTCAATAAGTGTAAAACCTTTTACCCTTTGGCGCGTGTTTGCGCGGAGATGATTATTGCGCCACATAGCTTCGTACCGTTACTACAGGGCTCGCGCTTTTCTCTACCGAGACGCTCACATCAAATGCTTTCAGCAATGGCTGCGTCGTGGCGACTGGCGTGACTTTCCAGAACCAAGTGCGTCCTGCCAGCTCTTCTGTGCCGTTTTTCGCTTTGAGTTCTCCGGTATTCAACATCACATTTGCCATCTGATTATCCACAACCATGGCTGCAAACATTTTTTCTTCTAGATAACTGATTGTATTAATATGCTGGCTCACAGAGCGAATGACACTGATGGCAGCGGTAGCGAAAATTGCCAGTGCGACCAATACTTCCAGTAAGGTCATGCCTCTCGTCCGGCGATGACTCAAATTTGGGCGAGCTTGCTTAAAATTGCGCATTCTCATCCTCTTTCACTTCTTCGCCCGGAGCTAATAACAAAATTTGTCCACTTTCTTTGCCAATGACTCGCCAACCGTCATTAAAGGCATCACCATTTTGCGGAAAAAAAGACAGGGTAAATGGCGTGACTTCGGCGCTGGAAAAGATAAACACTTGCGGTGGCTCAATTTTCTTTTCGTCCTCTTCTTCTGCGAACATGTCTTCATCAAAAAGAGAACCTGGTTTGAATAAGCGCTCATCATTATCCCAAGCACCACCTCCGAGCTCGAGTTGTAGCGCAATATCTTCTTCTAGCTTGGTTTTGCTCGGAATCTGCTTTAATTTCAGAGGCAGCCAACCTTCTGAGGTTAAACTCAGTAAAACGTAGGTCGATTTGGCATCATCCACTCGAACGCCAAAATCTTTACCGCTCAGCACCGCTTCTTCATTGAGCAACTGTAAACGCTGAAAAAAGCTTTGAGCATACTGTTTGGAAAGATCTTTTTGGCTAGTCGGTAACGTCGAGATCACGGCCACAGCCGTAAGAGATAGCAAAACCAGCACCAATAGAATTTCTATCAATGTAAAACCGTTATGTTTTCGCATTTGTTTCATTAGTGCTGGCTTAGGCTCAATTATTGGAAGTCTTGCATGTTCCAGTTGCCAATATCTGCAGCTGGACCTTCTCCACCCTCTTGGCCATCTGCGCCTAGAGTGAAGATATCGATTGTACCGTTATCACCTGGGCTTAAGTATTGGTACTGGTTGCCCCAGGGGTCATTAGGAAGACGTTTGATGTAACCACCATCACGGTAGTTGCGTGGCTCTGGGTTAGATGGCTTGCTAACCAATGCTTCTAGACCTTGGTCCGTTGTTGGGTAAACGCTGTTATCCAACTTGTACATATCTAGGGCATTTTCCAGCGCTACGATGTCCGTAATCGCTTTTTGTTGGTCAGCCTTCTCTTTGTTACCCAATAGGTTTGGAACAACGAAACTTGCCAAAATACCAAGGATAACGACAACAACCATCACTTCTAAAAGTGTAAAACCCTGTTGTTTACTACGCTTAAACTTCATTTTTTTCTCCGAAAGTTAGATTAAAGCCATGCCGTTAGTAGACACGTCTTAATTCGAAATTATCCGCTCATCAAATTATTCATTTCTAGCATTGGCATCAAGGTCGCCATCACAATGAACAACACTAATCCAGCCATTAATGCAATCAGCGCAGGAGTAAACACACCCAGAGCAATATTGACTGTTGATTCAAAGTTTTGATCTTGGTTATCGGCTGCCCGCGTCAACATGCTCTCTAATTCACCACTTTGCTCACCACTGGCGATCATGTGTAGCATCATTGGTGGAAACAAGCGGGTTTGGTCCAACGCCTTACGCAAACTAGCGCCCTCTCGAACGTTATCCGCTGCAAGCAACACTTGCTGCTTCACATAACGGTTAGACATAACATCTACCGCAACGCGCATACCCTCGAGAATTGGAATCGCACTGGAAGTACAGATCGAAAGTGTTCGCGCGAATCGTGCGGTATTCAAACCTCGAGAGATCTTACCTATTAGCGGTAAGCTCAAGATTTTTCTGTCCCAAGCTAAGCGAAAGTCTGGCTTTTGCAACGCCAGTTTGAGGCCATAGAAAAGCGCCACCAGCACAACGAAAATAATCAGCCCCCAATCTTGCACAAACTCACTGGCTGCCAGTAAAAATTGCGTCGATTGAGGTAACTCTTGGCCCATCTGAATGATGGGTTCAATGATTTTAGGAACCACTGTCGCCAATAAGAACGAAACGATGACAACCGCGAATACCACCAAAACTACAGGATAAATCATGGCTTGAAGCAATTTAGATCGCATCTTTTGGCGGTTTTCGACATAGTCTGCCAAACGCTCTAATACGGTATCGAGGTGACCTGATTTTTCGCCCGCCGCAACCATGGAGCGGTACAGTTCATCAAACACGTGTGGGTAATCGGCAAAACTGTCGGCGAGCGGATAACCCTCGGTTACTTTCGAGCGAACCGCAGCCAACATAGAACGAATCCTCGGCTTTTCAGCCTGCTCAGAGACCGCACGCAAACACTCTTCCAAAGGCATTCCTGATTGGACTAGCGTAGACAATTGCCGTGTGATGAGTGCCAGCTCAGATGTCGAGATGCCGCGCTTAAAGCTGACTGAACCTGAAGACTTAGCCGATTTAGCTTTCGTCTCGACCACTTCAATCGGGATCATCCCTTGCTCTTTGAGTCGCTGGCGCACTTGTCGGGCGTTGTCCCCTTCTATCGTGCCTTTTTTATGCTTGCCTTTTGCATCTAGCGCTTTGTACTCAAATGCCGCCATTAGGTTTCCTTCGTCACTCGCATCACTTCTTCAAGTGACGTAATACCACGACGTACTTTGCTTAAACCATCACTGCGAATACTTGGCGTATGGGCGCGAACGGCTCTCTCAATTTCTTGTTCACCAGACTCTCGATGAATCAACTCTTGCACTTGCTCATCAACCATAATGAGCTCGTGGATACCTGTTCGACCTCGGTAGCCTTTTTGGTTACACGCTTCACAGCCTTTTGCTCGGTGCAGTTCTAACGGTTCATGCGCTTCCATACCAAACAGTTTTTTCTGTTCCGCATCGGCTTCATACGGCTCTTTACAGCTTGGACAAAGCGTTCGAACTAAGCGCTGCGCTAGCACCCCTAATAACGAAGAAGAAATAAGGAATGGCTCAATACCCATATCACGTAGACGCGTAATCGCACCCACTGCGGTGTTGGTGTGGAGAGTAGACATTACCAAGTGACCCGTTAAGGACGCTTGCACTGCAATTTGTGCGGTTTCTAAGTCACGGATCTCACCGACCATCACCACATCCGGGTCCTGACGCAGAATGGCACGCAAACCACGCGCAAAAGTCATGTCGACCTTTGGGTTCACCTGAGTTTGACCGATACCATCAATATCAAATTCGATCGGGTCTTCAACCGTTAAAATGTTGCGTTCGTTGCTATTGATCTCTTGCAAGCCAGCGTACAAGGTGGTTGATTTACCAGAACCTGTCGGGCCCGTGACCAAGATGATACCGTGAGGGCGGCCAATCAAGTGACGGAAGTTGTCATGCACTGAAGGTGTCATGCCCAAACTATGTAAATCAAGACGAGTCGCGTTTTTATCCAACAAACGCATTACCACGCGCTCACCATGTGAGGACGGCATCGTAGATACACGCACGTCCACCGCACGACCACCGATACGCAACGAAATACGGCCATCTTGAGGCACACGCTTTTCTGCGATATCTAGTTTAGCCATAACCTTCACACGAGAAACTAGCAAAGGCGCTAGCTTACGACTTGGGGTCAGAACTTCACGCAATACGCCATCGACACGAAAACGAATCGAAAGGGTTTTCTCGAACGTCTCAATATGAATATCCGACGCACCTTCTTTGATCGCTTCGCCCAACATGGCGTTGATCAATTTGATGATTGGCGCATCGTCTTCCGATTCTAATAAGTCTTCATCGTGCGGCAGTTCTTCAGCCAAAGAGAAGAAATCATCGCTATCAGCACCAATATCTTCCATCAACTGACGCGCTTCAGACGAGTCGCGTTGATATGCTTCGGTCAGCTTTTTATCAAAGGCTTCTTTATCGATAGGTTGCGGTACGAAGCTTTTCTTTAATACACGACGGACTTCAACCAGAGCCGCAGGGTTAAGCGGCTCGACATAGTAAAGAATAGGTGGACGCTCAGGATGCTCTGTCTCCAGCACCAGTTTAAAGCGGTTGGCAAAACTGAATGGCAGACGACGCATACTTGGCGCTGTGTCTAACATATCAACCATTAGTTGTTTTCCATTTGATCAATAAACGCTTGAATCTCTGTTGGGTGCTGACGCTCCTGGCCAAAGGCTGGCATAACCGGGATCTTCTCGTCTGCCATCAACTTCAACCCTTGATCCGCTTTATAAAGCTGTTCTGCGCGAATAAAGTTGTATTTACGCTGCGTAATACCGTCAGCCGTCACACCATCGCGAATAATCGTCGGCTTGATGAACACCATCAAGTTACGTTTTTCTGTTTGCGTGCTAGTTGACTTGAACAGGTGACCCAGTACCGGAATGTCACCCAATAGCGGCACTTTAGACTCACTTTCAAGTGCGCGTTCATCGACCAAACCACCAAGAACCAACATCTGACCATCTTGGATCATGACAGAGGTGTTTAACTGTCGTTTAGCAAAGCGAACGTCAACCGCACCGTTTGCGCCTAATACGTTGGAAACTTCTTGTTCAATGTTTAACTGTACAGAGTCACCTTCGTTAATTTGTGGCACTACTTTGAGTTTGATACCGACTTCTTTACGGTCAACCGTTTGGAATGGGTTGTCGTTGTTTGAGCCAGCCGTAGAGCCCGTAATAACCGGAACCTCTTCACCCACAATAAATGATGCTTCGCCATTATCCATTACGGTAATACTCGGAGAAGATAGAATGTTTGAGTTGGAGTCAGAAGCAACAGCACTAATTAGCGCTGTCCAGTCACCCATGACAATACTCATTGCCGCACCATTTACTCCGCTAAGCGCTGACGCTAGCGTAGAGTAGTCACCTGATTCAGTAACATCATATGGCGTTCGTTCGCCATTAGAGTTGGTATAGTATTCAGTTCGGGTTTGATCTTTTGCTTCTTCTAGACCAACCATCACCTGACCAATCGGGGCTCCTGAGTTACCGTACTGAATTACAGCACCCGTTTCTAACGAACCCCACTGAACACCTAGGTTAATACCATCACCTTCAGACATTTCGACAATTAACGCTTCAATAAGAACCTGAGCACGACGAATATCGAGTTGAGAAATGACGTCTTGTAATGCCATCATAATATCTGGCGGCGCTGTTAAAACTAACGAGTTAGTTGCAGCGTGAGCAGCAATGACGACCTCACCACGCGATGCACCTGATGTTTTCTGACCGGCTTGTTTTTCAGCTTGCAGGTTATCGGAAACACCTTTCAATACATCCACCAAGTCTTCAGCTTTCGCATTTTTCAGGTACACAACTCGGTTGTTACCTTTTGTCGCCATTTCAACATCAAGTTGACGAATCAAACGTTTCAAGCGGGCTCTTACTTTTGGATCACCAGAAATTAAAATCGCGTTAGTACGTTCATCGGCCACAATTTTAGGTTCAAGGAACTCTGGCGTGCTTTTCTGATTCGCACTTTTATTCAGTGCTTCGACAATGCGTACCATTTCAGCAGCAGATGCATTACGCAGCTCCACCAATTCAATTTCTTTATCGCCGGCTTGGTCAACACGCTTGATGATCTCTGCTAAGCGATTCACTACTGCCGCACGACCAGTAATCAAGATAATATTCGCTGGATCATAATGAACCACGTTACCGGCACCGGCGTTATCAATCAGCTGGCGAAGTAGAGGAGACAACTCACGGACCGACACATTACGCACCGCGACAACTCGAGTGATAACACTATCGCCTTGCGCGCTACCATCACCTAACACAGGGATTGCTGAGGTTTTTGAGTCTTTTGCTTTGATAACCTTAAGTACCCCATTGTCCATCTCTACGACTGCGTAACCGTATACTTCAAGGACATTAAGGAAAAAGCTGTAATATTGCTCTTCGTTAAGTACGTCATAGCTGCGGACATCGATCTTACCGCGTACTGAAGGATCAACAATGATGGTCTTTTCGAGGTTACGACCCACTATGTTGATGAATTCTTGAATATCAGTGCCTTTAAAGCTCGCACTAAATTCGTTTGCCATTGCACCTGGTACGCAGAGTAAACTTCCTGCTAGTAGCCAAGCACTTTTGCTGAACCAATGTTTCACGTATGTCTCCCTGAACTTACGCCGGTTGCCTAAGTCTTACAATTGGATATAGATATCGTACTGTTGGCCGTCTCGCTCAACAGTTAAATTTAATTCTTGCGGATCGCTCATCACTTGCATCAGTTGTACTGAAGAAGACGGATCACTTAAATCGATCCCGTTCAGTTGAACCGCAATATCACCAGGTTGTAGCCCTACATCATTAAATAATGCGGCATCACGACCAGGTGATACTCGATAACCAACAATGTCTCCGTCTTTTTTGACGGGTGAAATGGTGATGTATTTAAAAACGCTTTGTGGATCTTTCGCAATTTCCTCGCGGATTTGCTCTAATTTCTCTCCAACGTCAGACGTCGCTGCTTCTGCTCGCTGAGCTTGCGCCCTAGCTACCTGCGGCGATTCAGATAGCTTCTTATATTCTATACCTTGCATCATTAAGGTCTCGTCTCGACCTTGGTTATCAATGATGACGCGATCCACCAATACCGCTTTTAGCGTCGCACGTGTCCCTTCGATTTCTTCACCCAAACCGTACGTAGCTTGCTTACCTCGGTTAGCAATAACAGCAAGGCTGGTATTGGCATCACTGCTGGCAACCGCACCGACTAGGGTGAGGTTAAGGCGCGTCTTAGGGGCGTCTTTAACAATAGGCTGTTCTACAACTGCCGCTTTTTGCTCAGTGAATTTACCGAATAGGTTGGCATTCTGAAGGGCATTAAAATCTATCGCGTCGCCTTTATTACTCGCAGTAACGCTACTCGCCGATGGACGCCATTGCGGCACTTCCGACGATTGAGGTATGGCTAACCACACAATTTTGCCAAGTATCCATCCGGTTATCGCAATAAACAGACAGGTAAGCAACAAGCTAAGTTTGGCTTGAATGGTATAATGATTGGACTTGATCTGAGCCAGTAGCGGTCTGCTTGATAATCCTGCACTTAGCTCTAAACGTTTCACTGAATGGATTCCTTTATTCTAACGTCCGTCATTTAAGCTATAACGATAGCTATCGACTTTAAATTGCTAAATTTGCAATAAAATTATTACTCAACAAAGAGCAGTGAACTATATCACAAGTTGTCTTTCATACCTTTTTCTTATGCAGTTTTTGCCAACTCCCTTGAAAAAAATACGCCTTGACTCCATCTGTAGGTGAATAATCCATCACTCATTGCCGTATTCGGGCAGTGATTAGATAGCGTAGTGTTCTATGAGTTCCCTAAATGAAGCCGTTAGGCTAGATAAATGGCTATGGGCCGCAAGATTTTACAAAACCCGCTCCATCGCGCGTAACATGGTCGATGGCGGTAAAGTCCACTATAATGGCCAACGAAGCAAGCCGAGTAAAATCGTTGAAGTGGGCGCTGAAGTAAGACTTCGTCAAGGCAACGAAGAAAAAATCGTGATCATCGAACAAATCTCAGATCAACGCCGAGGCGCTCCCATCGCACAAACCTTATATCGCGAAACTAATGAAAGTATAGCGAAACGTGAGGAACACGCGACTCAACGTAAGCTTAATGCCCACAACCCAAGTCCGGAACGCCGCCCAGATAAAAAGCAGCGCCGAGACATCATTAAGTTCAAACACCAATAAAAGCCGGAATTACCAACGAGGAAAGCACTCCATGGCAAATAATGTTTTAAACCGCTACCTATTCGAAGATCTTTCAGTACGTGGCGAGTTGGTACAATTAGATGAAGCGTACCAACGTGTTATCTCCAGCAAGGAATATCCGGCAGCAATAGAGAAACTGCTGGGTGAGCTACTCGTTTCAACTACTCTTTTAACTGCCACTCTTAAGTTCGAAGGTTCGATCACCATCCAGCTACAAGGCGACGGTCCTGTGTCTCTTGCCGTTATCAACGGTGACCATAACCAACGTGTTCGTGGCGTAGCTCGCTGGGAAGGCGATATTGCCGATGACGCAAACATTCACGATCTAATGGGTAAGGGCTACCTTGTGATCACTATCGAACCGAAAAACGGCGAGCGTTACCAAGGTGTCGTTGGATTAGAAGGTGACACTTTAGCAGAAGTGCTAGAAGGCTACTTTGCAAACTCAGAGCAGTTAAAAACGCGCCTATGGATCCGCACTGGTGAGCATGAGGGCAAAGCACACGCAGCAGGTATGTTGATTCAAGTGATCCCTGACGGCACTGGCTCTCCAGATGATTTCGAACATCTAGAGCAGCTCACTGATACAGTAAAAGATGAAGAATTGTTTGGTTTAGAAGCGAACGAGTTATTGTATCGACTATATAACCAAGACAAAGTACGTCTGTACGAGCCGCAACCTGTCGAGTTCCATTGTGGCTGTTCTCGTGAGCGTAGCGGTGCCGCAATCATCACCGTTGAGAAAGCTGAAATTTATGACATTTTGGCAGAAGTTGGATCAGTTTCTTTACATTGTGATTACTGTGGCACAACTTATACGTTCGACGAATCTGAAGTCACTGAACTGTATGCACAAGCTTCTACGGACAAGAAAACCCTGCATTAATTTACATAGCTTATCAAGCACGTAATTTACCCTACAAAAGGCCAGCTTAATGCTGGCCTTTTTGTGATCAACCCCTCGTAATAACTAACCTCAAGCGTAATAAAACAACTGCTTAATTTTAAACAATTAATAATGATTTTGCCCTAGCGCAAAGGATTGCGTGCACGATAGACTATTCCCACCAATATGTGACGGGTTACCTAAAACCTTATTGAAATCATGGGTAAATTTTGAGCTATCTCCCTGTTTTCTCCCCGCCCCGTTGCTAGCATGGTGAGCAGATTAAAATTAAAACATTCTTACAAAATCCCTACAAAATCCTTATAAGGAGCACCTATGACCGTTATGGAACATACTAAGGCTGCAACACTTGATCTAACCAAGCACGGACTGCATAACGTAAAAGAGGTTATTCGCAACCCAAGCTACGAAATGTTGTTTGAGGAAGAAACGCGTGAAGACCTAACCGGTTATGAGCGCGGCGTGGTTACTGAACTAGGTGCGGTTGCCGTTGACACTGGCATCTTTACTGGTCGCTCACCAAAAGATAAATACATCGTCAAAGACGCTACGACAGAAGAACATATGTGGTGGACGTCTGATCAAGTGAAAAATGATAACAAGCCAATCACTCCTGAAGTGTGGGACGAGCTAAAAGAACTGGTCACAAACCAGCTTTCTAACAAACGCTTGTTTGTTGTTGACGGTTACTGTGGTGCAAACCCAGATACACGTTTGAGCATTCGTGTTATCACAGAAGTCGCATGGCAAGCGCACTTCGTTAAAAACATGTTTATTCGCCCGACAGAAGAAGAGTTAGCGACATTTGAACCAGACTTCGTAGTAATGAATGGCGCAAAATGCACTAATCCAAAATGGGAAGAGCAAGGCCTGAACTCAGAAAACTTCACCGTATTTAACCTAACTGAGCGCATGCAACTTATCGGTGGTACTTGGTACGGCGGTGAAATGAAGAAAGGTATGTTCGCCATGATGAACTACTTCCTTCCACTAAAAGACATCGCATCAATGCACTGTAGCGCTAACATGGGCAAAGATGGCGATGTAGCGGTATTCTTCGGTCTATCTGGTACGGGTAAAACGACCCTGTCGACTGATCCTAAACGTGCGCTAATTGGTGATGATGAGCACGGCTGGGATGATGACGGTGTCTTCAACTTCGAAGGTGGTTGTTACGCAAAAACCATCAAACTTTCGAAAGAAGCGGAGCCGGACATCTACAACGCAATTCGTCGTGATGCACTGCTAGAAAACGTAACAGTACGTGGCGATGGCTCTATCGACTTTGATGATGGTTCGAAAACAGAAAACACACGTGTTTCTTACCCTATCTACCATATCGATAATATCGTTAAGCCAGTATCAAAAGGCGGTCACGCGAATAAAGTGATCTTCCTATCAGCCGATGCATTTGGCGTACTGCCTCCAGTATCTAAATTGACACCTGAGCAAACTAAGTACCACTTCCTGTCTGGCTTTACCGCCAAACTAGCGGGAACAGAGCGCGGTATTACTGAGCCAACACCAACTTTCTCTGCTTGTTTCGGCGCGGCGTTCCTAACACTTCACCCAACTAAATACGCAGAAGTACTGGTTAAACGCATGGAAGCAGCAGGCGCTGAGGCTTACCTAGTGAACACAGGTTGGAACGGCACTGGCAAACGTATCTCGATTCAAGATACGCGCGGAATTATTGATGCGATTCTTGATGGTTCGATTGAAGATGCACCAACTAAGCACATTCCTATCTTCAATCTTGAAGTACCGACTTCACTACCAGGTGTGGATCCTAGCATTCTAGACCCTCGCGACACGTACGTTGACCCACTTCAGTGGGAAAGCAAAGCGAAAGATTTAGCAGCGCGCTTTATCAATAACTTTGATAAGTACACAGACAACGCTGAAGGTAAATCTCTGGTTGCGGCTGGTCCTCAGATTGATTAAATCGAGTAACAGCGACGTCGCGTAAACTCAGTGAAAAGTTGGCATTAACTTATCACCTTTACGTAGGCCAAGTTACAAAAATTGCTTCAAGCCCCTCTTTTGAGGGGCTTTTTATTGAATACCACAGAATATTGATACAAGCTAAAGCCTATCTAGTTTTATTTCATAACACACGTAGGTTCTAGCAAAGATGAAAACAGCGCGTCGAGTTCTACTTCTGTTACTGGTTATCTTAGTTGCCATTCCGGCCGCTACGATTGCGCTGCTAACAACATCTTACGCGGACGCAACCTGGCGCTTGCTGTCAAACACCTTTTCTCTTCCCTTCCGGGCCGAAAGCGTGCGTTATGGCTTTCCCTATCACCTAACTTTACAACGCGTGAACACCAGCGGAGACGATGCGTCTTACATCGAGCAAGTCGATTTATGGATGAATCCCGATGTTTATCGCGATGGTAAATGGATCGTTGATAGTTTATTGATTGATGGTATGAGCTTGCAGTATGGTGCACCAAAGCTCCCACCTTTAGATAACGTTTTATTCCATCAAATCGCGCTCAAAAATATTGATTACGCCGACGAGCAGTTCTCTGCCAATGGCATTGACCTTCAAATTCAATCACCACAATGGAATGGTCAATTAATACCATATGGCGAAGTTCAACTTGCAGCTGACCAACTCTATTGGAATGGCGAAGCCTTTAATCAAGTCTTAGTCGATATAGACTACAAACCGCAAGACAGTACGCTTTATGGCATCTCTTTTAACTGGCGTCACAGTCAAATATCTGGGCAAGGGGAGCAGTATCCTCAAGGTTGGTCTTTAGTAAATGTGACCATCAACAAGCTGAAACTGAGTAATACGCAGCGCCAATCACTGCTTGCAAAACCTTGGCACGATCTACCATTTAACATTAATCATATTAATAGCTTAGATTTGCTTAACGTCGATATTGAATGGGGCGACTGGCACTGGCAGAACTTGGATCTTTCTGTGGAAAACGCCACACTGCCACTGTCTCTCTGGAAGACAAAAGCTCAAGTGTCATTGCAGGCGGATAGCGTTCGATTCCAGCAGCAAACCGCAATAGAGCCACGTTTGAGTGCCGCTATCGAGCCAGGAGTAATCCAGCTCAACGAGCTCAGTTTAGATTGGCAGCAAGGTCGAGTGCAAGTTTCTGGATTGTTCACGCCAACACAATGGAAGCTCAAAGAAGCCTCTATTCAAGGCCTCAAGTGGGCAACACAGCCAGAAGACAACCTAAATTGGTGGCACGCCGCCACCAGCGAGTTAGAGCATGTTGCAATCGAACGACTCGACATTGAGCGCAGCCAAATTATCCAGCTATCTCACGAACCTTATTGGCAACTTTCCGGTTTAAATATCGAAGGACAACAGCTTGATATTAAACAGTCGGCTCAACGTTGGGGCCTTTGGCAAGGCGAATTGGAAGTCAGCGTTGTCAACGCCAGCTATGACCAAATACTCACGTCTCACGCAGCACTTGCCATGCAAAGCAAAGATGGCTTTTGGCAATTGACTCGCCTTTTTGCGCCACTCGAGCAAGGCTACGTAGAAGGCATCGGACAGATAGATTTGAGTACCCCGAGCCAACCTTGGGCGCTCAACGTCAATGCTGATGGTATTCCCTTATCGCTCTTCCACGATTATTTTTTACCCGACACACTGGCTATTGATGGTTTTTCCGATCTCAGCCTCGATCTACAAGGGTTGTCAGGTGATCGCAACATGCTGGCCTACAGCTTGTCGGGTGAAGTGGAAGCCAACCTCCGAGATACCCGCTTGAAGTCCCAAGCGGATCATTCGCTCAAAGCCATTACCTTAAGTCCACTGCGTTTAAGCGCGCAACGAGGGGAAGTTGCCATAACGCCGGTCACCATCTCAGGAAAAGCCATAAGTGGTAAGGTTTGGGGAACATTTGATATGGCCAACAACCCGCTAAGTGGCATTACTTATCAATTGGAAGAGTCGTGCGGAAACATTGAAGGCGATCTACTAAGTGGTGAAACCCACCGTAATGAGTGCGTGAACGCATCAAAACTGGCCGAGCCTACTGATATTGAGACTCCACTGAAAAATGAGCCTTCCATCGAGCAACCTATCGTGATTGATAACATCCATTTGGAGACTCAAGAGGAAGAGCTTTACGAAGAAGTTATCGAAGAAGATGAAGTACCCGACACGAATTCCGCAGCAGAACAAACCCTCTCACCGACAGAGCAAGAAGGTGAAACAGATAAGCGCCCAGCAGATCAGTCGGCGCTTACCCCATCAGCAACTGAGTAACTGCGAGTAGTTCGGTATCAACATATAGGTACCGACAAAATCCACAGCTGGCGTGTCACCACTATAAATCACTACGTGAATAACGATGCGTGCTTTGCGTCCCGACTCCAATCGGTCTAGGTCACCACTGATCCCATCCAACGAAGTACTCGCCACGGGGTTTTGTTCGACTGGTTGACGATAACGAATCGAGCTGTCGGCCAACACAATATCACCGTGCAGCCCACGCTCTTTAAGCAGCAGCCACGTCATCCCCCACCCTGTCAGGGTTGCTAAGGTAAAAGCTGACCCGGCGAACATGGTGTTATGCGGATTAAGGTTAGGATTAAGCTGCGCACAGCATTCAAACTGGTAACCCGTGTACTGGTTAATTTTGATCCCCATTTTGTCGCTAATTGGGATTTGTTGCTCCCAGCGCTGTTGAAGCTCAGTACACCATTCAGGGCGACGTAACACATTAGCCATCGGATCCAGTTGCTTCACCATTTGCTGATGGCGCACAGGGCCACGCTCATCGGTCAGCTCACCTCGACGCTCAAAGCCATTTTTTTCATAAAAGGCGATGGCATCTTCACGGGCATTACACACCAAGCGTTTCGCTCCTTCTTGGCGCGCTAACGACTCTAGTGCAACCAAAACCAGCGAACCCATCCCTTTGCTACGGCGATTATTTTTAACCGCCATATAGCGGATCTGGCCATCATTGTCCGGCGTAATGTATAAACGGCCAATCGCCATAGGACGACCTCGACCATCAACAATCATGCGGTGATGGCTCATTTCGTCGTATTCATCGCGCTCAGAGCCGATCGGCATACGCCATGGCTCACGAAGCAGTTGCCAGCGAAACTGATAATACTTGTTTATCTGATTATCGGTTTTGGGAGTAATGAGTTTGAACATATCAATCCTTTGAAAGCACAACACTAATCAGTGTCGGAAAAATTACTCCAAGCCAATTCCATGAGCTTGGAGTTAAAGCTTAGACTATGGCGCCTGTGTTACCAGATTAGACCTGCAACCAAAACGTCACTGGACCGTCATTCACCAAAGACACTTTCATATCGGCAGCGAAGCGGCCACGCTGTGTGGGTAAGACTTCTTCACACAAGTCAGAAAAGTAATCATACAAGCGCTCTGCATCAACAGGATGCGCACCGCGAGAAAAGCCAGCTCGCGTGCCTTTTTTTGTATCCGCAGGCAGCGTAAATTGAGAAACCACCAGCACTTTACCTTCCACCTGTTTAACGTTTAGGTTCATCTTGCCTTCGTCATCTTCGAACACACGGTAGGTTGTAACACGCTCCATTAAACGCTTTGCTTTAGCTTCATCGTCGTCCCTCTCTACGCCCAATAAGACCAGCAGACCACGATCAATTTCTCCTACGACTTCACCATCCACACGGACGGCTGCTTCACTGACTCGTTGAATTAGCGCTATCACTACTCTCGCTTCCTTCATCTGTTAACTGAGATTCAGCGGTCGAGTGTATCATGTCTAAATCTTCACTCCAGTGCTCTCGCTCACCAAGCGCAGCCGTAACTTCCGCCCCCAATAACACGATCATCCAGCATAAATACACCCAAACAAATAAGATAGGAATCGCCGCTAACGCGCCGTAGATGAGCTGATAAGACGGAAACTGAGTGATGTAGAGTGCAAAGCCTTTTTTACTCAACTCGAACAGTATCGCGGCGACTGCTGCCCCCATGGCACCATGAGCGAGGTGTACTTTTTTATTCGGCACTAGAATATACAAGCCAAGAAAAGCAAAAAAGGACAGCAACAACGGTAGCCAACGCAGAAATAAATTAAACGCACCAGATAATGTCTCATTCTCTAAAATTTGCAGCGAAGTCACGTACGACGTCGCCGCAATACTCGCACCGACCATGATCGGCCCTAACGTGAGTACCATCCAATACATAGAGAATGAAAAGACTAAACGGCGCTTGTCTTTAACTCGCCAAATGTAGTTTAAGTTCTTATCAATGTTGGAAATCAGCATGACCGCTGCGATGAATAAAAACCCACCGCCAACCGCGCTCATTTTGCCCGTATTCGCCACAAATTCCTGTAATGCCGTATGTACAGCTTCTCCAGAAGCCGGCACAAAATTCTCAATAATGTAGCCTTGCAGCACCTCACCAACGTTCGCAAAAACGGGAAATTTCGACAATATTGATAACAATACCGTCAGCATTGGCACAATAGACAACAAGGTAATGTAGGCAAGATAGCCCGCGTTCACATTCACACGGTCATGCGTTAATCGCTTAAGAAGGTACGTAAAAAACGCGACGCAACTTGGCAGTAGATTGATTAATCTCGCCTTGTAACTCTCTGATAACTGGTTCATAGTTCATCCCATAATTAGCGCCGAGGACATAAGAATGCCTTATTTATTAGCAATTGTACTATCAATTTTCACTTTAACAGGGTGTCAATCTGCTTATTACTCAGCAATGGAGCAGGTTGGGTATCATAAACGAGATATTATGGTCGACCGCGTCGAAGATGCCAAAGAATCTCAACAAGATGCACAAGAAGAATTCACCAGTGCACTTGAAGCCTTATCTGCGATCACCAACTTTGATGGTGGTGAGCTAGAAAATGTCTACAACAACATCAATGACAAATACGAAGATAGCGAAAAAGCGGCTCAAGACGTACGTGACCGTATTGCTGCGATTGAAGACGTATCCGGCGCACTGTTTGATGAGTGGCAAGATGAGCTAGAGCTGTACTCGAGTGCGAAACTGCGTCGTTCAAGCGAGCAAAAGCTACGTGAAACCAAAGCCTCGTACAAAACCATGCTTAGCGCTATGAAGCGTGCAGAGAAAAAGATGACACCGGTACTGGACACGCTGCGTGACAACACGTTGTACTTAAAACACAACCTTAACGCCAGTGCGATTGGTTCTTTGCAAGGTGAGTTCTCTAGCTTAGAGAAGGACATTCAGTTTGCGATCAAACAAATGAACGAAGCGATTGCAGAGTCCGATAAATTCCTACAAAAGCTCAATCAAAAGTAAATGATTCAGACCTCCTCCTAGCGAGGAGGTTTTAGTCGGCGACCTTACCGAGTAAACCGATGACTCTTCGAACAAAGCCTACCCTCTCTGGCACAGTTCCCCATGGCACTTCTACCACTTCATAACCCAACTCAGTATAGACACTCACTAACGACTGATGAATCTCCAATGCTTCTTCAAAGCTGTGCGGACGCACTTCATCTTGTACGTAAATGGATGCTTCAGGTCGACAAGTAAACACCTGACTATGGTACCCAGCGCTTTCGGTTAAGAAAGCTTGATCAACCTTACAGCCGCCCACTTGTAGGTATGCAATGATGTCGGGGATGGCGCGATCAACAAACGCAACATCATGACAACGCGCATCACTCTTTTGTTTGTCCATCAACCCAAGGCATAACTTGGCAAACTCAGGTAAATTCGTCCACGGCAAAATACCATTTTCTAACTGGCTTTGCTGCTCAATCAAGTCGCGAGACCCTTCAGGAAACGTGGCGTAACCACACGCGTCTAGCGCATTCAGCAGTGTTGTTTTTCCCGCACCAGGCCCACCGGTGATAATAATCGGGTTCATATTCAACTCCAGAAAACAAAAAGCCCCGAGCATAACTCGAGGCTTCTTCTTAATTGAATCGCTTAACGAAAATTATTTCGCGCCACGAGAAGCACGCTTACGGTCGCTTTCCGTTAGGAACTTCTTACGGATACGGATGCTTTCAGGCGTTACTTCTACTAGCTCGTCGTCATCGATGAATTCTAGTGCTTGCTCAAGAGTCATCTTGATTGGCGGAGTAAGAACCTGTGCGTCATCTGTACCTGATGCACGAACGTTGGTTAGCTGCTTACCTTTCAGTGCGTTTACCGTTAGGTCGTTGTCACGGCTGTGAATACCGATAACCATACCTTCGTAAACTTCAACACCGTGACCGATAAATAGACGACCACGCTCTTGAAGGTTGAACAGTGCGTTAGTTAGCGCTTTACCCATCGCGTTCGCGATTAGTACACCGTTTACACGTTGACCGATGTTACCGCCTTTGTGAGGGCCGTAGTGATCAAACGTATGGTAAAGAAGACCTGAACCTGAAGTCAGTGTCATGAATTCCGTTTGGAAACCGATCAGACCACGTGATGGCATAACGAAGTCCATACGCACACGACCTTTGCCGTCTGGAGACATGTCTTTCAGCTCACCTTTACGTAGGCCAATGTTCTCCATGATGCCGCCTTGGTGCTCTTCCATTACGTCGATAGTTACCGTTTCGAACGGTTCCATCAACTGACCATCTTCTTCTTTGATGATTACTTCTGGACGAGATACCGCAAGCTCGAAGCCTTCACGACGCATGTTTTCGATCAGGATAGAAAGGTGAAGTTCACCACGACCTGATACGCGGAATTTATCTGGATCGTCTGTTTGCTCAACGCGTAGTGCAACGTTGTGTACCAGTTCCTTCTCAAGACGCTCAAGGATGTTACGTGACGTTACGAACTTACCTTCTTTACCCGCGAATGGAGACGTGTTTACTTGGAACGTCATCGTTACTGTTGGTTCATCAACAGACAATGGTGGTAATGCTTCTACTGCGTTTTGTGCACAGATAGTGTCAGAAATTTTCAGCTCGCCAAGACCAGTGATTGCGATGATATCACCCGCGTTAGCTTGTTCCACTTCGTGACGCTCTAGGCCAAGGTAGCCCATTACTGTACCCACTTTACCGTTGCGAGTTTTACCGTCAGCACCAATAATGGTTACCTGCTGGTTTGGTTTAACGCTACCACGAGTTACGCGAGCCACGCCGATAACACCAACGTAAGAGCTGTAGTCTAGCTGAGAAACTTGCATCTGTAGTGGACCATCAAGGTCAACATTTGGCGCGTCAACAACATCAACGATAGTTTGGAATAGTGGTTCCATGTTCTCACCAGTTTCGCCTTCTTCTAGAGAAGCCCAACCGTTAAGTGCAGATGCGTAAACTACTTTAAAGTCTAGCTGGTCATCAGTTGCACCTAAGTTGTCGAATAGATCGAACACTTGGTCCATAACCCAATCAGGACGTGCACCAGGGCGGTCAATCTTGTTGATTACAACGATTGGTTTTAAACCGTGAGCAAACGCTTTTTGTGTTACGAAACGCGTTTGAGGCATTGGACCATCAACAGCGTCAACGATAAGTAGTACAGAGTCTACCATCGACATGATACGCTCAACTTCACCACCGAAGTCCGCGTGTCCCGGAGTATCTACGATGTTGATACGGTAATCGTTCCAGTCGATTGCTGTGTTTTTAGCAAGAATGGTAATACCGCGCTCTTTCTCGATGTCGTTCGAGTCCATGACTCGCTCTTCAGCTTCACCGCGAGACTCAAGCGTGCCTGATTGTTGTAGCAGCTTGTCAACCAACGTGGTTTTACCGTGGTCAACGTGCGCGATGATCGCGATATTTCTTAATTTATCAATCTGTGGAGTAGCCATGGATATTGATTCACTTAGATAGATGAAATGCCCCCACGCTGAGAACGGGTGCTCTCTGGCGACATTTGCTGATTAAAAAAACGGCCATAATGTACCAGATTTTAGCAAAAAGCCTAGAAATATGTGATCTACTCCCGAGCATTTCTGCGATTTTTACGCTTAATGCCCATTTTCTTCCTCAGAACGAATTGATTAAACGCAACTTTATTCTAATCGATGCATAATTCAAATTGACTCTTGCTCAAAAACTGGGCTGAATACGCAATGTACCTGTCACATTATGGTGCAACAATGATTTTTGGCACCATAATAGTGCAAGTAATGATCATTTTGGTGCAAGCAAGTGCACCAAACTAGCATTCAAAAACACAATTGCTTGAAATTAATGGAATATTTTTTTTGGCACGGTTTTGGCTTTAGTTAAAACAGCATCGATTAATGAAAAGTCAAATTGATTAATCAATGCCAGGTTTCATGAATAATTCATAAATCGAGCTTTTACCGCTTATTAACACTGGAGGTTATCCAAGATGTCAGTAGAAAACGTTCTATCGCTGATCCAAGAAAACGAAGTTAAGTTTGTTGACCTACGCTTCACTGATACAAAAGGTAAAGAGCAGCACATTTCGATCCCTGCTCACCAAATCGACGCAGACTTCTTCGAAGAAGGTAAAATGTTCGATGGTTCATCAGTTGCTGGCTGGAAAGGTATCAACGAATCAGACATGGTAATGATGCCTGACGCATCTTCTGCTGTGCTTGACCCATTCACGGAAGACGCAACACTAAATATCCGTTGTGACATCTTAGAGCCTGCAACAATGCAAGGCTATGACCGTGACCCACGCTCTATCGCTAAACGCGCTGAAGACTTCATGCGTTCTACAGGTGTTGCAGATACTGTACTTATCGGTCCTGAGCCAGAATTCTTCCTATTTGATGACGTGAAGTTCTCGACGGACATGTCAGGCTCTTTCTTCAAGATCGACGACGTAGAAGCGGCATGGAACACAGGTTCTGACTACGAAGAAGGTAACAAAGGTCACCGTCCAGGCGTTAAAGGTGGTTACTTCCCAGTAGCTCCAGTAGATTCATCTCAAGACATCCGTTCTGCTATGTGTCTAGTAATGGAAGAAATGGGTCTTGTTGTTGAAGCGCACCACCACGAAGTGGCAACGGCGGGTCAAAACGAAATCGCAACTCGTTTCAACACGCTAACAACCAAAGCTGACGAAATCCAAATCTACAAGTATGTTGTACACAACGTTGCTCACGCGTTTGGTAAAACAGCGACGTTTATGCCTAAACCACTTGTTGGCGACAACGGCAGCGGTATGCACGTTCACCAGTCTCTAGCAAAAGATGGCGTAAACCTATTTGCTGGTGACAAGTACGGCGGTCTATCTGAAATGGCGCTTTACTACATCGGTGGTATCATCAAACACGCTCGTGCAATCAACGCATTCGCTAACCCATCAACAAACTCGTACAAACGTCTTGTACCAGGCTTCGAAGCACCAGTAATGCTAGCTTACTCAGCGCGTAACCGCTCTGCTTCGATCCGTATCCCAGTGGTACCAAGCCCGAAAGCACGTCGTATCGAAGTTCGTTTCGGTGACCCAGCGGCGAACCCATACCTATGTTTCGCAGCAATGCTTATGGCTGGTCTTGACGGTATCAAGAATAAGATCCACCCAGGCGAAGCGATGGATAAAGACCTTTACGATCTTCCAGCTGAAGAAGCAGCAGAAATCCCAACTGTTGCATACTCACTAAAAGACGCGCTAGCAGAGCTAGATGCTGATCGTGAGTTCTTAACAGCGGGCGGCGTATTCTCTGACGACTTCATCGATTCATACATCGACCTTAAGTCTCAGGACGTAGAACGTGTGAACATGACAACTCACCCTGTTGAGTTCGAGCTTTACTACTCTGTGTAAGGTCGACACTGTGTAAAATGTAAACACAGCAATAAAATATTAGGCTCGCCTCGCAGGCGGGCCTTTTTTGTATTCGCCACTCAAGCTTCGACGTTTAACATGAGGGGATAATAAAAATACGCTTAGAATTTTTCCTTACAGGTCAAAGAGCTAAGCCATTGAAACGTGAAATCATCGAACAAGAGAAGGTGAGCAATGAAAGTTCAGCTTATTCCATCACTGTGTGCACTCAGCGGATTGTTAATCGCCTCTATCGCCTTCGCGCAGGTCGCGTATACGTGGGTAGATGAAAATGGCGTGGTTCACTTTAGTGATACACCAAACAAAGGAGCAAAAGCGATCGCACTGCCAAACCTTGAAGCCAGCGCACCAGCTCCTGAGGTAGAAAGTACTGAATCGCTCGCACCTCAGACTACGCCATCTACTGCATCACAAAACAAGCCAGATAAAACAACCGAGAAGCCTCTCCCATTACAACTCTCGATGCTGACTCCCAAGCACAACGAGACCATCCGCAGCAATCGAGGCATCATCAATATTCAATTAGAAACCAATCGCAAGCTTGGTATCGGTGAGCAATTGCAATTGTTACTCGATGGAAAACCTTATGGTGCGCCACAAAGCCATATAGTGTGGCAGTTAAACAATATTGACCGAGGCACTCACACACTTGCTGTGCACGCGAAAAGAAGCGGCAAGCTTATTGCATCTACTAGCCCTATAACGGTGCATTTACATAGAGCAAGTGTTAAGCCGACCGTAAAAGGGGCAAAATAGAATATCTGGTGAAAAAAATCACATCACAGCGATGCTTTTCACTTTTTCTTCTAAGATTTATTCGCCATACTTAACGTTCAATTGCACCATTATTGTGCATCGCACAATCTTAAAGCAAAACAAGGACGTAATGTGGATACCAGTCTTCCTAGTGCCATTCTCAACAATATGGTGACAGCAACGCTGATTCTTGATGATGGATTGGCCATCCGTTATGCCAATCCGGCTGCCGAATTGCTGTTTTCTCAAAGCGCCAAACGAATTATTGAACAATCACTTTCTCAATTGATTCAGCATGCGTCGCTGGATCTCGCGCTGCTCACTCAACCGTTGCAAAGTGGCCAAAGCATCACCGACAGTGACGTCACTTTCGTTGTTGATGGCCGCCCTTTAATGCTAGAGGTGACGGTTAGCCCTATCACTTGGCAAAAGCAGTTAATGCTTCTGGTTGAGATGCGCAAAATTGATCAGCAGCGCCGACTCTCTCAAGAACTGAACCAACACGCCCAGCAACAAGCAGCGAAGCTGTTAGTCCGAGGGCTTGCACATGAGATCAAAAATCCGCTTGGCGGCTTACGCGGTGCGGCGCAATTGTTAGAAAAAATGCTGCCAGAGCCCTCTCTCACCGAATATACACACATCATCATTGAGCAAGCAGACCGTTTAAGGGCGCTCGTGGATCGATTACTAGGACCGCAGAAGCCAGGTAAGAAGACACAAGAGAATCTGCACCAAATTCTTGAAAAGGTTCGCCAGCTGGTTGAATTAGAGTCACAACGCTCAATCATCATTGAACGAGATTATGACCCAAGCTTGCCAGAGATTTTGATGGATACAGACCAAATCGAACAGGCAATGCTTAATATCGTCAGCAACGCCGCACAAATTCTTAGCCATCAAGAACACGGGAAAATAACCATTCGCACCAGAACGGTGCACCAAGCCAATATTCACGGCAAACGCTGTAAACTCGCTGCTCGTGTCGAAATCACAGACAACGGCCCAGGTATTCCACCGGAACTACAAGACACGCTGTTCTATCCCATGGTCAGTGGCCGCGAGGGAGGAACTGGATTAGGGCTATCTATTTCGCAAAATTTGATCGACCAGCACAATGGAAAAATAGACGTAGAAAGCTGGCCTGGTCACACAACATTTACTATTTATCTGCCGATCTGATTGCGCTAATGGACTTCAAGTCGCGTCAGTTTTTCGGTTTGCTGCAAGGATTACTACATGAGTAAAGGATATGTTTGGGTCGTTGATGACGACAGTTCAATTCGCTGGGTAATGGAGAAAACGCTCTCCTCTGCCAACATCAAATGTGAAACCTATGCCGATGGAGAAAGCGTGTTAATGGCGCTCGAACGCGAAGTGCCGGATGTTCTAGTATCAGACATTCGCATGCCAGGTATTGATGGGTTGGAGCTACTAAAACAAGTACAGCGCGATTACCCAGACCTTCCCGTGATTATCATGACCGCGCACTCAGATTTAGATGCAGCAGTGAATGCGTACCAAAAAGGTGCTTTTGAATATTTACCAAAACCTTTTGATATTGATGAAACTTTAACTCTGGTTGAACGAGCCATTGCACACAGCCACGAAAACAAACGCGAGCAGCTCTCTCCAGAAGACATTCCAGCAGAAACGCCTGAAATTATCGGTGAAGCACCAGCGATGCAAGAGGTGTTTCGCGCCATTGGTCGTCTTTCTCGCTCCTCTATTTCAGTCTTGATTAACGGTGAATCGGGCACGGGTAAAGAACTCGTTGCTCATGCACTGCACCGTCACAGTCCACGTGCTAACAAACCTTTCATTGCGCTCAATATGGCGGCGATTCCCAAAGACTTGATCGAATCAGAACTGTTTGGCCACGAAAAAGGCGCGTTTACGGGAGCAAACAATGTTCGTCAAGGACGATTCGAACAAGCCAATGGCGGCACTCTATTTTTAGACGAAATCGGCGACATGCCATTGGACATTCAAACTCGTTTACTACGCGTTCTAGCTGACGGGCAGTTTTATCGAGTGGGCGGTCACTCTCCGATCAGTGTCGATGTACGAATTGTCGCGGCAACACACCAGAACTTAGAAAAGCTGGTGCACGAAGGTGACTTTCGTGAGGACCTATTTCATCGCTTAAACGTGATTCGCGTTCAGATCCCGGCACTGCGTGAGCGTAAGCAAGACATTGAAAAGCTTACACAGCATTTTCTTATCCGTGCGGCTGATGAGCTTGGTGTGGAAACAAAGACTCTCCACCCGTCGACCGTAGAGATTCTTAACCGTCTTGATTGGCCTGGCAACGTGCGTCAATTAGAGAATATTTGCCGTTGGTTAACCGTTATGGCCAGTGGTAGCGAAGTGTTACCAAATGACTTGCCAAGCGAACTACTCGAAGAGAAAAAATCCATTTCAGACTCTGCACATGGTAGTTGGCAAGAACAATTGGCGGATTGGGCACGGCATTCACTCGCAGCAGGAGATAAAGAACTGCTTTCTTACGCTTTACCAGAATTTGAACGCATTTTATTAGAAGCAGCCTTAGAGCACACTAAAGGTCATAAGCAAGATGCCGCTAAAGTATTAGGCTGGGGGCGAAATACACTCACCAGAAAATTAAAAGAATTGTACTGACAATCACTTACGTGGTGCATTAACAACGAGCGTCGTTTGTCACTCGATATTAATAAAAACATCAGTACAATTGTGGCGCACCACCATCTATGTGATTAGGCGATGTCTACTGCTACGACTCAAATTACACTGCGTACTGCTGTTTTGATTCCATTTGTCATGATCTTCTTACTGGCGATCGGTGTCATTGTCTACGTCCAAAAACAAAGTTACGAAGAAGTGGTCACGGATATCAGTGACAAGCAACTTTCCGTGTTAACCGAAAGTGTCCACGACCACCTCAATAGCTATCTACGTAAGCCTTTTACTGCGGTTATGGCTCTCGCGCACAACGTCAGCTATCACAACCTTTATCGCCCTCACGATACCTCAGACATTCAAAACTACCTGCTGAGTGCATTCAAAAATCTTTACCAATCGATACCACAGTTGGATGTAATCGCATTTGGTTCAGAAAACGGCGACTTTGCAGGCTTTCGCCGCGAGCTTTCCGACGATTACACCTTAATGGTGCAAGATCGCTACACCGATGGTGATCTGGTTATTTATGGGACCAACCATGTGAGTAACAACATTCGAACGGTTATCTCCCAATACGATCCTCGCACTCGCCCATGGTATAAGCCCGTTGCGGAGAGCCAAAACGCCACTTGGTCTGAAATTTATACCAACGCTGATGAACGCCAGGATATTACGCTATCAGCCATGACGCCGGTGTACAAACACGACCAATTTGCTGGTGTTTTGGTGACAGACATTCGTATCAATACATTCAACGAATTCCTGCGCGAGTTAAAATACAACACTAAAGCGTCGGTCTACATCATGGACCCAGATCATCGTTTAATCGCTCACTCAGGCCCGGGAAGCGTCATCTCATGGGGCACAAAATTTTCGGATAAAGGGCAGCGTTTGCTTGCCGCTGAAAACGCAGACCCGATCATCAAAATCAGTGCGAGCCGCGTCCGGTCTTTCGATCTCAACAACACCAAGCAACCTTATACTTTTTCATTTGAACATGATGGACAACGTATTTTCAGTCGGCTAACCCCGTATCGAGACCAAAATGGCTTAACATGGTTTATTGGCACCTCCATTTCGGAGTCCGAGCTTCTCGGCCTGTTACCAAAAAGCCAGCAAGAGAGTTGGCTCGTTGGCATTATTGTAAGCCTATTTGGGATCGCCATCAGTTGGATCATTTTCAACCGAGTTACCAGACCAATTAACGCGACGGCCGCCGCCGCTCAGCACCTGGCAAATGGGGATTGGGATAGCGGCATGCCAAAGCCTGGTTATGTGTATGAGACAACCGTACTAGTTCATGCTTTTAATGAAATGGCGAACAATCTAAGAGCTTCATTCAAAGCATTGCGTGAACAGTTAGTTTATGACTCTCTAACACGCTTATATAGCCGTCAGGGTTTGGTCGAAATCTGTGAAAATCAGTCTCATCTTTGTCACGGCAGTTTATTTTTACTTGGTATCAACAAATTTAGAGATATCAACGACAGTGTGGGTCATCACAACGGCGACCAGTTGTTGGTCAGCATCGCTGAAAGGCTAAAACAGCAGTTTCGTGACAACGCATTATTGGCTCGGATTGGTGGTGATGAGTTCGCGGTGTTTCTCTCAAATGTCGACACTGAAACCAAAATTAAACAAACCGAGCGTCGATTACAGCAACTCTTTTCCACCCCATTTATGGTGGAAGGAGAGAATGTAGTGATGAAGATTTCACTTGGTATTGTACAAACCCAGCCAAACGAAACCATGCCTTTATGGTTACGCAACGCCAGCATCGCATTAAGTTACGCTAAACAAGACTCACTGACTGGTGTTTGTCACTACAGCCCAGAACTAGCGAGCGCTTCAAAGTTTCGTACGCAAATGCTGACCAAGATCCAAACTGGCATTGAAAACCGAGAGTTTATTCCTCATTACCAACCGATTGTGGATCTCGTCAGTGGCACAGTGTGTGGCGCCGAAGCACTGGCGCGTTGGCATAGCGACTCAGGTATGGTGTCACCATTAGATTTTATCCCAATCGCGGAAGAAAGCGGCATGATCAAAGCCATCGGCCAACAGATTCTGTTACAAGCTTGTCGCGACACTTACCAAGCGATCGAAAGCAAACAGTGGCCGTCGGACTTCCAACTGCATGTGAATATCTCCGTTAATCAACTATCTTGCCCAAGTTTTGTTGATACGGTGACAAGCGTATTGGATATCACGAAATTACCAGCAAGTAACCTCACACTAGAGATCACAGAATCACGCATCATTGATAGCGCACCGACCACACTAGAAAACATGACTAAACTGCGTGAAATGGGTATTGGTATCGCGATAGATGACTTTGGCACCGGTTACTCATCACTGGGTTACCTCCACTCTCTACCGTTTACTTGCTTGAAGATTGATCGCACCTTCATCAATCAACTCACACAAGAAAACTTAAACAGTTCAGTCGTCGCTGCCGTCATCAATATCACAGCAGGTCTCAAAACTAATGTCGTCGCGGAAGGTGTCGAGGATAGCAATCAAGCACAATTACTGCGCTCTTTAGGCTGTAATCAGGTGCAAGGCTTCTACTACAGCCGCCCTATGCCACTAGAAGAATGGCCAACACATTTGGTGAACATGAAGTAGAAAAGAGCGAGAATCGTTGATTTCCTAGTCATCCTCTACTGACAATCTACCCAACTGTTATTTATACTTAACTGCAAATCTTACCCATGTATTGTCACAGATGATGTTTGGGCCCTGTTCCAGTTCATAACTATCCGGATCGACAAAATGATAACGAAGAACCTTCCTCTAACTGATTTGCACCGTCACCTCGACGGTAACATTCGTACTAAAACGATTCTTGAGCTAGGCCAAAAGTTTGGCATTGCCCTACCAGCGTACGATATTGAGTCTCTCACTCCTCACGTTCAAATTGTCGAAGCGGAACCCTCTCTTGTTGCTTTCCTTTCTAAGCTCGACTGGGGTGTTGCGGTACTGGGCGATCTAGATGCGTGTCGTCGTGTCGCATACGAAAACGTAGAAGACGCGCTAAATGCACAAATCGATTACGCTGAGCTGCGTTTCTCTCCTTACTACATGGCGATGAAACACAAGCTACCAGTAGCGGGGGTTGTTGAAGCCGTCGTGGACGGTGTGCAAGCAGGTATGCGCGATTTTGGCGTGAAAGCCAACCTGATCGGTATCATGAGTCGCACATTTGGCACTGACGCATGTCAACAAGAACTGGACGGCATTCTGAGCCAGAAAGATCACATCGTTGCCGTCGACCTTGCGGGTGACGAGCTAGGCCAACCGGGTGATCGCTTTGTGTCTCACTTCAAGCAAGTACGCGATGCTGGCCTTGGGGTAACGGTCCATGCTGGTGAAGCAGCAGGTGCAGAGAGCATGTGGCAAGCAATCAATGAGCTGGGCGCAACTCGTATCGGTCACGGCGTAAAAGCGATTCACGATCCAAAACTGATGGATTACCTAGCAGAAAACCGCATTGGTATTGAATCTTGCCTGACGTCAAACTACCAAACAAGTACGGTAGAAACGCTAGAAAACCACCCTCTCAAGCAGTTCCTAGAGCATGGCGTTCTTGCGTGTCTGAACACTGACGATCCAGCGGTTGAAGGCATCGAACTGCCATACGAATACGAAGTAGCAGCACCAGCCGCTGGTCTGAGCCAAGACCAGATTCGCCAAGCGCAAATCAATGGCCTTGAGATTGCGTTCCTTTCAGAAACAGAAAAAGCGGAACTGAGAGAAGAAGTAAAAGATCGCGCTTAAATCCAGCGAAAACATAAAAAAATGCCAGCATCTGCTGGCATTTTTTATATCTTGAATCTGTATCTCTGATTAAATAACACGAGAGAATTGTTGCTGACGCGCCTTCGCTCGCAGGTACTTATCGAAGCTCATACAAATATTACGGATCAGCAAACGACCTCGCAGCGTCACACGAATTTCATTGTCATCCACTTCCACCAGCTCATCGTTGATGAAGGTCTGAAGTAGCTGTAAGTCTTCTTTAAAGTACTGTTCAAACTTCACTTTAAACTCAGACTCAATGGCTTTCTTGTCTAACTTGAAGTTACAAATCAGCTGCTTAATCACTTCACGACGGAGCAAATCATCGGAGTCCAGAGAGACCCCTTTCCATAGAGCGTGACGAAGTTCGTTGACTTGAGCGTAGTATTTCTTCAGCTCTTTCTGGTTTTGCGCGTACGCATCGCCGATCATCGAGATTGCAGAAACACCAAAGCCAACCAAGTCACATTCACCTTGTGTGGTGTAGCCTTGGAAATTGCGATGCAAAATACCTTCGCGCTGGGCAGCAGCAAGTTCATCGTCCGGCAAAGCAAAGTGGTCCATACCGATAAATTGGTAGCCAGCACCGGTCAGTGTCGCGATGGTGTCTTGCAGAATCGCCATCTTCTCTTCTGCCTTTGGCAGGTCTTCGTCTTTAATCTTACGCTGCGCTGCAAATAGCTGTGGCATGTGCGCGTAGTTAAACACGGATAGACGGCCCGGCTGCATCTCTAGCACTTGTTCTAGAGTCTTGGCAAAAGATTCTTTGGTCTGCTTCGGTAAACCGTAAATTAAATCTAGGTTCGTCGAACGAAAGCCTAACTCTTTTGCGCGCGCAACCATCGCAACGATGAACTCTTCATCTTGCTCACGATTCACCAGCTTTTGCACTTCTTTGTTGAAGTCCTGAACACCGATGCTCAAGCGATTGAAGCCTTCACTACGCAGATGATCCAGCATGGTCAGCTCGATTTCACGCGGGTCAACCTCGATACTGATTTCAGCATCGCTACTAAAAGTAAACTCTTGGCGTAGCAGGCTCATTACACGCGTGATTTGCTTTTCAGAGAGAAACGTCGGTGTACCACCACCAAAATGCAATTGCGTCACGGTGCGACCCACAAGTAATGCAGCACGTTGACGAATTTCGTGTTCAAGCACGTCGAGGTATTCATCCGCTTTGTGCGAGTGGCGCGTAATGACTTTATTACATCCACAGTAGTAACAAAGCTTGTGGCAGAACGGAATGTGTACGTACAGCGATAATGGGCGTTCTGGGTATTGAGTGCATGCCATATCATAATCAGAAATGGTGAACGCTTCATGAAACTCCAGCGCCGTTGGGTACGACGTATAACGAGGCCCGGAATAGTTGTACTTATCCAATACCGCTTGATCCCAGACGATTTGCTGTTTCGATTCAGTGTGTTGATTCGACATGGTGGTACTTTCCGTTAAATGCTAGGGCAACGAAAGCCGTCACCCGATATTCAGAGCCGCTATTTTGCCATACGACGATGACAAGCGTGGCAACGCCGACTGGCTTTTTAAGTATAAAACTAAAGAAGTGCTAGCGTGATCACGATACCCCCATTAGCCATAAGGAGACTATTGGGGGTCGCGCTTAAATCATCTGAATATTGATTTGATTATTCAGTGGCTGGACGTTTTTCTGCAACACTTTGAGCTCCTCAATAATCGCATCAGTGAGGCGGCTTTCCGCTTTATGACGCGTCAAGTTCTGTTGCATACGCTCTTTCTTGGCAAGTTGTTGGCGTTCTTCGCCACGCGCCATATCTTTCACGATGTGGTAAAGCTCAGAAATCGCAGGGTACGTTTTATCGAAATCAACGCGGTCTTCACCTTGTACATAATCCATGATGTTATACACACGGATACTGATTTCAGATAAATCGCACTGGCCTTGAATGCCCGCCTGACACAAGGTATGCACATTCTCAAAAATGTTGGCGTTACGTTTGTCTATCGCCAATTTTTGATGCTTCAGCTGCAATTCCTTTTGCTTTTTCAATTGAAGCAGAAGGTAACCTGCATAAGAAGCGAGTGCGATGATAATCACAACACCAGCAATAGCTAATAAGGTTACATTCATAGCTTAATTATCCTTTATAGTCGTCGAAATTAATGTCGTCGAAATCTGCCAGCAAGTCATCATCGTTGCGCGTGCTTTTCTCAGCAGGTGCAGTGAAGTCTTCCTCTTCTTCAGGTTCCAACAAACCTAGTTGGTCCATTAGCTTCTCAATGCGATCAAGTTTCTCATCGACGAATCTCTGTAGACCTGTGCCCAGGTTTTCACCCGCTTCAATACGGTCTAGCAACACGTTCAATTGCGCGTCATTTTCTAGCATCTCTAGTTCTTGCTCTGCCGACAAACGACGCTCTTGCTTCGTCATTTTCTTCGCAGGTTCAACAATCAGAGGTATTTTCTTTTTGCTGCCTAAGCGCGGGTCGCGATTTTGTGCAGCAGCTTGCTTTTTCTGCTCATTAACTTCTGAGTTACGGTTACCCGTTTTCAGACCTTTACGTTTTTTAGCACGCTTGCGTAAACGACCTTCCACATCAGATTCTGTACGGTTACGAGTTACAACAAACTCAGGTGCACCAGCGGCACCCGGCTTTCTAGATTTTTTACTACGGCTCATTACTGGGGTTTCCTCAGTAAAATTACATCATTACCAATAAATTCGAGTTCGAGCTTATCCCGCTCTGCTAGGAACTGGAACGTGTCACGACTAAAGAACACTACGTGAGTGAGATCGTTCTTATAATGCCATGATTTGAAAGCCTCCACGTCGATGACCATTTTCGTCATCAGGCCTATCCAGCCCCCTGGCTTAACTAAATTCAACCATTGCTTCCACACCAAATCTGGGTGGTAGAGGTGCTCTATCACCTCTGTTGCTGTCATGAAGTCGTACGTTTTTTCTAAAACCGACGTATCAGGGTGGTAATAGAGATCGTACAACGCCATGTTGTGCCCCGCCTCTTCCAGCATCAAGGAGAGCGTTGGGCCAGGACCACAACCAAAGTCGATACCATTTGATTGTGGAGAAATTCGCTCTGTGATCGGGTCAGCAATACGCGACAAAAAGCGTCGGTAACCCAAATCATCGGGGTTGTTCTCATGCAAATCATAGTGAGCTTTTTCGCTTTCCGCATCCAAACGTTGGTCTGGATTTACGAATACCAAGCTGCACTGCTCACATTGAAGATATTCACGACGCTTATCTTCAAAATAATGGTGAGTGCGCTGATTTTGGCATAAAGGACAGGTATGCATGCTGACTTCCTCAAACAGGGATGCGAAACATATCAGAAAGTGAACTCGGATTGGAGTGTTGTTGAGTATTTTTTCAGCAATTTTTATTAAAAAACTTTGTTTACAACCTATAAAGCTAAATAAGTGCAGTAATCTCAATTCAAGTTACGACTGAGCAAGTCAACGGATATAAAAAAAGCGACAGTCAGACTGTCGCTTTCTAAGTGCCATCAATTGGCGAAACTGTGTTGCACACATTTGGTGCACCAATGATCCCTTTGTTTTTAGAGCTTTCCCTGCCAAAAAGAGTTGTTTTTCATCTTCCTGATGAGTTTTGGCTATCCGTTTACTTCCTGTCTACTGAGCAACTTCCTGTGCCTGATCCGTTTCACTGTCTTAACCGTCAGACGAGATGACCATCCTTATCTGATAGGCTCCCTACCTATCTAAATCCCTTTCTAAATCACCAAGCATCCGAGCTACATCCTTGGAGACCTAAACCGTGGTCTTAAATCCTTACATTCACTCCCTGTGAACGACTTCTACTTTACGCCATCCCGTTATGCTCACAAGTAATGGGTTGAAAAAATAATCCGCCTATTTTTCTAAAAAATCAAAATTATCATTTAATCAAAAACTTAAAAACACTAACAAGAAAAAGCCAACATCAAGTATGGCAAATGTCTCACAAACTGCCGAGCCAACTATCGCTTTCGCATCCAAACTCGACTGTGATATCTGTCACGAACAAAAATGCCCTAGTGGATTCACTAGGGCATTTTTGTACAAGTTGCTCGAACGACGTAGGGACATCTACCCAACCAGCTCAAGATGCAGGATCTTGAGCGATTTAGGTATATTAGTGCAGACCGCCAACGTATTTAGACAGCACTTCGATATCTTCGTCTGTCATTTTCTTCGCGATGTCGCGCATCATGGCATTCATATCATTACCACGGTCGCCATCACGGAATTTTTCTAGCTGAGCTTTGATGTAGTCAGCATGCTGACCAGAAATTTTCGGGAAACCTGAAAGCTCAGTACCATTGCCACGAGGACCATGACATGCAATACATGCGGTTAGGCCACGCTCGGCATCACCAGCGGTATAAAGCGTTTTGCCTTTTGCTACTACATCTTCAGGTGTTGAGTTTTCTGAAACTGGTAGCGAAGCGTAGTAAGCAGATAGGTCTGCGATATCTTCATCGCTCAGTGGCATTGCCATACCACTCATTACAGGATCGTAACGACCTTGTTTACCACCACTTGTCATGCCTAGCTTAAGTTCTTTTAACTGCTTCTCAAGATACTTAGCGTGTTGGCCTGCGAGTTTCGGGTACGTTGTTATTGCACTGTTGCCATCTGCTCCGTGACAGGCGACACAGGTTTGTGATTTTGCTTTACCAGCCTCAATATTACCTTGGGCCCATACTGAGCAACTGGCTAAAAGACTCAAAATTAGCGCTAATTTCTTCATGACATTCCATTATAATTATCAAGCTTCCAGTACCACGGAATGTGAACATACCGCGTACACTCATGGTACAATAGGCGACCTTATGCCGAGCACGGTTATTTTACACATTTTCACAAAAAAGTAATCAATCGACTACACAAAGTCGAGATGGAGTTAACAGTGAGCGTAAAAATTCATTACCAAAATACGCATTTCATCACCAGCGCACCCGATATTCGTCACCTGCCGGAAGACGAAGGTGTCGAAATTGCGTTTGCAGGACGCTCAAACGCTGGTAAATCGAGTGCACTTAACCGTCTAACTAATCAAAAAAGCTTAGCCAAGACATCAAAGACACCTGGTCGTACGCAATTAATCAACCTTTTCAAAGTAGAAGAAGGTTGTCACATTGTCGATCTACCTGGATACGGTTTTGCTCAAGTACCGGTAGAGATGAAAAACAAATGGCAGAAATCTTTGGGTGAATACCTACAGAAACGCGAGTGCCTAAAAGGCTTAGTGGTTCTAATGGACATTCGTCATCCAATGAAAGATCTCGACCAACAAATGATTTTCTGGGCCATCGATAGCCACATTCCTGTGCAAGTTTTGCTAACCAAAGCAGATAAACTAAAAAGTGGTGCACGCAAACAAACTCTACTGAAAGTTCGTAAGCAAGTAGAAACTTTCGGTGGTGACGTTTCTGTTGATGTGTTCTCTTCACTGAAAGGATTAGGTGTCGATCAGCTACGTGCAAAACTGGATACCTGGTTTGCACCAGCACTAGCACACCTGATAGAAGAAGACGAACAAGAGATACCAGCGAGCGATGAAGAATAATTAACAATATTTGTTAAATTTCTTCGACACGGCCCTGCCATTTGGTGGGGCTTTTGTTTATCTGAACTAAATAACAGGCAATAAAAATCCCCGCCTTCCTGGCAGGGATAACGGGAGAGAAAAATTGGTAATTATTGTTATGTGACGAAGCATTGCTGAACTGAGATTCGATTTCAATAGGTTAAAAAGCGCTCTTGTTTCCTGTGTATCACCAAACATTCACTCCAAAAACACCCAATAGTGTTACAATTCAGACAGTTAAGCCAAGCAAATCTTCAAAAAGATGTAACTTAGTTTCTTTCAAGAAAAAATAATAGTGTGACTGGCGTAAATTTACAGGATGAATAACGCAATAAATTTGAAGGAAAAATCGAGATTTTGCAGTGACTTAGAAAGGTCAAAAAAGAAGGTTTTTGAAGGCTAACTTTAAGCTGCTGATCCAAAAGAATAATTTTCTTTCGCCCAATAAAAAACGCCCCAGTCAAAAACTGACTGGGGCGGCTGAATCAGCCTAATCCAATAACGTGAAACAAAAGGTCTGAAAGATAGAACATCTTACCTCTGTACCCTACGAGTATTAATGTACAACAATTGGTCAGAATTGCAAAGAATTTTTGTAGTTTTTTTTCATGAAATTTTTATTAAGCAACATCAAAGTTAACTTTGCGCTAGCTTTTTTAATCTCAAAAAAAAGCCAGCGTTTGTGCGCTGGCTCATAATTAATTGGTTATTTTGGTCTAAAAGTGACTAATGAGCTTGATCCCAGTTATCACCGTGACCTGCTTCTGCAACCAACGGTACTTTTAGCTCTGCTGCAGATTCCATCAATTTCTGTACTTTACTTTCAATTTCGGACAATGATGACTCTTCAACTTCAAAGACCAATTCATCGTGTACTTGCATTAATAACTTCACACGACCATTGCCTTCTTCCTGAATCCACTGATCAACCAACAGCATCGCTTTCTTAATGATGTCCGCTGCCGTACCTTGCATTGGTGCGTTGATTGCCGCACGTTCAGCAGCTTTACGACGCATCCCGTTGCGCGATTTGATTTCTGGCAAATGCAAACGTCGACCAAAAATCGTTTCAACATACCCTTTATCTGCTGCTGTGCTGCGTGTGTCTTCCATGTACTGCATCACGCCTGGGTAACGTTCAAAGTATGTATCCATGTACGCTTGAGCCTCACCACGAGGAATGCCTAATTGCTTCGCCAAACCAAACGCACTCATGCCGTAAATAAGACCGAAATTAACCGCTTTCGCACGACGACGTTGCTCACTTGAAACGTCCTCAATAGAAACACCCATGATTTCTGCTGCGGTTGCCGCGTGGATATCTTTGCCATCACGGAATGCATTCAATAAAGCTTGGTCGCCAGAAAGGTGCGCCATGATGCGCAGTTCGATTTGCGAGTAGTCGACCGCTAAGATTTTATGCCCTGATGGCGCGACAAACGCTTGACGAATACGACGGCCAGCTTCGTTACGAATTGGAATGTTCTGTAAGTTCGGATCAGTAGAAGATAGACGACCCGTTGCAGTCACTGCTTGGTGGTAAGAAGTATGCACGCGCCCCGTTGATGGGTTGATCATCTTCGGCAGTTTGTCGGTGTAAGTTGATTTTAGCTTCGCCAAACCACGGTATTCCAAAATCAGTTTTGGTAGTGGGTAGTCTAGCGCGAGTTCTTGCAGAACTTCTTCATTCGTCGATGGTGTGCCTGATGGCGTTTTCTTCACAACCGGTAAACCCATTTTTTCAAATAGGATGGCTTGTAATTGCTTTGGCGAGTTCATGTTAAACTCTTGCTCTGCAATTTCGTACGCTTTCTTTTCAAGCTCATCAAGGCGAGCGGTAATCTCGACCGACTGCGCACTCAGCTTCATTTCATCGATAAAGACCCCAGTGCGTTCAATGCGCGAAAGAACTGGCACCAACGGCATTTCAATCTCTTCGTAAACTGTCTTCAGGCTTTCATCCTGCTCGATATTAGCAAACAAGCGATTGTGCAGACGAAGGGTCACATCCGCATCTTCTGCCGCGTATGGCGATGCTTGTTCCAGTTCGATTTGGTTAAACGTAAGCTGATTTTTGCCTTTACCTGCAATTTGCTCAAAAGAAATGCAGCTGTGCTGTAGGAAGCGAAGCGCCAAGCTGTCCATATCGTGTTTACCGCCGACACTGTTGTAGATATACGATTCCAACATCGTGTCGTGCTTAATACCTTTTAGCTCAATGTCGTAACGAGCGAGTACAGACGCATCATACTTTAAGTTTTGACCGACTTTTGCTTTCGCTGCATCTTCAAGAATTGGCTTCAGCTGTTCTAGTACCCAATCACGATCAAGCTGTTCAGGCGCATCTAAATAGTCATGTGCAACTGGCACATAAGCCGCAATACCTTCATCGACAGCGAATGACAAACCAACTAGATTCGCTAGCATGTAATCTAGGTTATCGGTCTCCGTATCAAATGCAAACAGCTCAGCCGTTTGAAGTTTATCTAGCCAAGCATTGAAGGTTTCTTTATCCAGAATTGTTTCATATTGGCTGCGATCGATTGTTACCGCAGAAGTTTCCATCTCGGCTTGAGAAGAAGAAGCTTGTGAAGATCCTGCAAGCTCTACGGCCTCCACAGATCCAGAACCGCCTTCAAGTAGTTCATTCAACCAAGATTTAAACGTCAGTTGGCCATACAGCTTCACTAATTCGTCTTTATTTGGTTCCGCTTTCAGCAATGATTCTGGCGTTTCCTCAAGCTCAACATCCAATTTGATGGTCGCGAGCTCATACGAAAGCATGGCATTTTCTTTGTTGTCGATGAGCTTTTTCGCCATGGTTTTAGAACCACGGAAACCAAGCCCTGCAATATCATCGAGGTTTTCATACAACTTCGTCAGACCACCAATACCTTGCAGTAGTGCGGTCGCTGTTTTATCACCGACACCCGGTACACCAGGAATGTTATCTACTTTATCGCCCATCAGTGCTAAGTAGTCGATGATCAACTCAGGTGGAATGCCAAACTTTTCAACCACACCTTCACGATCCATTACGACGTTCGTCATGGTGTTGATCAAGGTAATGTTATCATCCACTAGCTGCGCCATGTCTTTATCACCAGTACTGATCAATACAGGCATGCCCTTTTGTGATGCTTGGTATGCTAACGTACCGATGACGTCATCCGCCTCGACGCCAGGAACACAGATCAGCGGCAAACCCATTGCACGAATAACATTGTGTAATGGTTCAATTTGACAACGCAGGTCATCCGGCATTGGCGGACGATTCGCTTTGTATTCTGCATACATATCATCACGAAAGGTTTTTCCCTTTGCATCGAAAACCACCGCGATGCGCTCAGACGCAAACTGACGCATCATGCTGCGTAACATGTTCACGACGCCGTAAACAGCATTAGTTGGAATTTCACCATTGCTCATGGTGCCCGGGTAGGCGTGAAAAGCGCGATATAGGTAAGAAGAGCCGTCGATAAGGATCAACGGATTTTCAGGAATACTTGCCATAATTGTCTGTATCCAATTCAGTACTTGAGAGATCTGCCTAGGATGCCATGACTGCTGATCTGAATCTATCTTGTTCGCTCGATCTAGGTCGCGTAAATTTTTCCGACTTTATTCACGAAAACACCACCTCCTGTGGATAACTCTGTTTATAGAAATTATCCACTGGTTATCCAATAACAAAAAACACAAGAAAACACCAACCCAAACCATTGATTAATAACAACAAATTCGCATAACGGCGAGAAGATCAACGATCCTAAAATGATCATCGCATGTGGAAAAGATATTAATAGTGACGTCAAATAGAAATCGTAGAAAAGAAAAAAGCGACCCGAATGGGGTCGCCTAGCAGAAGTGGTAAAGCAAATTCTGTAAATAGAGCAGCTTAACCAAGAAGCTATAAATTACACTGGAAGCAATGTGAGCAATGTCGTGTCAAAAAGAATTCGTGCAAGTTCTCGGAAAAATGTTTCATCACTTCTCAACTTTCAGTTAATTAACTTCTGTTAATAAGTCACTCAACGTCCTTGTGAACTTTCCTCATTCCCTAAGACAGGCTTAATAATAATGATTCTCATTTCGTAGTCAACAGTTAAATGAGAAAAAATCTCATTTATTTTCACATTGCTTTAATGAAATGCACTCGAGATTCTCGAAGATTTACTTTTTCTTCAAACTTTTCAATTATATAGCCATTTCTCAATAACAAGCGAAGCATAGCCGGAAACTGGTTTCGAGATTTCACTTTTAATGTGTTGTAGCCTTGTTCTGCCACCCAATCCTCTTGAGCTTCCAAAAGCAGTTGTGCCACGCCTTCATTTCGAGCTTCAGGGACAACACCACCTAACCAGCTATAGAAAACACCATCCTCTAATTCGTAACCTATTTTGAAGCCGACAATCGTGCCATTTTTTTCTGCAACGAGGATTAAACTGTTTTTCTCTTCTAAACGTTGAGTCATGGAGTCTACCGTTTCTCCTTTCGAAAACTCGGTAACACGCGCCACAACTTGAAGTGCTTCTTCCAATGTGCCTTCACGAATCAGCATTGTCATTGTTCTCTTCTCCAAAATAAAAATACCCAAGCACCTTGGATTGTTACTGTTGTAATCCGCCTGAGGTTACTTGGGTATATACAGACGAACAACTCTTGTTGGTCTGGTATTTCTCACTGAGCGATAATTACTCTTCTGTCGCTTCCGGAGTACGATTTAGGTGTTGAGCAGTTTGTGCATTCTCTTCTGCCAACCACTCAGCAACGTCTTTCGCAAAGTACGTTAAGATGCCATCTGCACCTGCACGTTTGAAGCACAATAGTGATTCCATCACAATTTCACGCTCTTTGAGCCAGCCATTCATGATCGCCGCTTTATGCATCGCGTACTCGCCAGAGACTTGATAAGCAAATGTCGGTACTTGAAGTTCAGTTTTTACTCGGCGAACTACATCTAAGTATGGCATACCAGGTTTAACCATCACCATGTCCGCACCTTCGTTGATGTCTAGCGCCACTTCGTGAATCGCTTCATCAATGTTTGCTGGGTCCATTTGGTAGTTTTTCTTGTTGCCGCCTTTTAGATTTGAAGAAGAGCCAACCGCATCACGGAATGGTCCGTAGTAGTTCGATGCGTACTTAGCCGAGTAAGCCATGATTTGAGTATGAATGTAGCCCGCGTTTTCTAATGCTTCGCGGATCTTACCAATTCGGCCATCCATCATGTCTGAAGGCGCGACTACGTCAGCACCCGCTTCTGCATGAGACAAAGCCTGCTTAACCAATACTTCTGTGGTTTCATCATTCATTACGTAGCCATCTTCATCGATGATGCCGTCTTGGCCATGTGTCGTGAATGGGTCGAGTGCCACGTCTGTGATTACACCAATTTGAGGAATGTGTTCTTTAAGCGCTCGTACTGCTCGCTGAACCAAACCTTCTGGGTTGTAGGCTTCAGTAGCACATAAGCTTTTAGCGTCTTGGTTTACGACAGGGAAAAGCGCGATTGCTGGAACGCCTAGATTTGCAAGGTATTGTGCTTCTTCTAGCATTAAATCAATCGACAAACGCTCTACACCCGGCATGGACTCCACGCTCTCACGACGATCTTTACCCATAAGAATGAACATTGGGTAAATCAGATCATTAACAGAAAGTTGGTTCTCAGCCATCAAACGACGACTAAAATCGTGCTTACGTAAACGACGCATACGGCGTGCAGGGAATGGACCTTGAATTGATACAGACACCATTTTCTCCTTGTCTGGACGGTTATGATGATCAAATCATCTGGTGAACAAAATCATATCACTCTTGATGCATGTTGCGAGTGACAATCTGGAAAAAGGTAATGAAAAAAACTGAAAATGACCCAGCACTCACACTCAAGTATACTTCGAATACGAAACCAACTATGAAGCACAGAGAGTAACGATGATCGATACCCACGCGCACATCTATGCCAGCGAATTTGATAACGACCGCGATGAAGTAGTACAACGCGCCTTAACGCAAGGCATTAATAAAATCCTGTTGCCAAACATCGATCTGGACTCTATTGAGCCCATGCTACAAACCGAAGCGGCATATCCTGACGTGTGCCACTCAATGATGGGACTCCACCCTTGTTATGTGGACAGCAATGTTGAACAAACGTTGGAGATCATCCGCGGCTGGTTTGAGAAACACAAGTTTATTGCGGTGGGCGAAATCGGTATCGACCTGTATTGGGATAAAACCTATCGTGCTGAGCAAGAAATGGCGTTCGTAGCTCAACTTAACTGGGCAAAAGAGATGGACTTACCAGTCGTTATCCACACTCGTGATTCGATTGAAGAAACACTCACTTTGCTAAGACAAGAGCAAGATGGTCGTCTGCGTGGTGTATTCCACTGTTTTGGAGGCAGCTTAGAAGAAGCGCAAGCAATCAATGAGCTAGGCTTCCACTTAGGCTTGGGTGGCGTATCGACCTTTAAGAATGGCGGGATGGATAAAGTCATTCCACATTTGGATATGCAGTGGGTCATTTTAGAAACCGACTGTCCATATTTAGCGCCTGTGCCACACCGTGGTAAACGTAATGAACCAGCCTACACTTCTCTCGTTGCACAACGTGTTGCCGACTTGCGTGATGTCGACATCGCAACCATCGATGCCATAACGACTGAGAATGCCAAAAAGCTGTTTAATATTTAATTCACGAGAATTGAAAAAAGCGACGAAATCAACGTCGCTTTTTTATCACCTAAACTATTGAATAAACGATTCAACCCGTTGAAATAGTAGAACAATCCATACAAAATTATTGATAAACATAATAATTAACTAGCAACTCTACTTACTTCTCATATCGTCACTTTACTTCGTCCGCTTTGCAAAACTGTCGACAACTCGACACATTATTTTTCTATACTGATTTACGCCCATTAATTAGCACAAATGTAAAACAGCATGAATATGGAAGTTGAAGTGTGTACACATGGTGCTTACTTACAACGCGTACCGCGCAGTTTTTTTCAAAAGCTGCTGGGCATCAAGGAAGTATACGTATGCACAAAATGTGGTTACGTCATGAAAGTTAAGTAATTAGCCCAAGAAAAAACCAACCGCAAAAAAAGCGGCTCAATTGAGCCGCTTTTCACATCTAGATTAGCCTTATTCTTCGGTTTCCGCTTCTACTTCTTCGCTTCGACGAGTATAAAAACGCGCGAAGAACAAACCGACTTCAAACAGTAAACACATCGGAATAGCGAGTAAGGTTTGCGAGATCATGTCTGGTGGCGTTAACACCATACCTACGACAAACGCAGCCACTATAATATAAGGACGTTTCTGTCTTAAATCTTCTGGTGTAGTGGCCCCAGTCCAACACAACAAAATAATCGCAACAGGCACCTCAAATGCGATACCAAACGCCATAAATAGCGCCAGCACAAAGTCGAGATAACTCGAGATATCAGTTGCAAACTCTACTCCACCAAGAGAGATGGCGGTAAAGAAGCCAAACACCAATGGAAATACCACGAAGTAGGCAAATGCCACTCCACAGTAGAACAATAGCGAACTAGAAAACAGCAGTGGCATGATCAATCGACGTTCATGCTTGTACAAACCTGGCGCTACAAAGGCCCAAACTTGATACAAAATAAACGGCACCGCAATAAATACCGAAGCAATTAACGTCAGCTTAAGTGGCGTAAAAAAAGGTGACGCTACATCCGTAGCAATCATGGTCGCGCCTTCAGGTAGACGTTCTACTAAAGGTGCGGAAACAAACTCGTAAATGTGGTTAGAGAAATAAATTAGTCCGACAAACACGACCAACACTGCGAGGATTGAGCGCAGTAGTCGGTTGCGAAGCTCCAACAAATGACTAATTAAAGGTTGTGTCTGCTCGACGGTAGACATGGCAAACCTCTTATTAAAAACCAGATCAAAAAGGAGCTACCAATCACTAGTAGCTCCTCCTAATGAGACTATTCGGCTTTCTTATCTGCCGCTGTAACCTTGCTCTCTTGCGCTTTCACGGCCTCTTCGACTGCTGGCTCTGTTTTTACAGGCTCAGCCTCTGAATCGGTGTTCTTTGCGTAAGGACGATTTACAGATTGCGCTGCCTTCTTCAACTCTTCAACTGAAGATTTCAACTCAGGGGACAAATCATCCATCCCCATTTGTTCTGCTTTGCGCAAGTTTTCTTGCAGCTCTTGGACTTTCAGCTCGTGTGACAATTCGTCTTTGACGCTATTTGCCATACTCTTAGCGGCACCGATAAAGCGAGACACGCTGCGAATAGCATGAGGCAAACGCTCCGGCCCAAGAACGACCAGACCAACAACAGATATTAATACCAGTTCCCAAAAACCGATATCAAACACGTTTTACGCCTGCTCTTTGTCTTTTTTCGTTTCAGGAGCAGCTTCTTTTTTCTGCTGCTCTTCTAGACTTTTTGGTTCGAAGTCTGCGTCTTTGTCATTTTTCGCAGGTTCATCTTCGCTCATCGCTTTTTTGAAGCCCTTAACGGCACCACCCAGATCGCCACCGATACCGCGTAGTTTCTTTGTTCCGAATAGCAATACAACAATTACAGCAATGATTAGAAGTTGCCAAACACTGATACCACCCATTCTCTTTACCTCGGGTCTTTAAACAAACAAAAATATTTCAAGAGTTTAACGTCTATTGACGATAAGCTCGCCAACTAAGCAGCCAAAATGTGACACCTGCGATACCGCAGGCCAACGAAAGCTGCTCAAAAGCATCGTTCACCAATATTGCCGAGCATACGACTAAAGTCGCGCCAACGCCAAACAAAAACTTTCCTGTCGCCTGCTGGCGCTTGCTCTGGCGATACCCTTGATAAAGCTGATCCATACGTTGATTCATCGCTTTACCTTGTTTCAGGCTATCGTAAAGTAGCTCTGGCAGTTCAGGTAATTTCTCTGCCCAAAATGGTGCGCGGTCTTTAATCGCATTCACTAGAGCTTGCGGCCCAACTTGATTCATCATCCATTCCTCCAGGAATGGTTTTGCGGTCTCCCACAAATCAAGTTGAGGATATAGCTGCCTACCAAGCCCTTCCACGTACAACAGCGTTTTTTGCAACAGTACAAGCTGTGGCTGAACCTCCATATTGAATCGACGTGCCGTGTTGAACAAATTCAACAACACATGACCAAAGGAGATTTCGCACAATGGCTTAGCAAAAATAGGCTCACACACAATGCGAATCGCGAACTCAAACTCATCGACATTGGTATCCGCAGGCACCCACCCTGAATCCACATGTAACTCCGCCACTCGGCGGTAGTCACGATTGAAAAACGCCAGGAAGTTTTCCGCCAGATAACGCTTGTCTTCGCTATTAAGTGTACCAACGATTCCGCAATCTAGCCCTATCCACATTGGGTTCTCTGGATGTTCGGGTTTGACGAACACATTACCCGGATGCATATCGGCATGGAAAAAGCTGTCTCGGAACACCTGAGTGAAGAACACACTCACACCGCGTTCCGCGAGCAATTTCATATTGGTGCCATTTGCTTTCAAGCCTTCAATATCAGAGACTTGAATGCCATATATTCGCTCAGAAACCATGACAGTTTCATTACTGAAGTCGGGAAAAACTTCAGGAACATACAATTCTTCGCTGCCCTCAAAGTTGCGGCGCAACTGAATGGCATTCGCCGCCTCACGTCGCAAGTCGAGTTCATCAAGCAGGGTTTTCTCGTACTCACGCACGACTTCAACTGGTTTTAAACGACGTGCTTCAGGCATCGCTCCGGCGACTATACGCGCCATTCGGTGCATCAGTTTTAGATCTGAATCAATGACTGGGCGAATATCTGGGCGGATAACCTTTAATACCACTTCTTGGTTAGTGTCTTTTATGCGCGCAGTATGTACCTGAGCAATCGACGCAGACGCCAGTGGTTTGATATCAAACTCGGTAAACCATTTTTCTAACGGACCACCTAATGCTTGCTCCATCTGCTTTTTTGCCAACTCGCCATCAAAAGGCGCGACTTGGTCTTGAAGTAAAGCTAGGGGATCAGCGATATGCGGAGGAAATAAGTCACGGCGCGTCGACATCATCTGACCGAACTTAATCCAAACCGGCCCCAGCTCTTGCAGTGCTAAACGCAGACGTTCACCGAGTGGTTTTTCTGGGTGCTTGTTCTTAATCCAAAACAAGCTTTTGCGCAGTAAAAGCGGCGCTTTGGTCAGTTGGTGATCGGGAAGCAGCTCATCTAAGCCGTATTCCAGTTGTACTTTGGCGATGTGGTATAAGCGCTTTAGTTCTGCTGGCGTCATGGTTTCTCCAATGCAGGCTTATCTGCATCCAGCTTATTCAGCAAAGCCGTTAAACGAGCTTCAATACGAGAAGCCTGGCTGCGAACCTCATCAACTTGGTCGCAGAAATAGGCCACTTCTAACGGAGCGGGAGCCAGTTTCCATTCTTCAGTCACTACTTGCGCAAGATGACGCTGGTGTTTTTCTGCTTGAGACGCAAGAAAGTTGCCGATGTTTTTTGAACCTTGCACAAAGGTATGTGCGGCGACATCGCCAGTCACGCGAGACAACCACTCTTCAACATCTGGTTTGCAATCCACCATCAACTGAGAGAATTTCTGCGCCAATTGAATATCGCCTTCGAGTTCAAGTTTATCTTGTTTAATAAGACGAGTGATGTTGGCCTGATCGCGCAGCTCTGGTAACACACTCAAGTTGAGCGATAGATAGCAGTTAGGCTGCCCTTCGTAATGACCAAGCACATCAATTTGCTGACTAAAAACGAATGTCAGTGTTTTATTGATCTCTTTCAGGTGAACTTGAATAACTTGACCTTTTAGACGCGCTAAACGACGGCCCAATGCAGGGTCGTCTTTGATCAGTGTATTCAGTGACGTTTCAATCACAGCGGTGATAAGTGGTTCAAATGGCATGCCGTTAACCCTTAGAATTTATAACCGCGATGCAAAGCCACAATACCACCAGTTAAGTTGTAGTATTTGGTGTTTTCAAAACCTGCTTCTTGCATCATGCCTTCCAGCGTTTCTTGGTCTGGATGCATACGGATTGACTCCGCTAGGTAGCGGTAACTCTCTGAGTCATTCGCAACTAGCTCACCGATTCTCGGCAACAAGTGGAATGAATATGCGTCGTATACTTTCGATAACGGCTCTAGCACTGGTTTTGAAAATTCCAACACCAATAGACGGCCGCCTGGCTTCAGTACGCGGAACATTGAACGAAGCGCTTTGTCTTTGTCAGTCACATTACGCAAACAAAAACTGATGGTGATGACATCAAAATAATCATCTGGGAACGGCAGTTCTTCTGCGTTGGCTTGAACGTAATGCACGTTACCCACAATACCGTTATCACGCAGTTTATCGCGACCAACGTTAAGCATTGAGTTATTGATATCTGCAAGGATGACATGGCCTTCATCGCCAACAATGCGCGAGAATTTCGCCGTCAAATCCCCCGTACCACCACCTAGGTCAAGAATACGTTGGCCAGGGCGAGCGCCACTACAATCGATAGTGAAGCGCTTCCAAAGGCGGTGAATACCACCTGACATCAGGTCATTCATGATGTCGTATTTTGTTGCCACGGAGTGGAATACTTCGGCAACCTTAGTCACTTTTTCGTCTTTTGCCACTGTAGAGAAACCAAAGTGAGTGGTTTCATTCTCTAACGCTGTATTGGATTGCAAACTTGTGTCCGTCATTCTAATTCCTCTTAGGCAGCGCTTTCCTCTACGGGGCGTTTGTTGACAAATAAAATCGCCCACTGCACTGCGGGCGATTAGTTTACTTTATCCTCAGCCGGATGTCTTTCTACTAACGGGTCATTTTCTGAAAATGCATCACTCTGCGCTAACTGCGCGAGGTCGGAAGAAATCGGTCGTTTAATTTCAACTCCCAAGTGTTTAAAGCTTTCGGCTTGGCGAATCACATTTCCGCGCCCTGTGGCAAGCTTGTTCATCGCACCTTGATAGCTTTGATTCGCCTTATCCAGCGCACCACCGAGCCCCTCCATGTCGTCTACAAACAATCGTAATTTGTCGTAGAGTTTTGTCGCACGCTGCGCAATCATTTTGGCGTTTTCATTTTGGCGTTCATTGCGCCATAGATTATCAATGGTGCGCAATGCCACCAGCAACGTTGTTGGGCTCACCAAAATGATGTTTTGCTCCATCGCGTCTTTGATCAAACTTGGATCGGCTTGAATCGCGACTTGGAACGCCGGCTCAACCGGGATAAACATCAGAACATAGTCCAAACTCTGAATACCTTTGAGTTTGTGGTAGTCCTTCATGCTTAACCCTTTGATATGTGCACGTAGAGCGGCTAAATGCGCATTCAAAGCCTGATCGCGCTCAGCATCAGTTTCGGCGTTGAAGTAGCGCTCATAGGCAACCAGCGCCATTTTAGAATCCACAACCACTTGTTTGTTTTGTGGGAGATGAACAATGACATCAGGTTGGTAACGCTTGCCTGCTTCATTTTGTAAGTTCACCTGAGTCTGATATTCGTGCCCTTCACGCAAGCCAGATTCGGCAAGTACCCTAGCGAGCACCACTTCGCCCCAGTTACCTTGTTGTTTGTTGTCCCCTTTCAACGCTTGGGTCAAATTAACTGCTTCGCGCGTCATTTGCTCGTTCAAACGTTGCAGGTTTTTCAGCTCATGCACTAAGGTATGGCGCTCTTTAGCTTCTTGGCTAAAGCTGTCATTAACGTGCTTTTTGAACCCTTCTAACTGTTCTCTAAGCGGTGACAACAAGCCTTCTAAACTCTGACGGTTTTGCAAATCGACCTTCGCGGTTTTTTCTTCAAACAGTTGATTTGCCAAGTGCTCAAATTGTTGTTTCAAGCGTGCTTCCGCTTGTTCTAAAATTTGCAGTTTTTCTGCATTGGCTTGGTTAATTTGCTCATGGCGAGCTTGCTGTTCACGCAGTTGCGTTTCTAGACGTGATTTGTGTTCACGCATTTGACCAAGCTCATCGAAGTATTGCTGGCGCTCTTGCTTTACGGCCTCGAAGTAACGCAGTTTTTCCATAGCTGCCATCAGCTTTCCGTGCGTTTGACGCACTTCAAACGCGGCTTTATCGCGCTCATCATCTAATTCATCCAACTCTTGCTGGGCATCGGCAAGGCTTTGCTTGACCTGTTCAAGTTGCTGTTGATGAAGCTGTTTTTCTGAAACAAGTTGTTGCTCGAGAAGCTGAGTTTGGGTGATAAAACGCTGTTTCACCCACCAACCGGCAGCGACACCACTAAGCGTGGCAGCACAAAGAGAAGAGAGAATGAGAGATTGGTACTCAAGAATCCATTGCATAATAGCGAGTTAGCCTGTGTTTTGTATCTATAACAATGGTATTTAGACACTGGATAAATGTCCAGTTTGTTGGATGAAAAATCCTCGCATACACTAGGCCTTCCTATAATATTCTTTCTTCCGCTCAAATTATCCAAACCGAGCGGCACATCATCACGCAGAGGCATCATGAACGAGCGTCGCGCCCTAGGATTTGGGCTCTCAGCAGTATTACTTTGGTCTACCGTTGCAACCGCATTTAAACTCACGTTGGCAGAATTTACGCCGATTCAAATGCTATGCATTGCCAGTATCGTCTCTGCGATTGCGCTAACAGTAATCTGTGGTGTGCAAGGTAAATTGGGCCAGTTAAGCGCTACATTTTTCTCAAACCCTTGGTATTACCTACTGCTTGGGTTGATTAACCCTTTGGCGTATTACGTTATTCTGTTCAAAGCATATGACTTGCTGCCCGCATCTCAGGCTCAAGCGATCAACTACAGCTGGGCCATCACCTTAACGTTAATGGCCGCTGTTTTCTTAGGACAAAAGATCCGTGGTAAGGACTGGCTGGCTTGCGGTTTTAGTTATGTCGGTGTGATAGTGATTGCCACACAAGGCAATCTTTTAGGCATGGAATTTGAGAGCCCGTTGGGTGTTGGTCTTGCGCTGCTATCAACGCTGCTGTGGGCCGGTTACTGGATTTTAAATACCAAAAATAAGGCCGACCCTGTGGTTGGCGTTCTGCTCGGCTTTTTGGTCGCTATTCCATTCGCCATTGGTTTAAGTCTTTATGAAGGTGCTGACTGGCAGATGATCTCAGCTAAAGGCTGGGCAGCGGTGACGTATGTCGGACTGTTTGAAATGGGGATCACTTTCGTTTTGTGGCTGAGCGCACTCAAATCAACGCAAAACACCGCGCGTATCAGTAATCTGATCTTTGCTTCTCCATTTATCTCACTCATGTTGTTAGCTACCATCATCGGCGAAGAAATTCATCCTTCAACCTTGATTGGCCTGGTATTGATCATCAGTGGCTTAGTCATTCAGCAAGTCTCATGGGGCAAGAAAACCAAAGCGGTAAACGCTTCTTAATCACCTATCAAAAGCCCTAAAAAACGATGCAATAAGTTGGATAAAAAAGAGATATAGATAACATTTTAATGATAGAAAGCACTTTACGCTGCTAGGATTTAGCTACGCGTTGGATACGATACTCACAAAGCCCAATAGCTTACGCTAGATTCTAATATAATTACCTTTGGGCGATTTAGGACTCGTTATTAATTATGTTTCGCTTCGCTATTCCTTCGCCTTTGATGGCAGACTGGCAACACGTTCTGCGACAATGCTGTAATGTAACTCAAGCTCAGGGACAGCTTTATACTCTGAGCGATACTCAGCAGTGGCTATCGACTGAGGTGTCCACCTCAACCCAAAATCATCGTGCTATCGTCGATGTGATAACGCAAGTTGTCGATCACTTTACGCCGACAGATTTTACAGTTAGCCATACCCCCTTTGAAGAGCAAACCTTGAGCATTGGACCGATTTGGCTACCTAATGGCGAATTGCTTGCCGTACTGACACTGACTCACCCTAATGATCAATCAACAGTTGTTTCGGCATGGCTAAGCGCAATAGCGGGGCGGATCAGCTTTGATATCAACTTGCACTGTCAGCAAGAACAAACGCGACATCAAAGCGCGGAAATAAAGCCAACACCAACACTACAAGAGTTTATCGACTGCCTTGAAGACCACGTATGGATAAAAGGCATGGATGGTCTTTATTCGATGACCAACCGAAGCGTAGAAAATGCGTGGCAAAAAACCAACAGTGAAATCATTGGCAAAGACGATTTTGCTCTGTTTAGCCATGAACGTGCGGAAAAATTCATTGATGCCGATAAATTGGTGGTAGCCACTGGCACGCAAAATATTGTTGAAGAATGCCGTCAAATTGATGAAAACAATAACCCCACTTGGCTAGAAACCATTAAGTCTCCTGTCCGTGATCATGCGGGAAACTTAATCGGCATTCTGGGGATGACACGTAACATCACCCGCCGAAAAATGGTAGAAACGCAGCTCTCCTTAGCGTCCCAAATTTTCAACAATTCGCAAGAAGGCATGGTCATTACAGACCGCAATGCCAACATCATTGATGTAAACACGGCTTTTACCCAAATTACAGGCTACCGCTCTGAAGAGGTGATAGGAAAAAACCCACGAATTCTGCGCTCAGGCCATCATGATCAAGGTTTCTATCAACAGTTGTGGCATCAACTCGAAAACAAAGGCCAATGGAAAGGCGAATTCATCAACAGAAAGAAAGATGGCAGCATTTATCCGCAATTAGCGACCATTAGCGCCGTAATGGACGATAAAAACCACCTTATTAACTACATTTGTGTGTTTGAAGATATCTCTGTGCGTAAGGCACACGAAGAAAAGCTGCAACGCATGGCTTTTTACGATCCATTAACCAATCTACCTAATCGAACCCATTTACTCAGCTTACTTGAGCAACACATCGAAACCGGACACAAAAACCAGCAGACGTTTGCCACCCTATTCTTAGATATCGACCATTTCAAACACATCAACGATAGCATGGGCCATTTCTGTGGTGACCAATTGCTGTCTAAGTTAGCGATTCGTCTGCAAGATGTGCTTCACCTCACTGCGCATGTGGCTCGCATTGGCGGCGATGAATTTGTGATTATTTTGCCAGACATCCATAGTGATGTTGCCTTACTGGAAACCGTCGGCGATATTCTAAGCGTATTCCAGCAACCATTCGACTTGGCAAATCACGACTCACTTCGTGTCTCGACCAGTATTGGTATTGCCTTGTACCCAAGAGACGGTCAAGACAGTGAAACCTTACTGAAAAACGCAGACACCGCGATGTACTTAGCGAAGAAAAATGGACGCAACGGCTACGCGTTTTACTCACCGGATTTGACCGATAAATCCGTATCCCATGTACGCATTCAATCCGCTTTGCATCAAGCAATAGAAAAACAACAACTCCGGTTAGAATTCCAACCGCAATACAATTTGGAACAAAATACGATTGTCGGCGTGGAAGCTTTATTACGCTGGCAGCATCCAGAGTTTGGCCTTGTACCACCAGCAGACTTTATTCCAATTGCAGAAAAAACAGGGCTGATTCAAAGCATTGGTGAGTGGGTGTTACAACAAGCTTGTTTGCAAGGTAATGCTTGGCTGGACCAAGGCATCGAGTTTGGCAAAATCGCCGTCAATGTTTCTGCGTTGCAGCTTCAGCAGTCAAATTTCATTCAGCGATTAAGTACTATCCTCGATAACACCGGATACCCTGCCCAACGGTTAGATTTGGAGATCACAGAGAGCTTTTTACTGATCGACCCTCAGCAAGCCATTGCATCGTTAAATCAATTAAGAGAACTGGGTATTGAGATTTCTCTGGATGACTTTGGAACTGGCTATTCGTCTTTGTCTTACTTGAAAGGTTTGCCAATCAACAAACTGAAAATTGACCGCTCATTTGTCAGTGATGTCCCAAGTAATAGCGACAGCAACGCGATTGTGAATGCCATTATTGCCATGGGAAAAACGCTGTCGTTGAAAGTCGTCGCGGAAGGGATAGAAACTCGGGAACAAGCCGATTATTTATTCGAAAAAGGCTGTATTTATGGTCAGGGATATTTATTTAGTCAGCCAGTGAGCGCTGAAAAACTGTTTCGTTGAACCAGCTTGCTCCTCAAGTCACTCTCGCGGTGCCACGTCCGCGGAGGTGATTTGCTTTGCTTGATTTTGGGTTGATTGGCACAACTCTAGGCGATCAACCAAAATATTGATACAAACCAGTAACGGCACACCGATCAATAGTCCCATTCCGCCCCAAAGCCAACCCCAAAAAACAAGCCAAACAAAAATCACTAATGGGTTTAAATTAAACCTTTTCCCCAATAGTGTTGGTGTAACAAACTGACTTTCAATCAAATTGAGCAGTAAATAGATAGACACAACCGTCAGCATAAAACTGACCGACTCCAACTGAAGATAAGCAACAAAGCCAAAGCTCACCATGGATATGACAGGGCCGAGGTACGGCGCAAAATTCATCACGCCTGCAAATGCGCCCCATAGAAATGGATCTTCAAGGCCTAGAACAAAAAACACGGCCCCGACACTCAACCCCAGCCCAGCATTCACTAAAGTGATGGTGCCAATGTATCGAGATAGGTCTTTCTGTAGCGCTTTGACCAACTCAATCGCTTGGCGCTGTTTGGCGAACCCATGTAAGTAAGACACTGACTTTCGAAATAAGCTTCGTCCATGATTGAGCATAAAGTAAACCATAAACAGCACGATCATCGCTTGTGTCAAAATCGTCGGCGTAGTGGTCGCGAGCGTTTTTACCAAAGAAAATACGGTGTTGTTCCCGACCTCATCCATACTCATATCATTGGCGATATTCAATGGAGTATTAAGGTGATCAGCCGAAGCTTTAGTAACTTCGCTTACTTCTTGCGACACATTTTTCACGATACTGGGCAGCTCAGACCACCATTGCTTGGCGGGCTCCGACATGGCGGCGAGACCAATAATTGAGGCGCCAACGAGGAATGACAGCGTCAACACGACGGTAATAGCACGTGGTAAACCTTTGTCTTCAAGATAATTAATGAAAGGGCTGCACAGCAGAGAAATAAAGGTGCTAAGCACAATAGGTAACAATATTGGCTTGGCAAAATACAGCCCTGGGACGAGTAACAGGACGAGAAGCGTTGCACCAATCGCAGTGTTGGCAGGAATGTTCAATTTCGCTGTCATAATAAGCTCAGAATCGGTAAGAAAATTTTGCGGTGAAATCCGCTATTAGAGTGGTTCGCCCTCTGTCGTCGCAGCGTTGCTTACTTGTGTTGCTGCATTTCCATTTTGCTCCGCACCTGACTCATCCAGAGAAGCTGCCGCGACCGGCTTTGTGAGCGAATCGGTAATATCAGACACGCTGCTAACCAATAGCCCCATTGACGAAATAGAAGAAGTCAGTCGAGACAATCGACCTGCTTTTGCTGCGGTAACGGCAACGACAGCACTAATGCCTAATGTCGTCCAAGGGTTTTCTCTCACAAACTTCTTGGTGGTAAACGTGAACATTTCCATCGACAAACAGCATTGCTCTAGAGACGCTTTACCTTCCATCCGCTTGATCCGCATGGCTCGATTGAGCTTTTGTAGCGAGCGCATCCCACCCCTCCTGTAATTGTTCTGTCGTATTTTTGAATCCAAGAAATCCAACTAAACGCTTCTGCCACCAGGCTAAAGCAAATAATGCCAAGCCTAATGATGTGATAAATACACCCACGGCAACATATACGTTGGCAGTTAACTGATAAGCCACCACCCCAGAGGCAAGGCACAAACTGAATACGAACAATACCGACAATAGGGTAAAAACAACGGTACACAGCAAAATCTGACGCACTGCGGACACGTTAACTTTCATCTCCAAGAGGAACAAATCCAACGTTGAACCTGACCATGCTTTTAGCGATTTCGTCAGTTGGTCCAATTGCGCAAGAATGCTGCTCAAACCATTAATGGTTTGTTGGATATCCTGTTCTTCTGCCCCATCAGGGGCTCGGCCGCTGTCTGAAGCCGCCGAGCCTGATTGCTGATTGGTAACTTGCCCTGAGTTATTCATGTGAAGCCTCGCCTTTCTGTTGTGTGGCTTAATCCTTGGTGACCACTATTATTTGATCAGCTTCGAAACCGCCCAACCAGCAAGGAAGGCACAGCCTATGCTCAGCAATGGGCGCTCCTTGATTACATTTTCTGCCGACTTAGTCGCCTGCTGAACTTGCTGTGCACCTACATCCAGCTTCTCTTTGGCTTGGTCTTTCATCGCGCCAACGGCTTCCGTCGTGGCTTGTTCCGCTAAGTGATATGCTTCTTCTAACTGCTCTTGAGGTTTTACTGTGCTTTCTTTTGTAGTAGCCATAACTAGCCTCCATTAATGAGTTGAATAGTGAATCAAGTGAAACAATGTTTGACCTCACTTACTCCCTACAAAGCCATATCCATGCCAGAATTTTAAGTTGTTGTTTTTTATTGATTTTATTTTTATTTCGATAAAAAGCCGTATCTGTACGTGTAATTCTTTCCAGGCTTTCCCCGCCATTCTTGTAATTTTTTCTTAGCGCCTTACCGACTGTTAGCAAGTTATTGCAAAACAAGATATTAAGTCACTGATTAATAAGACTTAAAGTTCATTGGCATACAACCTGCAACTGAAGACGAAACATCGTGTTTGTATTCCATACGCTCAAACACCCCTATCACCAGTAAATAAGGAGTGGCATATGAAAAATGAAAACATCGCCTCAATCATTGAGCTTATCGAAAGCGGAAATGAAATTTACAACAAGGCCATCGAGAACATCGACAACACTTCTTTGAATAATGTGTTGGTAGAACTGCTCAGAGTACGTGAGCGTGCAGTCATTGAGCTCACTCCCTACTCTCTAGCAAGTAACAATGAAGAATCTGCCGACGACACTCCGGTTTCCTACACCATCAAGGCGCGTGAGGTCTACAGCGACGTGATGAAGGAAGTGTCCTCTGACAAAGAGTCTATGTATTTAGAACAGCTTGAAGGTGTCGAAAGCAAGGTACTCAAAGAGATTGAGAATTTGATTACTTCCCACCCAGAGCAGGCGGATAACTCGGTTCTGCTGAAAGTTCGTAGCGATATAAAAAGCTGCAAAGAAAAACTCAGCAGCATCAGCCTTATTAGCTAAAACTTGGTGGTCGCCTTTGCAATAAAGCTCGGTATTGATCAAAGAAATGGCCAACTTGCTTTGGCCATTTCTGACAAGCCCACAGGCGCATTAACATAACCATCACGAGAAATGTCCCACGACAATAGTCATAAATAAAGAGGTCACTATGACATTGGATAACAATCGAGTAAGGGAGCTACTCGTAAAAATGACACACCATCGCCAAACGTGTTTGCCTCTCGTTAACCCGCAATCACATATGACACTCGCAAGAGCGGCATATCGATTCGTGAAAATAGAAAAAGTGATGATCAAAAAGATGGCGAAGCTGTTCTTCGATCAAGATGGTGAACAATTCATTGCAGAAAATGCCACCGAATACGGCGTTGCCGAGTTAGGCAATTACAAAGAAATGCATTTTATGAATAAATTACTGTTAGATGATTTAAAAGCCCTGCTTAGAGCCATTGACGACACCAACTTAACCGCACTTGTTTCTTATTGGTTAGCTGCTTTACAAGTTGAAAACGATGAAATTGAAAAGCACTTACCTCAGGGTGAGTAATTATACTCGCCCTTCTTTCTTTCACTTTGTTTAACCCTCATCCCCAATCAACCTAGTAAAAGGTGCAGATAGAAAAAAGCCGCTGCATCTACTACGCAGCGACCTTGATAGCCTTTTTACGACGCACACCAAATCATCAAACAACACAGAAAAAGCGCCATGTAGAATACGAAGCAAATGGCGCGTTATCCGCGGATTATCTGTGTTAAAGCGAAGCTGATTTACGTCTCTGGCTTGGAACAAATACGTTCAATGACTTTGGACGCAGCTTGATTGCCAGTTGCTCATCAGAATACAGTTCACCATCAATCACATACTCAATCGGTTTATTCGCAGAAATAGTGACGCTCTGAGCCGTCGCGTATTGAAAATGTGTCGATTCTTCCTGTGCGCCTACGCTCGTTAATGTCAGATCCGACAATGCGATAAGACGTCCGCCTAAAGACTCGGTGTTATCTAAATATGTGATATGCAGCTTGCCATCATCAGGCTGCGGCGCATCACCACCTTGGGCAAGCAACGTACTAAATGGAGCGATATTCGCAACGACAAAACTATGGACTTCAAGCGTTTGTGTATTATTGTCGTGGTTTCCATCTTCAGTTGGATCGTCTAACGAAACGGTTAAAGCTTGCGTTTCTTCCGCCACTACAGCATTAAAAAAGCCGGTGAGGTAAGCTAGTTGTCCAAAAACATTTTTCTCTTCTCGCTGAGCGTGCTCGATCATTTTCTGTTCTAGCCCAATGCCTAAGACCAATAAAATAAGCCGCTGATTACATTCCGCAGTATCAATACGTTGGCAGTGTCCGCCAAGCAACGCTTCACACGCTTTTTCGACCGGTGAGAATTTTGCGCCAACGCCATAGAGCACATGACATAACGCATTGGCAGTTCCGAGCGGAACAATACCGAGTTTTAGGTCGGTATCCACCAATTGGCTCGCCACCTCTGTTACTGTGCCATCGCCACCAGCTACGATGATTTGCTTAGCTCCATTTTCTTTTGCCTGTTGTGTTAGCTGCTCGGCGCTGAGGTTTGTGGTGGTTTGATGAATACTCAAGCGATATTTTTTGGTTAGTTCACGAATCAAGTGCTGTTCGTTTTCCTCCCATTTTCCGCCACCTGCAACAGGGTTAACCACCATCCAAGTGGATTGATCCAGCCCTAGCACGCCTTTTTCACTGATCGCTCGTAACGTTCTAATCTGTAATTTATTCAATCTCGCGGTACTGCGTACGTCATTGATTTTTTTCATCACGGATTCAACCGTCAGTGACGGGTCTTTGCTTAATAAATACGCCGCCACAACAAACACTGAACGACCACGCCCTAACGCACAATGCACAACCACTGCCCGCGAGCACGAGATTTGAGTATCAATCCAGTTAATCGCATGGCGCAGGCGCTCTAGCGTTGGGGCTTTGTGGTCGAGTACCGGAATCGAAAGGTAATGAAACTGCTTGTCGGTCATCGCGCTTTCAAGGCCTGCAAATTCTGCGGTGACATCGACAATACAAGAGATCTCATTGGATTCGAGAAAATCTAAGTCACTCTGAAACAAACGGCGAGATAGGTATAAATTGTCGCTGACTTTTTGGATTGGAGGTACAGTATCACGCCGTCTTTCCCAGGCGTTATACGCTCTAGCCCCCAATAAAAATGGGATGAATGCCCAGCGAATCCACCTGACAATCTTGCCATCTTGGTTTTTTCTAAAAATAGAGGGAATGTCGAATACGTAGGCTACGCTGACCAACGCTAAAGAAAGAGATATCCACAAGAACAGCAGACTAACGATAATTTGAGGCGTATAGATAGCGGCCAATAAACTGATCAGAGCGCCAAGAATATAATATTTGATGATAAACATTCGCTCTCCTTGCCTTCAGCGAGTGCACTTTTTAGTGGAAGTTAGAATACGCGGGGGATTGAGCTTGGATACATGAACTTGAGTAAACGCCTTGATTGAGTGCCTTCCCGTGCCGAAATGGCACGAAAAGGTCCAACACTCTACCTAGCTTGCCACCTCTTCAACATAACCATCCGCTAGTTTCATTTTCTGCTTATCGGTCATTACCTTGCCGGCTAACTGGAAGAAACGCTGCTCTTCTTCCTCAAGATGGTGCAACACTTTGTGACGTAAGGTTTTCATTAGGTTGAGCCACGCTGGCGAGCTCATATCGGTTGCATCAAGCTGTGCAATCACTTTATCAATTTCATGATGCTCTGCGATGCCATGGCGAGTGAGATCAATGGTCTTATCGCTATCTATTAAAGGCGCGTAGAAAAACCGCTCTTCTGCCGCTGCGTGCTGTTCGAGTTCCTCTTTAAGGTTGTGATAAAACTCTTCACGAGCGGGGGAATCTCCAGACGTTTCCATCAGAGCATCGAGTAAAAGGCGTTGCTTTTCATGACTCTCTTTCAGTACATCAAATATGTTTTTCATCTTTGACTCCTTATCTGATTGTAAACAATTGGGACAAAAGGAAGGGCGGTTATTGACCGCCCCTCTCTTACATAGCTATGCGTAAAAAACCTAACCTGATTCGGCTAACAGTCTTGGTCTTCAGCGTTTAGGTTTTCTTTAATGTTTTCACATTCATCTTCAATCGCATTTTGGGTTTCTTCGGCGGCTTCATCTATCTTTTTGCCGGCCTGTTCCATTGGCCCTTCTTCACTACAAGCTGCCAACGCAAACACCAAACCGAATACTGCGGCGATACGGTAAATAAATGACGTAAGTCGCATGGAATCTCCTATCTATTTACGTTTTTTCTTCCCAGCAGAACAATCACTATTGATACAATTAATGACAATAGGAATAGGTAAAATATCACTTGCGCGATAGAGGCAGCAGCTCCTGCAATACCAGTAAAGCCTAATAGTGCAGAAATTAGTGCCAGTGCCAGAAAAATAAACATCCAACGAACCATAGTGTTACCTCCTAATAAAAGTGGGTTAAATCACTCGGCTCGCTATTATTGAACCACTTCTAGCTTATCAATCACCTTATTTACGTCATTGGTGTTATTTGCAATTGAAATTGCAAGATCATGCTCCGCATCTGAATTAACTTGACCTGCCAACGTTACCGTTTTGCGTTCTGTCGTTACATCAATATCCGTACCACTCACATTGGTATCCATTAGTAGGCGCGTTTTAACTATAGTCGTGATTTTAGAATCGGTCAGTGTAGCTAAAGCTTCTGAATCAGTTTCTTTCTTGCCTTCATTCACTACTGACAATTCGTTGTTTACTTTTTTCACACCATCAAGACCAGTAACAAGCTCTTCGGCAAGTGATTTTTCAAGATCATTGTTTACCGAACCAGAAAGGGTAACGACCTGATTCTCAACATCGGTATTGATATCAAAAGAGTTGAGATTGCTGTTTAGCAGTAGTGTGGTTTCAGCTTTACCATCTAGCCAAGCGTCCATGGATTCTTTTTCCCATTTATCACTCGCTAAGACTGCTGTAGATGAAGTAGCAAGAACTGACGTAAGTACAATTTTAGCTGCGATGTTATTCATGGTAATTCTCCTTTATTGACGTTGCACTTCCCTAGGAGCAAACCACGTGCCAACTTTATAACTCATTGTTTTTAAGTGACTAATAAAGGAAAGAGGTAAAAATGAGATGAGCAATAAAGTATAAGCATGAATTATTTACACGTAAAAAATGTAATTTTTAATCGGTGATAAAGCCTCCGTCACTTGTGCCTAAATAACCTGATAAAACAGAAAGGCTATTTCTCCAGAATCAATTAATAGCAAAATTATTATTTTAAAAATAAAAATCTGAACAAAAGGAAATATCTACTGATGGCTCTCACCGATATATATCAAAAAGGGGCTAATAACATAAAAATACCGAACAAATCCTTAAATCTATGCTGACAATATTTTGTCTTGTGAAGTGAGAATAATCCACGTACATTGTTTCTGTCATAGTAAAGAGGACATTTCTATGTCGATGCCAAGCCTGTTTCTAAGAATACAAGATCCATCACTTAAAAATGCCATCGCTTCTTGCCAGGAACTGAACAAATTTCGTCTGCATGACATCGATGCCGCAGACCAATGGATTGAAGATTTCCTACAACTCAAACCGGAAGTTGCGATTGTTGAAGTCGCCCACTTTACTAGTGCAGATTATCAACGTCTTTCTAATATCGAAGACATCTACGATATGGACTTGATCATCATTAGCTCAGGCGCTCCAAACGAGAACTTGGATAAGCTGATGAACTTGGGTGCTATTTTTCACTACAGAAAGCCCGTTGATATTGCCATTCTGACGGACACCCTGAGCGAAGTCAGCCAGTACTATCAACACAAACAAGATCAAGGGCGTAAAGTGTCCACCAGCGATCTTGACCAATTTGGTCTTTTGGTCGGCTCTTCCTCTCCGATGCATCAGCTCTATCGTATGATCAGGCGCGTTGCTAAAACAGAAGCCAACGTCCTTATTGTCGGTGAAAGTGGATCAGGCAAAGAACTGGTGGCGCAGACCATCCACTTAGCGAGTGAGCGTAAACAACAGCCCTTTATAGCGATTAACTGTGGTGCCATTAGCCCTGAATTGGTTGATAGTGAACTGTTTGGCCATGAGAAAGGCGCTTTTACCGGAGCAAATAAAACTCACCAAGGTGTATTTAAGCAGGCAGAGGGCGGCACCCTATTTTTAGATGAAATCACCGAGATGCCTATCGAGCATCAAGTGAAGCTATTGCGGGTGCTAGAAACCGGAGAGTATCGCCCAGTTGGCAGTAATACGGTTCATATCGCTAATACTCGCATCATTGCTGCTACAAACCGTGATCCTAAAATCGCCATTGAGGAGCAGTTCCTGCGTGAAGATCTGTTTTTCCGCTTATCGCATTTCCCATTAACGATACCGCCACTGCGAGAACGAGGCGGTGATATCGTAGGTCTGGCCAAGCACTTTATTGCGCACCGCAACGCCAATGAGGCAAAAACCAAAACGATTCTTGACTCTGCGATCCAAAAAATCGCTGCACACGACTGGCCAGGTAATGTCCGTGAGCTCAAACACACGATCGAGCGTGCATTCATTTTGGCTGATGACACCATCCGAGATGAACATCTTATCTTCGACACACCACCATTGGAAACAGGCACCAGCATCGAAGACCTTGTTCCGGCGGGCGTTTCGCTAGAAGAGCTAGAAAAAGCCGCCATTCTCAATACCCTTGAAGAGAATCAAGGCAATAAAACGGAATCAGCGCAGGAGTTAGGCATTAGCGTGAAAACGCTCTATAACAAACTCGAAAAGTATCAAGACGAGTAACTCGCTATGGGAGTACAAAAAGAGCACTGAATTTTATTCAGTGCTCTTTTTGTATCTTATCTTTTATGCAGTTAGGCTGCGTTTGGTGTTTGATTAAACCCACTGCCCCGCAACAAAGCCGCTCGACCAGCACCACTGAAAATTGTAGCCCCCTAGCCAACCAGTCACATCCATCACTTCACCAATAAAATAAAGCCCTTTAATGTCTTTGCATTCCATGGTTTTCGAGGATAAGTGATCAGTATCGACACCGCCGAGTGTCACTTCCGCAGTTCGGTAGCCTTCAGTGCCATTCGGGGCGATATCCCAATGCTCTAGACGCTCCACAATCGCCGCAAGCTCCTTTTGATTGAACTGTTTTAGCGGTTTATCGACTAGCTCTTTACGTTCAATTAAGACTTCAACCAGACGCTTAGGCAGCACTTTGGCAAGCGTATTCTTGAGTGACTGATTTGGATGCTTCTCACGACTGCGTTCTAATAACTCAGCAACATCATCGTTTGGCACAAGATTGATCAACACCTTTTGTCCGGCCCGCCAGAATGAAGAAATCTGTAACACTGCTGGACCAGATAACCCACGATGTGTGAAGAGCAGGGCTTCTTTGAACATGGTGCCATCTTCAGCCGTAATTTCCGCAGGTACCGCGATACCAGATAACTCAGCAAAGTCTTCTTTGTCTTCTTTATGCAGAGTAAATGGTACAAGCCCTGCCGTGGTTGGAATAACTCGAAGACCAAATTGTTCCGCGACTTTATAACCAAATGGTGTCGCTCCCAGTTTTGGCATCGACAAGCCACCTGTTGCGATAACTAAAGACTCACATTCGACAATCTCAGTACCAGCATGCAAACGAAAGCCTTCATCAATTTTTTCAATCGAATGAACATCGCATTGGTAACGCTGCTCGATGTTCGGCATGTCACACTCAGCTAACAACATCTTCACGATATCTTTGGCCGTAAATGCATCGACACAAAACAACTGGCCGTGATCACGCTCTTCGAACTCAATGCCATGTTTACACACCATCGAGATGAAATCCCAGTTAGTGTATTGGGAGAGCGCCGACTTAACAAAGTGCGGGTTTTGACACAAATAGTGATTAGCTGAAACGTCGTAGTTAGTGAAGTTACAACGACCACCGCCCGAGATAAGGATTTTACGTCCTGGCTTTTTAGCATGATCGAGCACCAAAACACGGCGGCCTCGCTTGCCTGCTTCTGCAGCACACATTAAACCTGCTGCGCCTGCGCCAATTACAACAACATCAAATTTCTTACTCATCGGTAGCTCTTAGACTGATTGGTATCGAATCAAAATAAAAAAGGATGTGCACATTGCACATCCTTGCTTTCTAGGCGCGACATTCTACCGACAAATACCGAAAGGGAAAAGCGCTTAAACTCTAAGCGCTCTGTATGTCCGCAAAATCTCAGACAGAACAACTTCTGGATTATTGACTCTTAGAGAATGAAGGCCGCAAGTAGCGTCACGCCGAGCAACGCGGTCGATAGAACAAACAATTCACGCACTCTTTCACACTTACCAGTAAAAATTTCATCGTGGTGATGATGATATTCTTTACTTTTAATGTAGTGATACAACCTCACCTGCTTGGTGACATTTCCATGAGTAGTAAAAAAACCATTACCATCAACTTGCTGATATAACAGCGGATGCGCTTCACGCATGATATAAATTAGAGAACGAAGAGCGGTGAGATACCGGACCATATTAACTCCAGTTACCACCATTAGCGCAAATAAGATTGTGTCTCCACTGATCATCTTTTCCTCCCTACATCTTCAACAATGCTCAAGAGAAAAAGACGATCAACACTTCGTCTTTACCCGCTACTTACAACGTCCCAAAACGCGTTTACGCAGCTGGAGCATCCATGATTGAAGATGAACCTTCTTTCGCCATTTGTGCTAGATCTTTGTCAATGAAGAACAACGCTTTACCGTCTTCACCTACCAGTTCGATCTTATCTAAAATCCCTTTAAACAACTTCTCTTCTTCGTGCTGTTCTGACACGTACCACTGTAGGAAGTTAAACGTTGAGTAGTCTTGGCTAGTAAATGCAACGTGCGCCAGTTTGTTGATTTTTTCCGTGATCATTTGCTCATGTTCAAATGTCTCGCGGAAAACGTCACCTAGGCTCGCAAAGTCATGCTTTGGCGCATCAATAGCGCCTAAGATTGGCATTGAGCCAGTTTCACTCACGTAAGTGAATAGGCGTTGCATGTGCTCCATTTCTTCTACGGCGTGAGCGCGTAAAAATTCAGCCGCACCTTCAAAACCTTTGTCTTCACACCAAGCACTCATTTGTAAGTATAGATTGGATGAGAAAAATTCTAGGTTAATTTGCTCATTCAATTGTTCGACCATAGTTTGAGACAGCATGTTAACTCCTATTATTGTGCATGCAATATACCCAAGTAACCTCGAAATAAATGACGCTGCGAGAATAGCTTGGTCTGGCAGACACGGCGAAGTTTCACTTCAACTCTAGTCAGTAACACTACGCTTATTTCAGCATATCAAAGTCACTTGGGTATAACGCCACTATAACATGATTACTGAGACAAGACTTTGTACCTACGGCACCGATATGAGATCACTTCAGCAAATTTTTTTTGGGGTTGGTGCTAATCTAAAACTATGACCTTACAAGGAGATAGCAATATGAGTTACAAACACATACTTGTGGCAGTCGACCTTTCAGACGACAGTAAAGTGTTGATTAAGAAAGCCGTATCACTGGCTAAACCTCTGGATGCGAAAGTCTCTTTTATTCACATCGACGTGAACTACGCAGAACTCTACACCGGGCTTATCGATATCAATATGGCAGAAGCGCAACATCAAGCAATGGAAGCATCGCGCACACAATTGGCAAACTTCGCTGAATATGCGCAATACCCAATTGCCCATACTTTAGTCGGTAGTGGCGATTTGAGTAATGAGCTGTGCGATACCATTCAAGACTACAGTATCGATTTGGTGGTTTGTGGTCATCACCAAGATTTCTGGAGCAAGATTCTATCTTCGACTCGACAGCTGATTAACTGCTCACCAGTCGATATGCTGGTCGTACCGCTAAAAGACTGATTGGCGCAGCGATAAAACTTGGTTAGACTGCGGGCACATTTGTTGTTGATAAAGATTCTCATCCATGGCTTATCTATCCGCAGTTACCCTACTTTGGGCATTCTCATTTAGCCTGATCGGCGTTTACCTCGCCGGTCAGGTTGATTCTTGGTTCTCGGTGTTCATGCGCGTGGCACTGGCGAGCCTGGTTTTCATTCCCTTTTTGAAATTCCGTGGCGTTAGCAAACCCCTGATCGCGAAACTGATGACCGTCGGTGGCTTCCAGCTCGGTTTGATGTATTGCTTCTACTACCAATCTTTTTTGCTCCTTTCCGTGCCAGAAGTATTGCTGTTCACCGTATTCACACCCATTTACGTCACGCTAATCTATGACTTCTTGAAAGGTCGCTTTTCACCTTGGTACTTAGTTACCGCAGCAATAGCCGTATTTGGTGCCGCCTGGATTAAATTTGCAGGCATTAATGAAGATTTCCTACTGGGCTTCTTGGTCGTACAAGGAGCAAACCTCTGCTTTGCCATCGGTCAGGTGGGCTACAAATATATCATGGAGAGTGAACCCGTCGATTTGCCACAACACACCGTGTTTGGCTACTTCTACTTAGGTGCACTTTGTGTAGCAACCGTGGCTTTCGCGCTCATGGGTAACCTCGACAAACTACCAACCACTACAACGCAATGGGGCATTCTGACATACCTTGGGTTGATTGCTTCTGGTTTTGGTTACTTTGCTTGGAACAAAGGCGCGACTATGGTGAACGCAGGGGCACTGGCAGTAATGAACAATGCATTGGTTCCGGCGGGCTTGATTGTAAACATTGTGATTTGGAACCGCGATGTTGATGTCATGCGACTCGCCATTGGCGGTGCGATCATCATGCTATCCCTATGGATTAACGAAACCTGGGTGAAAAAGCGCGTAGAGATGAGTTACGCCAATAAGTAACGCAGCTAATCCTATAAACATTTCGACAATAAAAAACGCTCTCCGACTGGAGAGCGTTTTTTGTTTGATTAATGCACTTTGGCTTGTGAGATTGCGTTCATCAAAGCATTAGGTGGCGTTGGCAGCAGCACTTCTAGTTTCGCATTGCGCGCTTCAAGCTTGCGCTGACGCTTAAGTAACTTTTGTTGTTTTTTCGCCACTTTTAGCAACTTCTTTTGCTGCTTATAGTGCTTTTTCAGTGTTTTTTTCGCTTTCTTGAGCGATTTTTTATCCGCTAAATCAAACCATACTGCTGCGTCGGCTCTTACTGGCTCCAGAGATTTTTCGGCTTGTTTTTTCTCTTTCACACGCTCAACAACACGCTTCACAATCGCGGCTTTTTCGTTGCTTTGTTTAGTGGTCACTGGAATCGCTTGTGATGGCAGAGCTTCAACCAATAAGCCACATGCTTGTTGCTCACTCAGTGGCTTGTCTTGGCATTTTTGTGGAGGAATTGCGGCTGGCTTACAAAGGGTATCTTTGGCCGATGAAGAGCGTGCGCAAGAACGACAAACGAATTTTGGTGCGACAACTAAACGATGGATATCACCAAGTTCTGCCGCGATCTGTTTGCGACTCATTTTACATAAACGTTTAGCCATTCTACTACTCCAGCTTCCCAGTTATCGACCGCATCACAACAAGTGAAATAATAATAATTCTTAGTTAGATATACAGTCAGGGAAGGGAATTAGCAAGAGAAAACTATCAATAGAGACGAGGAAAGAGAGGCTGAGTCACAGCACGACACACCGTACTGTGACAAGAAAAGTTGAGCCGTCAGGAAGTTATGCCATCGATGCTTTAACGTAGACATCGAAGCGATTTTTTTTCGTTTCAATCGCCATGGTCGGTTTTTTCTCGTTCAGCCAGTTAGCATAATCTGGGCGTTTAACTACTACACGCTTTGTGGCTAACGCCATGGCTGGTTCTAGTAGGCCATCGGCGTCCAAATCGGCGCCAACCAACGATTGGAAAACGCGCATTTCTTTTTTCACGAGCGCCGACTTCTTTTTATTTTCTGGGTGCGGATACATCGGGTCAAGATACACCACATCTGGCTGGACAAAGTCTTTATCTTGCGCCAATTGTTCTAGCGCATCATGGCTAGAAGCATGGATTAGCGACATGCGCTCAGATACCCAGGTGCCGATTTCTGAGTCTTGTTTCGCTCGAGCCAAGCCATCATCTAACAAAGCCGCTACGACTGGATGACGCTCGACCATCTGCACTTTACAACCTAGCGAGGCGAGCACAAACGCATCACGACCAAGACCTGCCGTGCCGTCTAACACGGTTGGCGTTGCCCCTTTGTTCAACCCCGCCGCTTTCGCAATTGCTTGGCCTTTACCACCACCGAACTTGCGACGATGACCGACCGCACCACCAATCAAATCCACAAAGATGGCACCCAGCTTTGGCTCATCCACTTTACGTAGCTCCAAACGCTCGGTGGTTAGCACCAAAGCAAAATCGCTATCGTCAGCGTGTGAAAGCTGCCAACGCGCAGCGAGTTCATCAAGATGAGATTGTTGAGACGGGTTTTCACAGATCAATTGCAGTTGCAAAAGGAGGCTCCAATAAAAATCGAGGTAACTGGCGCTGAGTGTATACCTAAGTTACCTATTAATGCTAGGTTGAGCTTGCTACGCAGGGGTTATACAACCGTCAGTTGCTCCACTAGCTCAGAAAGCGGCTTAGGATGACCAATACCGTAGCCTTGACCGTAGTCCACACCGAGGTCTATCAAATGCTGCATAACCTGGTCATTTTCGACAAACTCCGCCACCGTCACTTTGCCGAGCTGTTTCGCCAAGTCATTGATTGAACGAACCATCACGCGGTCCATTTCATTTACGTTGATATCTTGCACGAAAAGACCATCAATTTTCACGATATCGACAGGAAGTTTCTTTAAGTAACCAAATGAAGACAATCCAGATCCGAAATCATCCAATGCAATCATGCAACCCAAAGCCTTTAGCTTGGTAAACAGCTCAATGGCTTGATCCAGATTGCTCATCGCCGCTGTCTCAGTGATTTCTAAGCAGATTTTTTCACACGGCAGAGTCGAACTTTCCAATCGCTCCAATAAGAAGTCAATAAACTCTTGATTCCCCATAGATTGACCTGAAAGGTTTATCGAACAGCGACCAAGCTGTTCAACCACCTCAGGACGCTGTTCAAACCACTCTAGTGTTTGAGTAATAACCTGCTTATCAATCCAATGGGCAATGTTGTAGCGCTCGGAAGCAGGGATAAACAGCGCAGGAGAAACATAATCACCGTACCCATTGCGAATACGCACCAAAATCTCAAAATACATTTGAGTCTCGTGCTTTTGTAAGCTTTTTATCGGTTGAGCAAACAGTTCTAAACGTTGATTCGACAATGCCTCATGCACCAAATTGACGCTCTGCATTTCCATCTGACGACGCTGCAACTCTTCGTTATCTAAGCTGAATAGATTATAGCGGTTACGGCCTTGCTCTTTAGCGGCGTGACAAGCAGAGTCTGCTTGAGCGTGCACCATTTGTGGCGTATCAGCGGTATGATCGATGATACGGATACCAATTGAGCAACTGATGAACAGGCGTGTGTCTTCCCAAATAAAGAGGTGCTCGCTTAGTGTCGAGATGATCAGTTTGGCAATATTGATGGCGCCATATTCGTCACAGTCTTTGAGTAAAACCGCAAACTCATCGCCTCCCATTCGAGCCAAGATGGAATTGTACGGCAGAACGCCTTCCAGCATACTTGCGCAGAATTGAATCGCCGCATCACCAGCATCATGCCCAACCGTATCATTGAGGACTTTTAGTTGATCTAAGTCGAGGTACAACATGGCGTGGACTCGACGATGGCTGTCCACTTCGCACAGTGCGGTCTTAAGCTCTAGTTCAAAATGGTTTCTGTTGTAAGTCCCCGTCAGTAAGTCATAGCGAGCTTGGTATTCCAATTTCTCGGAAAGCAGTTTGGTTTCGGTAATATCTTCGCCCACAATCAGTAGTTGCTCAGATTCACTCAGCGGACGAATATTCTCGCGCACCCAAACACGATGACCATTTGCATGACGATACTCGACTTCACGTCGCCAAACACCATGCACTTGCTGGTTGGGTTGCAATAACACTTGGCGAGGGAACAGCACTTTGTCATCAAAATAGAACTCCCTCAGGCGATGTCCGAGCATGTCCATCGGTTTGTAGCCAAGAAGTAGTTGAGCAAATCGATTCACTTCTTGAATTCGGTTATTACTATCAAGCGTCACCATCATCACGGGCTGCTGCTCGTAATAGTTGCGTAGGGTTGACTCACGTTGGTAGAGCTTGTCCTCCATCAATTTACGACTGGTAATATCGCGCGCTTCAAACAAGTATTGCTTATGATTCCCTACTTGCTGAGAAAAAGGCTTGAGCGAAACTTCTAACACCAATGCGCCGTGTTCTTTACTCCAAATTTCAGCTTCAAACGTCGACACTTGATGGTGAGGCGCGTGGAAATACTCCTCAAGCAACGCTTGTGCTTTTTCACTCCAGTTGGGATGAAACCAAAGTGGTCGGTCTAAACGCAGTCCTTGGTGATAAAGTAAGGATTGAAGGTGATCGTTGCCCGATTTAAGCACACCGTTGGCATCCAAAATGCCCATATACTGCATGCTCTGATCGAAAATCGATTCTAGAATAGCCTGGCTTTCTCGCGCAGCGCTCTCACTTCGACGCATCCGCTGTAAATAATAACCCATCAGCAAAATGACCACCGACATCACCACAAACAGGCTACCAAACAGGCGAATTTCCTTGGCAAAACGTTCAGAAAGCTTCATTGGCTTATTAAAAAATACCGCAGAAACCTCTTGTTCAGCCCCCAATCCCCAACGCGCTACCGCTTGGTAATCGAGCTTTATTTCAGAATCACTTTTTTTCACGGCAGGCAGAGGCTGATCAGGGTTATCCAAAACGAATTCAAGCATCTCTGCACTCTCAATACCATGCCGATAACCACTTTGAATAACCCCTCCAACTGCGCCATGACCCAAACCAATGTCATGCACCATAAACAGCGGCGCGTTTGAGACTTTGTTGACACCAACCCAGTCACGCTCGCTGCCAACCATACCTTGTTTATCTCGGTAATAGGTCCAGAACAAGACGACTTTATCGGAACTCAGTTTTGCGACTTGTTGTTTTAGACCGATGATACTGTCTGGGACAACTTGTACGATTTTGTCTCGATATTGCGGGAACTTGAGGACAAAATTGTCGATTTGATAACGCAACACCTCACCGGTCACCGAGTGGTCACTGACGATGAGAACTTGTGTGTAGTTCGGATGTAAGCGCTCAATAAGAGCGAGATTCGCTTCCAAATCGACATCTTCCATGACTCCGGTTGCATTCAGAGAACGATGTAAAGAAGGATGGTAGTTATTAATGCCGTTAAATATAACTGGGGTGTCTTTGATGATTGGGGCTAAACGCTGCATGAGTTCAAGTGCATTGTTATCGCTCACTAAAATGGCATCGAATCGCTCTTTGCGTAATTTCGTAAGGTACAAGGATTTTAGTTGCGCAAAAAACTGCTCACTCTGGTTACGTTTCGAGTCTAGATAGAGCACACGCATGTCCAGCGCTCGATCGCCCAGCTGTTGCTCGATGCCTCGCTGTATGGAGTCCGTCCAGAAAAAACCCTGATGATAGGAGTGCACGACCAACACCTTCGGATCTGAGGCCGTAGCAAACGCGCTCCAACATAGCGCGGCAATAACCAGAAAACGCTGCACATTATCTCCATAGCTCGGAGTTAACCCGCAGTTACTCCTGCCAAACCTTGTGAATCCTATCCGCTATGAGTATAAAAGGGAGGTAAAACTCTATCCCTAACGGAAATCATAGTATGAATGCGAGCCTGCCGAAACTCGACGACCTTGACCGCGCAATATTAAAAACACTGATGGCTGACGCCAGAACTCCCTACGCAGAAATGGCAAAGCAGTTCGATGTCAGCCCTGCCACTATCCATGTGCGTATCGAGAAGATGAAGTCGGCGGACATCATCGAAGGAACGGAGGTGATCATCAATACTAAAAAGCTTGGCTACGATGTGTGCTGCTTTATTGGTATTAACCTCAATGCAGCTCGTGATTACCACTCCGCGTTAGAAAAACTCAACGCGCTCGACGAAGTCGTTGAAGCTTACTACACCACGGGCGCGTATAACATATTCGTCAAATTGATGTGCAAATCGATTGAAGAGCTGCAATTTGTACTGATCGACAAGCTGCAAGCCATTGATGAGGTTCAGTCCACGGAGACATTGATATCGTTGCAGAACCCGATCAACCGCAACGTAAATCCGTAAAATTTTTTATAAAAAATGTACAAAAAAGGCCAACCGTTCGGTTGGCCTTGATGTTTTTTGCTCAATTTACGCCGCAATACCCGAATGGCGCAACAGTGCATCGATTTGTGGCTCGCGGCCACGGAAGCGCTTAAACAGCTCCATTGGCTCTTCACTGCCCCCCATTTCTAGGATGTTGTTCAGGAAGCTTAGACCCGTCTCTTTGTTGAAGATGCCTTCTTCTTCAAAGCGAGAATACGCGTCTGACGACAGCACTTCAGCCCATAGGTAGCTGTAGTAACCCGCACTGTAGCCACCAGCAAAAATATGGCCGAAGCTGTGTGAGAAACGCGCCCACTCAACCGCAGGAACTACCGCGACTTTCTCTTTCACTTTCGCCAGAGTTTCCAGTACACGCGCACCCACTTCTGGGTCATATTCAGTGTGAAGCGTGAAATCGAACAAGCCGAATTCTAGCTGACGCAAAATACCCATCGCAGATTGGAAGTTTTTCGCTGCGAGCATTTTGTCTAGCATCGCTTTCGGTAGCGGCTCACCTGTCTCATAGTGACCAGAAATGAACGCCAGCGCGTCCTCTTCCCAACACCAGTTTTCTAGGAACTGACTTGGTAGCTCAACCGCATCCCAAGGCACGCCATTAATACCTGAAACAGCACCTGTATCAACTTGCGTCAACATGTGGTGGATTCCATGACCAAATTCATGGAATAACGTCACGACTTCATCGTGCGTGAACAGTGCTGGTTTGTCGCCCACTGGACGGTTGAAGTTACACGTTAGATACGCAACCGGCGTTTGCAGCTCGCCAGATAGCGTAACGCGACGACCACGACAATCATCCATCCACGCGCCGCCACGTTTGTGTTCACGAGCGTAGAGATCTAGGTAGAAGCTGCCACGGAGTGTGCCTTCAGCATCAAAGATATCGAAAAAGCGCACGGACTCATGCCAAGTGTCTACGCCTTCGCGCTCAGTAACGGTCATGCCAAACACGCGGTTTAGCACTTCAAACAGACCGCTCACGACTTTTGACTCTGGGAAGTATGGGCGCAGTTCTTCATCCGAAATTTGGAACAGGTGCTGCTTTTGTTTCTCGCTGTAGTAAGCGATATCCCAAACGTTCAGCTCTTCAACACCAAACTCACTTTTCGCAAACTGACGTAACTCTTCGACTTCACGTTCACCTTGCGGTTTCGCTCGTGTCGCTAGGTCATTCAGGAAGCCCAGCACTTGATCCGGCGTTTCAGCCATCTTTGTTGCTAACGACTTTTCACTGTAAGTATTGAAACCTAGCATACGTGAAATTTCATGGCGCAGTTTTAGCTGCTCAGTAATGATTTCTGAATTATCCCATTTGCCTGCGTTTGGACCTCGATCAGAAGCGCGCGTCACGTACGCTTCGTACACTTCTTTACGCAACTCTTGGTTATCGCAGTACGTCATGACAGGTAGGTAAGATGGGATATCTAGCGTAATGAGGTAACCATCTAACTCTTTTGCTTCTGCGGCAGCTTTCGCTGCTGCCAGCGCCGATTCTGGCATACCTGCTAGGTCTTTCTCATCTGTGATGTGCTTGGTCCAACCCATGGTGGCATCCAGCACATTGTTAGAGAATTTAGAGCTCAGCTCAGACATACGTTTGCTGATCTCGCCGTAACGGTGCTGCTCATCGGATGGCAAACCAATGCCTGATAACTCGAAATCACGCAGTGCATCAGTGATGGTTTTCTGCTGGGCACGAGTTAACGTTGCAAATTCTTCGCTCGCTTTGATGGTTTTGTACGCTTCGTACAACCCTTTGTGCTGACCAACCCAAGTGCCGTACTCTGACAAAATTGGTAGGCAACTTTCGTAAGCTTCACGTAGCTCTTCGCTGTTCACTACCGAGTTCATGTGACCCACTGGCGACCAGATGCGGCTTAAGCGATCATCCGCTTCTTCAATTGGCGCAATCACACTGTCCCAAGTTGGGTGAGCGTTGTCTTGTAGAACTTCATCGATTTTTGCTCGGCAGTCAGCAATCGCTTGCTCAACGGCAGGCTTGATGTGTTCTGGTTTAATTTGAGAAAACGGAGGTAGGTCCGTAAACGTCAGAAGAGGATTAGACATGAATAATTCCTTTTGTGTTTTGACTCTGTGATTGCCTGTCTATTTTGTGTAGATAGGCCAACTCAATGTACAGACGAGCCAGCAACAGGGATTGGGGGAGCTCCGTTCCCTTTCTCTATGCCGCGATGACCATCTTATAGTCAACCAGCGCTACTCTGTCCTTGAGTCTTGTTATACCTAAATGAGATTTCACACCCTTTTGAGTGCGAGAAACTCACCTAGTTCAATTCGATTACCAATAGTAAGTGTGGGTGACTTAAAGAAATTTCAATAGCGTCCCCTTATCAGAGGAACAGATTTGATTGGAAGTTCTACATCTTTAAGTTACTTGAGTATAATACCGCCATAGAGTGAAAATCACAGACCACACTCAGACAAAGAGTGTTTCGAGAGTTTAATTTGTTAAGTTACCGCCACAGCTTCCACGCTGGCAACCATGCCGACGTGGTCAAACACATCGTTCAAAGCCTCATTCTTGATGCGCTGAAACAAAAAGATAAGCCATTCGTTTATCACGATACCCACTCGGGTGTGGGCCGTTACGATCTGACTCACGAATGGTCTGAAAAAACGGGCGAATACAAACAAGGCATCGCACGTATTTGGGATAACCCAAGCATTCCTGAAGACATCAAAAGCTACATCGATGCCATTAAAGTGCTCAACAACGGCGAGAAGCTGCGTTACTACCCAGGCTCACCACGTGTGGCGCGCGCGCAAATCCGCCCACAAGATCGCATGGTGCTGACCGAGTTGCACCCGGCCGATCACCCATTGTTAGAGCAAGAATTCCATCGTGATCGCCAAGTGAGCATCTTCAAAGAGGACGGGTTCCAACGCCTCAAAGCAAGCTTACCGCCACAAGAGCGTCGTGGTTTGGTGCTGATTGACCCACCATACGAACTCGCGAAAGAGTACCGCGATGTAGTGCGAGCGATTCATCAGAGCCATAAACGTTGGGCAACCGGTATCTACGCGATTTGGTACCCAGTGGTAAACCGTCACGACATCGAAGATATGATCGAAGGCTTGGAAGCACTGGGCATTCGTAAAATTCTGCAAATCGAGTTAGGTGTTGCACCAGATACCAACGAGCGCGGCATGACGGCATCCGGCATGATTGTGATTAACCCGCCATGGAAACTGGAAAGCCAGATGAAAGAGATTCTGCCATTCCTGCAAGACGCGATCGCACCAGCAACTGGCCACTGGAAAGTGGACTGGATTGTGCCAGAGTAAGCACTTCAGTACCGATATCTTCAAGCGCAACGATATTCTCGTTGCGCTTTTTTATGCTCTCACCTTCTCCCTCCAGTCGTGCTTATTCTTCTTTTTGTGCCTCTCATCGCTATTTGTCATAAGTATTGTCGCTTTTTCCCATTTAGGAATTAGTCGAATTCGATTTATGATAGTGGGATAACGGTGGCATTGAGTTCGGACAAGGTCATCCCAATCTATCTATGTACTAGATAAAATTTATAAGCTCTTGGAGAAAGTAATGGCGACTCATTTTGACTATATCTGTATCGGTGGCGGCAGTGGCGGCATCGCATCTGCAAACCGTGCGGCGATGTACGGCGCGAAAGTTGCGCTAATCGAAGCTCAAGACCTTGGCGGTACCTGTGTCAACGTAGGTTGTGTACCGAAAAAAGTAATGTGGCATGGCGCGCAAATCGCAGAAGCAATGAACCTGTACGCAGAAGATTACGGTTTTGATGTCGACGTGAAAGGTTTCGACTGGAGCAAACTGGTTGAGAGCCGTCAGGCGTACATTGGTCGTATTCACCAATCTTACGATCGCGTTCTTGGCAACAATAAAGTAAACGTGATTAAAGGCTTTGCTAAGTTTGTTGACGAAAAAACTGTCGAAGTAAACGGTGAACACTACACAGCAGATCACATCCTGATCGCGGTTGGTGGTCGTCCTACTATTCCAAACATTCCAGGCGCTGAATACGGCATCGATTCAAACGGCTTCTTCGACCTAGCAGAGCAACCAAAACGCGTTGCGGTTGTTGGCGCAGGCTACATCGCAGTTGAAATTGCTGGCGTACTGCACGCGCTAGGTACAGAAACGCACCTGTTCGTACGTAAAGAGTCACCACTACGTAGCTTCGATCCAATGATCATCGATACGTTGGTTGAAGTAATGGACGCAGAAGGTCCAAAACTGCACACCCACTCTGTACCAAAAGAAGTGGTAAAAGAAGCCGATGGCAGCCTAACTCTGCACCTAGAAAACGGTGAAAGCCAAAACGTTGACCAACTGATTTGGGCAATCGGTCGTCACCCAGCGACAGACGCAATCAACCTAGCGTCAACCGGTGTGGCAACGAACGAAAAAGGCTACATCAAGGTAGACGAATACCAAGAAACTAACGTGAAAGGCATCTACTGTGTGGGTGACATCATGGAAGGCGGTATCGAGCTAACTCCAGTAGCAGTGAAAGCGGGTCGTCAACTTTCTGAGCGTTTGTTCAACAACAAACCAAACGCGAAGATGGACTACGATTTGGTACCAACTGTGGTATTTAGCCACCCACCAATCGGCACTATCGGTCTAACAACGCAAGAAGCAGAAGAGAAGTACGGCAAAGACAACATCAAAGTTTACACGTCTGGCTTTACGGCGATGTACACCGCTGTTACTAAGCACCGTCAACCATGTAAGATGAAGCTTGTATGTGCGGGCGAAGAAGAAACGGTTGTTGGTCTGCACGGCATCGGTTTCACGGTAGATGAAATGATCCAAGGCTTCGGCGTAGCAATGAAGATGGGCGCAACCAAAGCAGACTTCGACTCTGTTGTGGCTATCCACCCAACGGGCTCAGAAGAGTTCGTAACGATGCGTTAATTACGCGCTAATCGCATTGCTGATTTCAGCGAATCATTTGAAAAGGTCATCTTAGGATGACCTTTTTTTGTTATCCCATGCTTAACTCGCATTCTCTAATAATGTGCGAATAAACTCGGCTTTAATAGCACTCTCTTGCTTACCATCATGAATCAGACACAAGTCTGCACGCAGTGACTCTTTCAGCTTGATAAAACGAATCCCATGCCAATGATGCTGAGAAAACGTCGACGGAACCAACGTCACGGTATTGCTGTTTGCTACATATGCCATCAAGGTGCTTGGCTCCACCACTTGTTTGCCAATATGGGGTGAAAAGCCTTCTTGCAGACAGGCATTGATGATGAAGTTTGCCGAGGCAGAATTCGCCAAACTCATAAACGCAAACTCACACGTCTTTAAATCTTGGAGCCGCAGCAAAGATTTGCTGGCTAACTCATGTTGCTCCGACACCGCCACCACAAACACATCTTTGCCCAAAGATACCGACTGATACGGATAAATGTTGAGTGCATCAGCAAAACGCACAATGCCCACATCGATTTTCTTCTCGCTCAGATGCTTCTTTTGCGTCTCTGGGTTAAGGTCAAAAATGTCGGCGTGATAAGTGTCATGCTCAGCATGGAAGCGCTGTAACAGACGATCAAATCCGCCCCAAAATGCGCTACTTACCACACCAACTCGCAGGATATTTCTCTGGTTCAACCCCACTTGCTGCACTTGATTGAGCGAGACATCCAAGGTCTGAAAAATCAGTTGGCATTTGGACTCCAACAATCGCCCGGCCTCCGTCAGCATGACGTTTCTTGAATCACGCTCAAACAGTTTGACGTTAAGCACCTCTTCCAACTCTTTGATGCGATTGCTCAACGGCGAATTGGTGATATTGAGATTCTCGGCCGCCTTAGTGAAATGCTTGGTTTGTGCGACCTCGTAAAAGTAACGCAGCATCTTCAGCGTCACGCGCTCAAATGGTTCTGACTTCATGCATTGAGTCCTAGCGAATTTCATCATCCTCTTTTTAAGGATGATAGTAGCGAATAAAGCAAAGATAACCAGCGCAGAAAGTCACACAATGGAATCAACACACAACCAGAAGGTGACTAACATGAATCACGATCCAGTAATCGACGCGCTACAAACCATTCGCGAACGCAAACCAAACTTCCAACCTAAAGCGGCGTTTATTTTAGGCTCTGGCTTAGGCGTATTGGCAGACGAACTACAAGACAAAGTGGTCATTCCATACGAAGAGCTCGAAGGCTTTCCGGTTAGCACCGTGCAAGGCCACTCTGGTGAGTTGGTGCTTGGTACCATGGGCGGCGTAGACGTGGTGTGCATGAAAGGTCGCGGTCACTACTACGAACACGGCTCAATGAAGGTCATGACCACGCCCGTGCGCACCTTTAAAAAGCTAGGCTGTGAGTTTTTACTCGTCACCAACGCGGCAGGCTCACTTCGCCCTGAACGCATCGACGTCGGTTCTCTGGTGGTATTTCATGACCACATCAATACCATGCCTGAATCGCCAATGATCGGTCCGAATGATGAAGAGTACGGCCCGAGGTTCTTCAGCCTCGCCAATGCGTACGACAAAGACCTGCGCGCAGAAGCGTTGGAAGTCGGCAAAGCCAATGGTATTCACCTCAATGAAGGCGTGTTTGTCTCTTACACAGGCCCCAACTTTGAGACCGCAGCCGAAATCCGCATGATGCAAATCATCGGTGGTGATGTCGTGGGCATGTCGGTCGTGCCAGAAGTGATTTCTGCGGCGCATTGCGGCTTACCCGTATTGGCAGTATGTGCGATCACCAACATGGCAGAAGGCTTGGGAGATGTAGAATTGTCTCACGCCCAAACATTGAAGTGCGCGAAGCTAGCCGAAGCCGATTTCATTCGCTTTATTAAGCGCTTTATGAAGCATCACTTCTAAAGCCGTTTCATCCCAAAAAGCAAATGGGTCATCAAGTAACTTGATGACCCTTTTTCGTATCACTTTTTCTAACGTTCGGGGGTATTTCGGAGCCGTTTGTGCGTTTTACTTAACTGCGCGAACCAATTCAGCAATGCCTTCCCAATCGCCGTTGTCCATCATTGCGGTTGGCACCATCCACGTACCGCCACAAGCTACAACCGATTTCAGCGCTAGGTAATCTTCCACGTTGGATAGGCTCACGCCACCTGTTGGCATGAATTCCACTGGGTAAACCGCCGTGAGTGCTTTCAGCATGTTTACGCCGCCTGATGGCTCAGCAGGGAAGAACTTCAACGTACGCAGACCCATTTCCATCGCTTGCTCAACCAAGCTTGGGTTGTTTACACCCGGTACGATAGTCACACCACGTTGCTGACAGTATTTCACTGTGGTTGGGTTGAAGCCTGGGCTAACGATAAAGTCCACGCCCGCTTCGATCGCGATATCCACTTGTTCTGTGGTCAGAACGGTGCCCGCGCCAATCAACAATTCTGGGTACGCTTCACGCATGATGCGAATCGACTCCGCCGCCGCTTCGGTGCGGAATGTCACTTCCGCACATGGTAAACCGTTTTCTACCAACACTTTTGCCAGTGGCAGAGCGTGTGCTACGTCGTTGATTGCGATAACTGGGACGATTTTGATATCTCTTAATCGTTGTTCAAGTGTTGTCATGGGGAACCTCTAAAGAATAAAGCTTAATGTTGCGACGATAATAAACGCGATACCGCCAAGTAACGTTTCCATTACCGTCCAAGTTTTTAATGTGGTTTTCTCATCCATCTCAAGCAAACGAGATACCAACCAGAAACCAGAGTCATTGAAGTGAGACAGTACCGTTGCACCACCCGCAATCGCGATTACGATAAAGCAAAGGTCTAGTTCACTCAAACCTGTTGATGCAGCCACAACTGGCGCGATAAGAGCTGCCGTAGTGGTTAGCGCTACCGTTGCCGAGCCTTGAGCAACACGCAGACAGGTTGAAATAACAAACGCCGCCACAATCACAGGCATACCTGTATCTGTAAGAACGTCAGCCAGTGCATCACCGATACCACTTGAACGCAGTACGCCGCCAAACATGCCACCTGCACCCGTTACTAGGATAACACCACAGATAGGAGCCAATGACTCACCACACAATTTTTCTAGTTTTGCCATGCCGTAGTCTTTGGCAAACACAGCCAGACAGACAATCAAAGTAATCAGCAACGCGACTGGAGTTTTACCTAGCATACGTAGGAACTCAACCAGTGCCGTTTTGCCATCAATCACACCCGCAACCGCCAGTGTGTTCAGTACCGTATCCAAACAGATTAGCAGGACTGGCAGCACAAGGATGGTCATAACCGTGCCAAATTTTGGTGCGTTGCGCTCATCCACCATCGCTTCGCCATTAAAGAAGGCTTTAGATAGTGGGATATCGAATTTTTTGCCCGCGTACAAACCAAATAGGTAAGCGCCAAGGTACCAAGTTGGAATAGCCACCAGAATACCCACCACCAATAACAGACCGATGTTTGCACCAAGGAATTCTGCCGCTGCAACCGGACCTGGGTGTGGTGGAACAAACGCGTGCATAACCGCAAAAGCACCAGCTGCAGGCAACGCGTATTTAATTGGTGAGCCACCAAAACGAGCCGCCACACTTAGGATGATTGGCATCATCACTACAAGGCCAGCATCGAAGAAGATTGGGAAGCCAAACAGTAATGAAGCGACGCCCAAAGCAAATGGTGCGCGCTCTTTACCAAAGCGACCAATCAAAGTGTCTGCCAGCACTTTCGCACCGCCAGTCACTTCAAGAATTTTACCGATCATCGCACCAAGACCAACCAGCAATGCCACGGAAGCCAGTGTGCCGCCGAAGCCGCCCATCATGGTCGATACGACTTTCTCAGAAGGAACGCCAGTGGCGATTGCCGTACCTAAACTCACCATAGTAAGGGAAGCAAAAGCATGGACTTTCAGTTTAATGATCAGAACGAGTAACGCTGCAATGGCAAGGCCTGCAATCGTCAGTAGGAACGTAGGATCTGGGGCTAGGGTTAATTGCTCCATAGGTTCACCTTTAAGAATTATTGTTTGTGTTATGGTTCACATTTATCTCAGTTACCGGTAACATGTTACCGATAACATGAATAAGATAAACCCATATTTTAAAGTGAATTCAAAAATTGAGATCACGCGCAAATTTGGTTATGAGGATAAGTTATGGCTGGTAGTAGTGTCATCGTTATGGGCGTTTGTGCTAGTGGTAAAAGCACAATTGGTGAGCATCTAGCGAAAAAGCTAGGGCGTAAATTCATTGATGGTGATGATCTTCATCCACGAGCGAACATTCAGAAAATGGCATCGGGCCAGCCTCTGAACGATGATGATCGCAAGCCATGGCTAGAACGCATTCGTGATGCGGCGTACAGCCTAGAAAGCAAAAACGAACACGGAATTATTGTCTGTTCAGCACTGAAAAAGATTTACCGCGATCAGATCCGCGAAGGCAACGACAACGTGACCTTCCTGTTCCTTGATGGCGATATGGAGTTGATCCTTAATCGCATGCGTATGCGCAAAGGCCACTTCATGAAAGAAAACATGGTGAAGAGCCAATTCGAGACGCTAGAGCGCCCAGACAACGAGCCTCAAACTCTGATCGTCAGTATCGACGGAGACATCAGCGACGTGGTGGAACGCTCTGCCGCTGAGCTAATCAAAATGCAAGCGATCGAGGTGGCGTAATGACTCACTCTGTTGTTCTTGAGGTCACACAACGTTTGACCGAGCGCAGCCGTGAAGCGCGCGCTGCGTTTCTTGCTCGCACCGAAGTGCAAGCCGAAGCTGGCAAAGGCCGTGTTGGTTTATCTTGTGGTAACTTAGCCCATGCAGTCGCCGCTTCTTGCTCTTCTGAAAAGAAAAATATTCTCGATTTTACTCATGCCAATGTCGCGCTGATCAGCGCCTACAACGACATGTTGAGCGCCCACCAGCCGTACCAAGACTACCCAGCGCAAATCAAACAAGTGCTGGCGGACTACGGCCATACAGCGCAAGTCGCAGGTTGTGTGCCAGCGATGTGCGATGGGGTGACTCAAGGTCAAGCCGGCATGGATATGTCGCTGTTTTCGCGTGACTTAATTGCGCAATCAACGGCGTTGTCTTTGAGCCACAATGTCTTTGATGCCACATTACTGCTTGGCATCTGTGACAAAATTGCCCCGGGGCAACTGATGGGCGCGCTGTCTTATGCGCACCTACCAACGGCGTTTGTACCAGCGGGTCTGATGGCAACGGGCATCAGCAACGAAGAGAAAGTCGACGTGCGCCAAAAATACGCGGCGGGAGAAGTCGGCAAAGACGCTCTGCAGGATATGGAGTGTCGCGCTTACCACTCTGCGGGTACGTGTACATTTTACGGCACCGCCAATACCAACCAGTTGGTGTTCGAAGCCATGGGCTTGATGCTGCCAGGTTCGGCATTCATTCATCCCCATACCCAACTGCGTAAAGCGTTAACCGATCACGCGGCTCTGAAAATCGCCTCAATGACGGCGGGTTCTGCACACTTCCGTCCGTTGGCAGAAGTGGTCACAGAAAAGAGCTTGGTCAACGGCATCATCGCTCTACTCGCATCTGGCGGCAGTACCAATCACACCATTCATATGATCGCCGTGGCGCGTGCTGCTGGCATCTTGCTCACGTGGCAAGACATCAGCGATCTGTCGGATGTGGTTCCTTTGTTAGCTCGCGTTTACCCGAACGGCCCAGCCGATATGAACGCGTTCCAAGACGCGGGTGGCGTGCCTGCGTTATTGCACCGCTTGAACGAATTCGAGCTTTTGCATCGCGATGTGAAACCCGTGTTTGGTGAATTTGAAGACCAAATGACGCTGCCGAGCCTTGTCGATGGCCAACTGACTTGGACACCGTGCCAAGGCAGCCAAGACGGTGACGTGATCGCCAAACCGGACGCCACTTTCCAAAACACCGGCGGCACTCGCGTACTGACTGGCAACTTGGGTAAAGCCGTGGTGAAAGTGTCTGCGGTGAAAGAAGAGCAACGCGTGATTGTTGCACCTGCGATCGTATTCCAATGCCAACACGAAGTGGAAGCCGCATACAAACGTGGTGAGCTGAACAAAGATTGCATCGTTGTGGTCACACACAACGGCCCAGCGGCAAACGGCATGCCTGAACTGCACAAGCTGATGCCAATTTTAGGTAACGTGCAAAAAGCGGGCTTTAAAGTGGCGCTGGTTACTGACGGTCGTTTATCTGGCGCGTCAGGTAAAATTCCGTCTGCGATTCATGTTTCTCCAGAAGCCATTCGTGGTGGCGCGATTGGTTTGGTGCGCAACGGCGATTTGATTCGCCTTGATTGCCAAACGGGCGAACTGAACAACTTAAGCGATACCACTAGTCGCGAGTTGATTCATTTCGACACCGAATCTACCCAACAAACCTGGGGACGAAGCTTGTTTAGCGTGATCCGCCAAAACGTATCGAGTGCAGAAGAAGGCGCAAGCTTCATTGTTTAAGGCGAGAAGAAAAACCTCGTCATTTAGACAAGCCTAAGCAAGATCAGGAATTTAATATCAACGTGCTGTGAAGTCAGAGAAAACACCTCTGCCACAGCACTTTTTGTTGGTAGATTCTGAATCACACTCGTCCCTCGCTGTTCAGAATGACGAGCTTTGAGATTGGCCACCGCTCTTTCTAAAAACGAATGAATCCGTCATTCCGACGAGCCTAGGCGAGATCAGGAATCTAATATCAACGTGCTGTGAAGCCAGAGAAAATCCCCTCTGCTACAGCACTTTTTGTTGGTAGATTCTGAATCTTGCTCGTCCTTCGCTGTTCAGAATGACGAGCTTTAGGATTGGTCACTGCTCTTTCTAAAAAAATGAATCCGTCATTCCGACGAGCCTAGGCGAGATCAGGAATCTACTATCAACGTGTTGTGAAGCTAGAGAAAACTCCTCTGCCACAGCACTTTTTGTTGGTAGATTCTGAATCACACTCGTCCCTCGCTATTCAGAATGACGAGCTTTGAGATTGGCCACCGCTCTTTCTAAAAACGAATGAATCCGTCATTCCGACGAGCCTAGGCGAGATCAGGAATCTAATATCAACGTGCTGTGAAGCCAGAGAAAATCCCCTCTGCTACAGCACTTTTTGTTGGTAGATTCTGAATCACGCTCGTCCCTTGCTGTTCAGAATGACGAACTTTAGGATTGGCCTCAGTTCTTTCTAAAAACGAATGAATCCGTCGTTCCGAAGAGCCTAAGCGAGATCAGGAATTTAATAGCAAAATGCTGTGAAGCCAGAGAAAACCCCTCTTCCACAGCACTTTTTTGTTGGTAGATTCTGAATCACACTCGTCTCTTGCTGCTCAGAATGACGATATCTATCATTCAGTAAATTACATCAAGCGGTCTTCATCACTACGACCGCAGCAATCACCACAAAGATACCAAACCAGCCGATTGGCTTGAGTTTCTGCTTAAAAAGCAAGGCTCCACCCACTGCGGTACCCAAGATACCGATCGCACCCCAAGAGGCATAAGCAATGGCTAAGTCGATCTCTTTCACCGCTTGTGCCAACAGCGTGAATGCTGTCAGTACCAACACAATCGCCGCAATGCCCCAGCTTTTATATTTAAAACCTTTTGAGCGTGTCAGCGCCATATTGGCCATGATATCGACCAAGGCAGCCATCACGACAAATCCAAATGACATCGTAAAAAATTGACTCATGATTCGCACCTTGTACTAGTAGAAAATGAACGTTCTTTTGCCGGTTTATCGGTGTTTTTCTTGGCGTTAGGTTGACCATGTGATTCCCCTAAGGTCACACACACAATGCCAACAACGGCTAACATCAAACCAAACAACTCTTGACGATTTAAATTGGCATCAAAGGCGATGATCGACACCACGGTGATCAACGAGATACCTAACCCTTCCCAGACAGCGTATGCCACACCTATCGATATTTTCTTCGCGGCAAACGCGAGAAAGTAGTAAGAGATTGCGATCAGCACATACATTACGATGTAGCCCCACCACCCGTGCCCTTGTCCGATAAGAGACATAGTGCTTGTGCCAGCCACTTCGGCAACGATGGCGAGCAATAAAAATAGACGTGCAACTAGCATGATTAATCCTCCATCAGAAATTAAAAAAATGCATAACGGAGAATGGTGAATGTCGCGTACCTGTATCGACATTCAAAAAGTTAAAAAGATAAAAATAAGCCACTTCTCCTGACTATTTGAGATAAGATTAGCGCTGGGTAGGAAAAAGAGACAGGTAATTGAGATATTCATTTTTGAATATCTTAAGAAGTAAGTTGTCTATGTAATCACACAACATTGATAAGGTTAAAGCATCTACTCTCATTCAGCCGATGCCATAAAGTGACATCACTGCGTAAAAATCAGCGGCGTATTGAGGGTTTGTCGCACCACTTTATGCAGGTGTCTGTGCAAAGGATGGTTGCGGTTGGTTTGAAGGAAACCGCCAGAGACAACAAACTGGCTAAACTCACGATTAACGGGTGGCATTGCGTAAGAGGCGAGTTCTGGCATCAACAATGCTGAGCTTTGACTGGCATACATAATCGCGTCGGTTTCTTGCAACATTTGGCAAGCCAAACGCAAATTATAGGACTTCAGTAACACTACTGGCTCATAACCCATGCGTCGATACTCGGACTCCACGGTACAAAGCGGTTTATATGACGCAGGCGCAGGCAAAGAGACGAGTGGTAGTTTGGACACCGTGTCCCAATCATTGCTGACTTTCGACAACGTTGGGTGGTTTTTGCGCGCCAAAATCACTCGTTTTTCAACGAATAACGGGCGCATGTAAATGTCTTTCGACAGCTCGGTCTCTTGGTCAAGAATGCAGTAATCGTGCTCGCCTTCTAACATTTCATCGTGCGAGTAAGTATTCCAGCTGGAAAAGGCAAAGTGCGCTTTGGGAAAGGCTCGATGACAACCAGTGAGCAGTCGCTGCCCTTGTTCATCCATCAAATAAGGGTCAGTTACAATCGCAATCTGCCCTTGGTATTGCAGTGGGTCGAACACTTCAAATTCTTGCACCACTTTTTCCAGTGGTGCAACCATATTGTCGAACTCGGCGGCGAGACGAATCGCCATGGGTGATGGCTCTACCCCATGTGCTTTACGCACAAAAAGCGGGTCATCAAACACTTGCTTCAACTTCATCACGCCGCGGCTGGCGCTCGGTTGAGAAATGCCAAGCTGCATTGCGGCCAGCTTGATGCTGCGGTTTTCCACCACGGCTTTTAATAAACGCATTAAGTTGAGATCCAATGCATCCAGCTGATGTGCCATACCCTAACCTACCAATACCATTGATGAGCGAATACAAAGAGCAGTTAACAATTAGTTAAACACTCTCTCCCGACGTGATCTGATACCCCATATCGAAGACTTTTTCTTCTTGCGTTTCGCCTTTCAGGCGCGCAATTAATAACTCTGCGCTCTTTACACCAATTTGGAAACGCGGCGTATCAACGCTGGTCAGTTTCGGGCTGATGGTTTGACCGATATCCAGCGCGTTATAGCCCGCCACTGCCAATTGCTGTGGAACTTGAATGCCACGTTGCTGCGCACTCAGCATGGTGCCAATTGCGATGTCATCGTTGGTACAGAACACCCCATCGAGCGTTGGGTGCATTTCCAGTGCGCGTTCGAGCAAATCATGCGCTAAAGAAAAACTAGAATGATCACCAGTTAATACATGTTTGGGTTCTAGCCCTGCTTCTGTCATCGCGCGATCGTAACCTTGCATCCGCAATTTGGTTCGCGTATCCAGACGCGCGCCAAAATAGACGATTGTACTCTTCCCCGTATCTAGCATCTGCTTAACCACGGTGTACGACGCATCTTCATGATCGAGTCCAACCGCCATATCAATCGGCTCCGATGGCAGTTCCATGGTTTCGACCACCGGAATGCCCGCATTTTTGATCATCTGTAATGTACGCGGCGTGTGATGGCTTTCAGTTAGAATAAGCCCATCGACTTGATAAGAGAGTAATGACGCGATCTTGCGCTCTTCTTCAAGCTCATCGTAGCTAAAATGCGCTAAAAGCGTCTCATAGCCATTGGCTTTGGTCACCATCTCTATGCCCTGAACAAAGGAAGCAAAAATTTGGTTGGACAAAGACGGCAGTAAAATACCAATGGCTTTACTGGAGGACTTTGACAACATCGCCGGTGCACGGTTTTCGATGTAACCCATCTCTTCAATCGCAGTCGCAATCTTGGCCCGAGTCTTTTCTGCCACCGATTCAGGGTTACGCATATAGCGTGAAACGGTCATCTTCGTGACGCCAACCTGGTCTGCGACATCCTGCAATGTCGTACGAGTTTTCTTATTCTGTTGAGCCATAAATATGTGATTTATCAGTAATGTTACAAGTAACATTATGACGAATAGACTCTCTGCCGACAAGCTCAGTGAAAATAATTCGCAAAATCATGACGTTATTACTCCACTAGCCATCAAATTGCGTTTCATGGATTGTGAATCAAAACCGAATAAATAAATGACATTTATATCAAAGTTCTTATAAAATGCCGTACCTAAAAGAATAAGACATTAGTCACAGTGCAGTTAGGCTCTAGCGAAACCCAGATTTACTACCACCTGCTTGATCTGGACGACTCCCAAAAGCAGCAATACCTCCAAGCATTGCAACGAAGTCAACCTGAGCTGTATCGACAACTCGTTCCTCTTTTAGCCAACGAGACACCGGAAGAACAACTAACGCAGTTACTTTATTTTGGTGCTCATCAGGCTACGAACCAAGACGTCGATCTAAGCGGAGAAATCATCAGTAAGTACCGCCTAACTCATGAGTTGGGGCGTGGTGGCATGGGTGTCGTATACGCCGCTCTACGTGCAGATGAAACGTTCGAGCAAGATCTGGCTATCAAGTTTATTCAAAGCAATTTGAGCAATGTGTTAGGGCAACGCGCACTCTTCGATGAAGCTCAACTTCTCGCGCGTCTAAACCATCCTTACATCGCGAAAGTGTTTGACGGCGGTCTCCATCAAGATTCGGTTTACATCGTGATGGAGCGGGTGTTTGGTCAAACTTTGGATGAGTATCTATCTGAAAATAAGCTAGAAAAAACGGAGAAGCTGCTGTTGTTTAAGCAGATCTGCCAGGCGATGGAGCACGCCCACCAGCACCAGGTTTTGCATGCCGATCTAAAACCAGAAAATATACTGATTGATCGTAGCAAGCGTCCCAAGCTGCTTGACTTCAACTTGACTCAAAAAGCGCACTCCAACCGAGAAGATTCACCCTCAGCGCTGATTGCGTTTAGCCAAAATTTTGCCAGCCCAGAGCAGCAAGCAGGACAGGTTCTAACAGAGCAAAGCGACGTGTACTCCTTAGGCAAAATTCTCGCTTTGATGTTTCCATCACCAACAATTTGGTCTGATGTTTACTGGGTGATAAGACGCGCAACGCGTCCTGCCACTCAAATGCGATATATCAATGTTCGAGCATTGCGCATTGATATCGAACGAATTATCGAACGCCGTCCAATCGAGCAGAAAAAAAACTGGCCATTGTATAGCGCCTTTCGCTTGGTACAACGACGTCCCCTTGCTTCGGTATTGTCAGGCATCATTGTGCTCTCTGGTGTGTTATTTGGCAGCGCCATGATGCAAAAGAATATCCAGCTGCAACAAGAGAAGAAGATTGCAGAAGATATGATGTACGAAATGACTCGCCTCATCTTCCACGCGAAGGGGCAAAATGTCGAACATCTCTCAGTGAACTCCATGATGGAGTTAACACGAAGGCGGATACTCTCTAACCCAGATATCCCCAAACATATAAAACAAAAAATGTTGTTGGCGATGATGACACCGGTGCCAGAGAAGCACCTAACTACACCAATGAGTTGTCAGCCAAATTGTGCGTCTAAGGACAGCACCAACCAATAAGGCTTAAAACAAGATGTATACACGTTCAGTGGTATTTTGGCTGTCTGCATTGACGGCTACGTCCACGTTGGCAGCAGACGTTTCAGCTGCCACTTCACACCCACCAGCTTCAACCTTGAAGCAAGGCTACTTTATCGACGCCCCAGTGACTGGCCTGTATTACAAAACCAGTTCCAATATCACTGGCGTCACTCAGCAAGGAGCATTTCATTACCAACCCGGTGATGTAATTAGCTTCTTCCTTGGTAACGATGATAAAGGTTATCTGCTGACGACCTTATCAAGCCAAGAAGTGCTGACGCCGACGATGGCGACAACCAAACCTAGCCGCAGCATCAATATGACGCGTCTGCTGCTTTCTCTCGACAGCACGCCTGAGAATCGTGAGGAAATTGTCCTAGCAAACCGTGTGCTGTCTGATCCTCACTTTCAAAGCCAGCTCAAAGGCCTTGATCTCAATTACCTAGATGACGCTAAACGCTACCTCAATCTCGATTGGGTATCTGTCAATGAGGCGATTGAGCACCTAAACGAAAGCCAGCAGTACATTGAAAAAAACTTTTCCTCTGATGAGATCATTTTTGAACCTCGCGACATGACGTTCAAAAACATCGTCATCAAAAAGAAGGATTGGCAAGGCCGCGCTTGTGCTTACGATCTACGCTATCAGCATCATCCCAAATATCGTCCTCCTATTGGTGAAACTCGATTCACTATCACCAAAGACTCATTGATTGAACACCCAAGCATTGGCGATCATTTTCAAGGCTGCTTCCTCTCGATGAAGCGCCCTATCACGGAAGATGTCGTCGAACCGATAAGCAAGTTTGCGGATTGGTTTAATATCGTTGGTTGTTCAATCACAGGGTGCACCCGCAACGACTTGAATGGCTTCTCTCTCGAAGACTTCGATGATGAAGGCGACTGGAAGTACCGCTCCGTTGCCCTCAATTTTGATCCGAGCACCGAGTTATTGATGGAAAAAGTACAAGGTCTCGGGCGTAAAAAAAACATCCAACACAATAACCGTACAGAAATGCTCTGGTTTACGTATCCCAATACTAGCGAACACGACATTGACTACCTCGGTGTGTGGCAGCAAACCGAATACCACCAACAGTCCATGACACAATCGTGCCTATTGATGCGCCACCAACAAGTCATGCGACTGCCGCAAAATACGGACACCTGCCCAACCGATACAAGCCTGTACACCCAAGATGTTACCCGCGAATTTGCCGACATGTGGTGGGTCAACAATAGCGCCCCCAAAGCCGAACTCGCGCAAATGAACGTCATGGTACGTTGGTCAACAACCCCATCTGAAATCAATTACACCACCTGGGAATACTTGCCAGCTGGTGCAACTTGGGAGCAAGGCATTTTATATCGCTATCAACAAAATGTTCTGCGCAACCAAGACGGTTCCGATCGCATTGAAACCCACACCATTTCTGAATTTGTCAAAGTGAGCGAGGATGTATAACCATGGCAACAGCAGTAGCACTGACACAAATCATTCAACAATGGCAATCTGGTGATAAACGAGCTGAGAGCGAGCTCTATCAGTTTGCTTATTTACAGTTGCGTAAGATCGCCCAGCACGAGCGTGAACGAAATGCAGAAAAGTACGGCACCGACAACAAAGTACTGGCAGACAGCGTCAACAGCACCACGGCATTAATTCATGATGCTTACCTGAAAATGTCCAACTGCGACATGAGTGAAATTGAAACAAAGCGCGATTTCTTTTTGATGGCCGCCAAAGTGATGCGTCAAATCTTGATCGACAACGCACGCTCGCACCAAGCACAAAAGCGTCAACACATTACATTGATGAGAGATGAAGAAGATCGTTTCGAGCAATTGATTATCATGGATAAAGCTCTGGATAGTTTCAGTAGCCGCTATCCACGCCAATCGAGCGCACTCAAACTCAAGTATTTAATGGGCATGAAAAACCAAGAAATCAGTGAGCTACTCGAGTGCAGCGCAAGCCTGATAGAGAAAGACCTCAAATTCTCTCGCAGTTGGCTACAATCACGAATGGCGCACACGTAATCATGAACAAAAAGCTTTGGATAATCGGCGCAGTATGCGTCGGTTTGTTCGGTATTTACTTCATTTCAAACAAACACAATTTGGCATCTGTGAAAGACTCGTCAGACAACGCCGACAAGTCAACCCAGCAAGCACATCGTCAATATGAGCGCACATCTTTAGTTGAAGTAAAGCAAGCGTTGACAGGTTCTGCGTTGGATCGCACTCCTAAAAAAACGGGAGATGACGCATTTAACTCCGCCCTTTTAGGACAACCAGGCCCTGTTACGAATCCATTTCATACCACAGAAGACAACACGTTTTACGAGTCAGCATTGGGTGATAAGAACAGCCGACCACAAGAGGCCCCATCAGAGAATAATAAACCCATCATCAACCTCACTGTGGAACAGCAGCTACAAACCATTATTTATGCTTGGGAGCTGAAACAAAACTCTCCGGTGAGTTATTCGCTCAACCTTAACCAGCTTTTTGAAGACCCAGATGGCGATCTCCTCACCACTCAGATTTGGCTTGAAAACGCCAATGGGTTAAGAGTCCTCAACCAAGGACAAATGATGGTGCAAGGAGCGCCTGAGGAAATAAAAACCACCACATATTTGGCGGTAGCAGCGCGCGATGATTATCACGGTAATAGCGATCATGCATGGGTCACAACGCGCTTTGAGTTACCCGTTATCACACCCGATCAAAATGACACAGAACACCCGTTAGTTGGCGATGTAGTTTATCGCCTAGAGACAACACAAAATCTTGCCGGTATCGCGTACGCGTATGAAGTGGTGTATTGCGAGGCCTTTCAGTTTGAGGGGGGCGAAGTAAATTATGCCGCCTCACACAACAAACGCCAGTGTCCTGAAAAGGGAGACTTGAAAAAAGTGGGCAAGTACAAAATCAGTGATGACTCGTTGATCGTTTATGTCCAAGGTGTACGCCAAATTTGGACCATCAAAAAAGAATACCCATCTCAGGTTCATGAAGATACTCGGAACTACTTCACCACCGTGTTTGATGGTAAACAATTCGAAAGCTACACCATGCAAAAAAACAAGCAATCGATGGAAAAACGCATCAATGCACCGACAGGACGATATCTGCATCAAATCTCCTTTTTTGATTATTTGCTACCTCTCCCAAGTGGGGGGTATCTGGTTGCTGAAGTTGGCAATTATATTTATCACTATGGTACTCAAGTCATTGGTCCTCATGGTGAAAGCATCGAATCCGATTTCAATTTACACACTTATGGTCCTAACCTGTATTGTAGCGATGTCGCCATTTGGTATCACAGCCATGTCATTGCTGGTCAAGGAGACTATCAAATCGACATCATATCAGACCCTAACCCAGACGATCCGACTTACCAAATTGATTGCCACGAGTTCATCAGCACCCCCGCTACTGGACAACAATCGTTATCGTTTGATCTTAACTATTCCCCTTACGACGAGCTACTTGATGGCGAGGTGTATAGCTACATTTTACGTCCAAAACCTGAGCTCGCTGATCGCGTTGAGGAATTTAAGATCAACATGATTTATCACGCCCCTGTCGTTAGCGACACCCAATAAACCTTTTTTACAGGTGGTTATTTTAACAAAACAATCATTTCCAAAATAAAACTGGAACCGTGATCAAATTATAAATTTTCCATCATAGACAAAAAATAGAAATAAATTTTACGGGTTTTGTGCGGATTTTCGTGTCTTGAACCTAAGCTCAATAGTCATTAAAAAGACACCACTCTCTTATATCTCACTAGTGAGATATAAAGAAAAAAATAATAAAAAAAGCGACTTTCTCATTCGGAAACGAAACAAGGACAAATAAATAATGAATAAGGTGAGTTTACTAGCAGCGTCAGTGGCTATCGCTCTTACAGGCTGTGGCGGTTCAGATGGTGGTTCAAACAGTGCTAACGACGGCGTTGTGATCACAGGTTTTGACGGCTACTTCAAGCATGCCGTTGTTTTTGAAGATACGAACAACAACGGCCAATGGGACACTCAAGAAACATTCCTTGGTCTGACCGATGAGAAAGGTCAACTGAAATTGGATGCAAAACCAGAAAGCACTCTAGCGCTACAGACCATCACACCAAACGGTTCAAAGCAGAAACAGCTCATCGCCTTGGATGCGAAAGAGTACGCTGGCAAATACACGGTAGATATGGATCATCCAGGCCAAGCTATGGCGCACGAAATCGTATTCCGTGCACCAACATCATCAAACGTGATTTCACCTATCACGGATCTTGTGGCGATTGAAATGGCAAAAGATCCAGCCATTAGTGAAGAAGACGCGAAAGCGAAAGTAAACCAAGCGCTAGGAGGCTCAGAAGAAGCACCAATTGATCTGTACAGTGATTTTGTTGAAGGTGCGACAAAAAACGCCGAACTACATAAAACCGCTCAGATTCTGACCGACTCGAAAGCACAAAACCCAACGAATTACGAGAAAAAAGCCACGGAGTTTGCTCAAGCGGCAAACCAAGAAGTGGAACGTCTTGTTGCATCTGGCGAAAACATCAATGACCCAAATCTACGTCCAATCATCACTGACGCGACCCCAGACAGCGACACCTTAGCACCTGAAACGGCAGTTAATAACAAGCTAACCGTAAACAAAATCGTCGAAAAGGCAGCTAAAGATAAGCTAGAAAAACTACCAAAAATCGTACAAGGCGTGGACTTTGATGGCTTAGAGCTAGACATTGAAGGTCTATTTGCAGACAAAGACCAAAACCTTGTGACAACCAAACTGACGCACAACTTTGCAGGCACAGGCATTGAAGTTGTGCAAACTGGCAACCTGATTGTTCTACATCCAACTGCAATCGTAGAGAAAGCTGGTGATTTTGAGATTGTTCTAACGGCGCAAGACATTGATTCGTCAGGTAAGGTTTTGGGTACGGTAAGCACCGTATTTCAGTTCGAAATCGAATCGGCAAACTTACCACCAATGGTTGTAGAAACAGAACAAGCGCGTCTGCAGTCCATCGTTGATGGTTGGTACCTACAACAAGGTGAAGTGTTTGAACAAACACTCGATATTTCTGGTTTGTTCCAAGATAAAGACGGTCAAATTACCGACTACTCAGCGGACTATGTAGACATTGAAGGTCTAACAGTATCTGAGGATGGTAATGCAATTATCACCATTAAAGGCACACCAACAAAAGCAGGTGAAGCTGGAGCAGTACTTGCGATTAGCGCGACAGATGGCCATACCGCGGTACAAATTGCGCTCAGCATGCCAACGGTTATCGAAGGCGTCACACCACCACCAGTAGTACCGACTTTGGGCTTCACTCACGAGCACTTCAACGGTCAAGAATGGAAAATGGGTAGCTTTGCACAGAAAGATGGTGAAATTGGCTACGCCATGTTGATGCAAGATTCTGAAGGCCTACTATTCTGCTGGGGTTCAAACCACGATGAGATGAATCAAGAGTACAAAGCGAACATCAGTGACTTCCTAAAAGACACATGGGAACACGATGCTTACGCCATTCTTGCCGATCTGGACCAACAAACTGGTTACACGGAATACAACAATAAAGACTGTAACGACGTTGAGCTGAAAGACGGTAAGCTATACAACAGCTACGGCGACGAGTATGAAATGTTGTACCAGCACAAAACCGAGCATAACGGCACTCAAATGATCGTTAAAATCTCAGATGATGAGCTGTTCTGGATGGACTCAAGCAATACCCCATTCGCAGAATCACTTTCGGTTGCAGAACACATCAAACAAGGCACGGTAGAGCATGACTTGATGGTAGAAAGTAATGGCACAGGCGACGACACAGTCCTGAAATACTCGTCAGGTGCGTACGAATACGACACTGATACTTACAACTACACTTCGTTCATGCCAACAGGATTCCAAACTCCAGGTAATTGGGAAATCCAGAATGATGAAGACCGTGAACTGCTGATTCTAGAAGAAACAGGCTCAGAGTCAGATTACAAAACTCGTCATCGTTACATCAACCGCGATTTTGGTGACTTTTATATTGGTATTCGTTGGAGTAAAGAACAAAACGGTCATGAATCCGCACCGGAATATGGTCTGTACTCTAACAGCAAAGAAGCCATGACAAGCATCGCGAGTTCACTACCGATTTTGGAGCCTGGTGATGATGACTAAAGCAACCATCGTTAACCCTTGCTGTGATAGCGTGCATTTGCGTAGAAGACGCAGAACATTTTGGGAACGATTGGTCGGCATCAAAGAAGTGTATATCTGCTCTAACTGTCACAAAGAAACGCCACTCAAATAGCGATAATATTTGAGACCGCAAAAAAGCCCCGAACTCGGGGCTTTCTTCTATATTTTGACCGCAATATCTGAGTCGTTATTTCACGCACACCACGTTCAATAATGAGGTTCCGGTGAGCTGATTGGGCTCACGATCGGCGAACAAACCTTTCTTATCTTTGCCCCAATACGGCAGTTGCAGTGGCCATTGATTTTTTTCCATCACCCCAGACGCCCTCAGCGCTTTAAACTCTGCAGGGTTAGCTAAGTTCATACCCAGTTGCTGACATACTTTGTGCGAGTTTTCGTAGTTGAGGCGGTTCCACGGCTTACCATGTTCCATGTAAAACTGATTATGGTGATCGAGTAAATATGGGACCACGTACGTTTTGCCCTGTACTGAAGTTCTCAACCGAACTTCAATGTCATCATTTCCAGTGACAATTGGCTTCGCTTTGGTCTTAGCAACAGGCGTAGACGAAGAGCTATCACGTGAACTTTTTGCCTTGGTATCTGGCTTCTCTGCCCGCGCTTTAAAGGCGTCGGTATCAGCTCGCACAGAAGGAACTGGCGCGGGTTTCGGGGTCACCGTCGGTGTTGGCTTAACCGAAGATGCGGCTGATTTCGACGATACAGTAGATTTAGGTGTAGGTGGTGTTACTGGTTGTTTCGTCCCTTTCCCAACCACTCGGATGAACGCCTCTTTGTAGTTCGACAAGGTTTTGACTCCTCGTAAGTCATCCCTCGCATCAGACAATGCCTTGTAAGGTCCAATCAAACAGCGATAGCCTTTGGATTCAGGCTTCATCCATACGTCAGTCGTGATTTTACTATAGAGAGGCTTAGCTTTCGCGAGAGACATAGGCTTGGGTAGCATTCCGCATTGAATCCAGTAAAGGTAGTTGCCCCCCTGCGGCACTTTCTTTCCCCATACTCCGTTACCAATTGGGCACGTTTTCTCAAGCATCGGTAATTCTTTCTCGCTGGCTTGAGTGGCTTGGCAAAGGAACTCCTCCGCCGATACTGGGCTAGAAAACTGGGCGCATACCAGCAACAAGCCGAAAGCTAGGCTTGCTTGGAAGATACGAGATGGGTGTTGTGCCTTCTTCATTTCCATACACTTCACTCTAAATTAGTGGGTAAGGTCATTATGGCGGCAAAGCGCCAAAAAAATGTGAACAAAGAATAACTAGCAAAAAAAGAGCCGGAATTTGCATCCGGCTCTCAGTTTAGGAAGGAATTAAGCGAATTTACAACGCTTGGCGGGAAAATTCTTAACCTTTGTACAGTTTCGGGTTGAATACATCTCGTAACCAGTCACCCAATAAGTTGATAACCAGAACCAGTGTAACCAACACGATGCCTGGGAAGGCAGTAATCCACCACGCACCTGAGAAGATGTAGTTAAAGCCAATGCTGATCAGCGCACCTAGTGACGGCTGATCAACAGGAAGACCCAAACCTAGGAATGACAGTGCCGCTTCCGACATGATCGCATTCGCTACCTGTACCGTCGAGATAACCAAGATTGGTGATAGACAGTTCGGCAGGATGTGACGGAACATGATGCGTGGCGCTTTAAAGCCCATCACTCGTGCCGCTTCTACGTATTCTTTCTTCTTCTCTGCCAATACCGAGGCGCGAATGGTCCGTGCGTATTGCGGCCATTCTGCCACACCGATGATCACCACCAGCATGACCACCGCATATTGGCTGTAAAAATCACTGCCAAAGCTGGCTTTGAAGATAGCTGACACGATGATCGCGACCATCATGGTCGAGAACGACAACTGTACGTCTGCAAAACGCATCAAGAAGCTATCGATACGGCCACCGAAATAACCCGCCGACAAACCAATGATGATACCCAGTACCAACTGAAGGCCAACAGCCAGGAAGCCGATGGTTAGAGACAGACGAGAGCCGTAAAGAATGGTCGATAAAATATCGCGACCTTGCTCGTCAGTACCCAACACAAAGCGCTCATCGCCATCTTCCATCCACGAAGGTGGCAACTCAGAATCCATGATGTCGATAGACGTCAGATCGTACGGGTCTGTTGGCGCAAGAATCGGTGCAGCCAATGCCAATACTAAGAACATCATAAAGACGGTAAAACTCGCCATCGCCACTTTGTCGCGTTTGAAGTAATACAGAAAATCTGACTCTTTGAAACGCTGCCACGCTGATGGAGCAGGAGCTGGTGTTAAATTTGATTGGCTCATGATTAAGCTCCTTTTCCAGTTAGGTTCACAGTTGGGTTGATGATGCCGTACAGCAAGTCAACGATGGTATTGGTTACCACGAAGATCAGACCAACAAAGATAACGTAGGCAGTGATCAGCGGTGTATCTACACGGTTGATTGCCTCTAGGAAAAGGAAGCCAGTGCCCGGCCATTGGAACACGGTTTCAGTAAGAATGGTGTAGGCCACCATGGTACCAATCTGCACGCCACCTACCGTCAATACTGGTAGCATGGTGTTCTTAAGTGCATGTTGGTAATAAATCTTTTGTAAGTTCAAACCTTTTGCTTTGGCGAACTTAATGTATTCCGAACTCAGTACTTCCAGCATTTCTGAGCGTACCAAACGGATGAACAACGGCAGCATGATAGACGCTAGCGCAATACAAGGTAGGATGAGGTGCTTGATACCATCAATGGTAAAGAAGCCAGATTCCCAACCGAGTACGTTAGCGGTTTCACCTCGCCCATAGGAAGGCAACCAACCAAGTTCTATGGAGAAGACATACATCAGCATGATTGCGGTTAAGAACACCGGAATCGAGATGCCGACACTGCTCATCGCCATGACAAATTTGGTAAAAACACTCTTAGGATGAATCGCAGAGTACACCCCAAGCGGAATAGAGAAAACAATGATGATAAGCGTCGCGCCAAACACGAGCTCTAATGTAGCTACCAGCTTGTCGAGAATCACCTCAACCGCAGGTCGCTTGAAAAAATATGAGGTACCCAAATCACCTTGCAGTGCATTACCCACAAAGCGCGTGTACTTTGTGATAAAGGGATCGTTCAGGCCCAAGTCGTCGCGTAGCGCTTGACGCTCCGATTCCGAAACCGACTGACCTACAAGCTCACGCAGCGGATCACCCAGGTTGTCCTGAATGGCAAACGCCACCAAACTGATCACAAACATCACTATCAGTGCCTGAAACAGGCGCTTGACCAGAAACGAAAACATTCCTTGCCCCTTAACTATCCATAGATCTCTAAATTAGAGAGAAAATTCAGTCTAAATAACCAACTCAATCCGACTGAAACAAAACTGAGTCGAGTGCTTTAAGTTGAGGAGGGAAATCCATCCCTCCTCAAAGTCGACTAACCGTGATTATTCAACCACTAGGTCACCGAAGTAAGGCATTACCATTGGGTTAACGATATCTGCCGCTTTCACGTTAGACTTCGCGCCCCATGCTTCACTTTGCCAGTGTAGCGGTACGAACGCTGCGTCGTTGTATAGTGTCGCTTCTACGCCCTTCAGCATTTCTGCACGTTTCGCAGGATCCGTCTCTACGTTCGCAGCTTCAACCACTTTGTCCATTTCTGGGTTTGAGTAGTAACCACAGTTGTACTGACCACGACCGGTTTCTTCGTTACGAGTCATAGTTAGGAACTCGTTGAAGTTCGCTGAGTCTTCTGTATCTGAGTGCCAACCGATCATCAGCATGTCTGCTGCACACTTGTCAAACTCAGGCCAGTACTGCGCTTTTGGCATGGTCTTCAGATCAACCTTGATACCGATCTTAGACAACATTGCCGCCGCCGCTTGTGCTACTTTCGCATCGTTCACGTAACGGTTGTTTGGTGCGATCATCGTTAGCGTCAGGCCATTTTCGTAACCCGCTTCTTTCATCAGCTCTTTCGCTTTCTTCAGATCGTAGCGAGGAACCAGTTTGTCATCGTGACCTACGTAACCTGCCGGGCTTTGCTGACCAGCGGCCGTTGCGAAGCCTTTCATGATTTTCTTCACGATACCTTCGTTATTGATTGCGTGAACAATCGCTTGGCGAACGCGAACGTCTTTCAATGCTTCGTTGCTGTTTTGGTTTAGTTGGAACGTGATGATACGAGTACCAGGTAGCGTAACTAGGTCGATGCCGTCAGCATCTTCAACGCGTTTGTGGTCGTTTGGCGCTACAGGGTGAATCATGTCAACACCGCCAGAAAGCAGCGCTGCTACACGAGTTGCGTCTTCTTTGATTGGCACAAGCGTTAGCTTATCAACGTTACCTTTCGACTCTTTGTCCCAGTAATCTTTAAAGCGTTCAAATTCCACTTTTACGCCCTGTTCACGTGAAGTCACAATGAATGGACCCGTGCCAGATACGTTAGTCGATGCAAATGAGTTACCGTGCTTCACTAGCTCAGACTTGTCTTTGCCGTCCGCAGTTTTGCCCGTGTAGAACTTGCTGTCCATTGGGAAAATGTACGTTGCGGTTTGCAACACTAGTGGGTAAGGACCTTTAGTTACAAGATCGAACGTGTTGTCGTCAACTTTGACGATTTTTTCGTACGGGTCGAAGATGTTTTTAAAGTCAGGAGAGCTTTGTAAACGCTGGAACGTCCACACGACGTCGTCAGCCGTTAGAGTATTGCCAGAATGGAATTTCACACCTTCACGCAGTTTGAAACGAACAGTCGTATCGTTAATACGTTCCCAGCTTTCTGCTAGGCGAGGCTCGAAATCCATTTTTTGAGTAAAGCGAACCAACGGATCAAATACCATGTGTGACATTTGCAGTGTGCCACCTGATAGCTGCTCATGTGGGTCAAGCGATACTGGGTCAGCTGCATAGCCAACTTTGATATCTGCTGCCATTGCGTTAAAGCTTAGGCCCGCAGCCATTAGCGCCACTGCTAATTTGCTTTTCATGGTTTTCATTTGCATAACTCCTTCATGCGGGGATACGGATCCCTTGTTGTTGTGTTTGCGTCTTTGTTATGACTAAAGGTTAGCCAAGCGAATTGCTTGGTTTATGCCGTTTCGATCTCTTCTCGCAAGCCAGTAAACTCCGGCATCAGAGAAATCAATTTTTTGCTGTATTCGTGTTGAGGTGCCGTGAATAACTGTTCTGTTGGTGCCACTTCTAAAAGTGTACCCATTTGCATCACACCTACTCGGTCACACATCTGACGAATAACAGGTAAATCGTGGCTGATAAACAACATAGTCAAGTTCAGCTCACTTTGCAGATCTTTCAGCAAGTTTAGAATTTGTGCCTGTACCGATACGTCCAGTGCTGAGGTCGGTTCATCACAAATCAAAAGTCGAGGACGAGTCGCCAACGCACGCGCAATAGAAATACGCTGACGCTGACCACCGGAGAATTCATGAGGGTACTTAAGCCCAGCCATTCGACCCAAACCAACATGATCCAATAGGTCATTCACGATTTGGCGAGTTTCCGACTCGTTTTTCGTCAATTTATGGAAACGGATTGGCTCAGCAATAATATCGAATACCTTCATACGAGGGTTCATTGAAGTATATGGGTTTTGGAACACCATCTGCATTTGACGACGCATCGGGCGGCGCTCTTTCTCAGAGGTTAAAGCGGTCAGGTCAATGCCCTCGAATTTCACCTGACCAGAGTTAGGTTGGTATAAACCAGCAATCACACGTGCAATGGTCGATTTACCTGAACCAGACTCGCCCACCAAACCAAAGGTTTCGCCTTCGTGCACTTCAAAGCTCACATTATTAGATGCTTGCACGTATTCTCGGCGGCTCTCGAACAAAGAGTCTTTGGTCACAAAGCGAAGATTGACGTTCTTCACGTCCAAAAGCGGGCCAGTGTACTCACGCTCATCTTGGCTTTGTCCTAACCAGTGGTTCTTGATATCGAGTGGCTCCATTTCCGCCGCTTCTTCGATATAGCTTACTAACGGGAAACGATCTAACTTTCTGTCTGAACGTGGTACCGCTGAAATTAGACTGCGAGTGTAAGAGTGATCAGGATCGCCCAATACTTTGGCTGTTGGTCCAAACTCCACCAAGTCACCACGATACATTACCGCCACGCGATCGGTGACGTTGGAGACGACACCCATATCGTGAGTAACTAACATACAGCCGACATTGTTCTTGATACACAGCTCGCGGATCAAGTTGAGGATTTGGTCTTGGATAGAAACGTCTAACGCCGTAGTTGGTTCGTCCGCGATGATGAGATCAGGCTCACCAGCCAAAGCAATAGCAATGACAACACGCTGACGCATACCACCAGAGAATTGGTGCGGGTACTGTTTTAAGCGGTTTTCTGGTTGCGGAATACCAACCTGCTGCATAAGAGAAAGCGCGCGCTGATACGCCTCTTCATCAGAGACCTTCATGTTAGCGTGGATCGTCTCTTTCAGCTGTTGCTCAACAGTAAAAAGTGGATTGAGCGAGGTCATCGGATCTTGGAAAATAAAACCTATTTTCGAGCCGCGAACCTTACGCATCGCTTCTGGTGATAGGCCAGAAATTTTTTCTCCATCCAAGAATACATCACCGCTAGCAACGCGACCTGGGGGACTAAGCAAATCGATAACAGCGTTACCAACGGTGGATTTACCCGCACCTGATTCGCCAACAACACCCACGATTTCACCACGTTCAATATGAAAAGAAAGTGACTTCACGGCAGCGTGAACGCCGTGTCGGGATGGGTATTCAATACGAAGGTTTTTCACTTCTAATAGTGACATTTCAGACCTCTACTGCCTTGTCTGTGGTATCGAATCATGCCAAAGGCACCATTCATCACCTGAATGAATCCGTTCAAATTCAGAATAATACTCTGAAATCTTAATGCGGAAATAATTTGGCAAAAATCACACAAAAAAGCAACAATTAAAGTATATTCCGCCGAAAAAACATTAAATAAACGCACAATTAGCGAATAAAAATGCATTAACAAGTATTTAACCATTTTCATATCACACTATTTTTGTGCGTCATGCACCAATAAAACTAGAAAAATGCTCTAAAAGTAAACATGAGCTAAACAAGATCATTAACCATATTATTCATGTGCATTTATTAACATTTAACAAACAATATCATATGCAAAAAGTGTTTTTTCAACATAAAAAACTATTAATAAAATAGTCGGCAAATACAAAAAGCCAAACTTAGGAAGAGAAAGGATAGGTCAAAACGTGAACAAAACAGCAAAACCACACAAATCCTGCTCCAACGCAGATTATGCGCCACTTAAGCGGTTTATTGACTAAGCAAAGGAAAGTGCCGCTATCCTCATTCGTACGTCATAAGAAAACTCGCCGGTTTTAACCCTTTACGACACAATTGAGAGTGGGATAATAGATGAACAGTGTCAAAGCCAAGCCGTAAATAAAAGGAGCCCCTGTGCTTAAAGCGATTTTTTTTGATATGGACGAGACTTTATGTGCAACGTCACAAGCCGATAAAGTTGCAGGACAAGCGTTTACAACTTGGATTCATAAGACCTACCCACAAGTTACCGAGCCAAAAGCGTTTTTGCAGCGCTACTTACAGGGTGTATACAAAAAGCTGAATGCTGAGTTCCCTCACCTTGTGGCTCTGCTACCCGATGAAAATGCCTTCCGTTGTGGCCTGATCCAAAACATCTTGGCGGAGCAAGGCGTCAGCATCACTGCAAAAGAGGCTCAACAAGCTCAAGACTACTTTGACTCTGCACGTATGGGCGCGTTCACCTTCTTCCCTGGTGTAAAAGAAATGCTCAGCGACCTTCGTCAACATTACAAACTCGTCGTGATCACTAACGGTCCGATTTTTTCTCAACACCCTAAATTAAACGCGACACAAATGAGCAACTGGGTGGACCATATTATTGTGGGAGGAGAAGAGCCAGAAGAGAAACCTGCTACAAGTATTTTCCAAAAAGCGCTCGACTTGGTCGAAGTAAAACCAGAAGAGGCTCTACACGTGGGCGACTCTTTACCTGCTGACATTGCTGGCGCTAACAATATGGGTATTTTGAGTGTGTGGGTGAATGCGACAGGCGCAAGTAACTCAACGGATATAACGCCAAGTTTTGAAATCCAAGAAACGGTAGAACTGAAAGAAATCCTTAAAACACTCGCCCAATAAAAGCAGCGGATTAGAAAACTACAAAACCCCAGACACTGCTCTGGGGTTTATTTTGTCAGCTCGAAAAGCATTTGGATCATAGGTGGTCAAAAGCCCCTAGAGCTGTACACTTTTGGGGAAAATTGAAATGGAATGCCGATTCTTTTCAGGAGAGATGCAAAAAAGCCCCAGTCTTTCGACTGAGGCTTTAAATAGTGGTCGGTGAAGAGGGATTCGAACCCCCGACCCTCTGGTCCCAAACCAGATGCGCTACCAAGCTGCGCTATTCACCGAACTGTATTTGCTGATTTTCTCAAATCAGACAGGACACTTCAACTAAGAAGTCACCTTAATTAATGGGGTGGCTAACGAGATTCGAACTCGCGACCACCGGAATCACAATCCAGGGCTCTACCAACTGAGCTATAGCCACCATCAATTTTTGCTGTTTACCGCTCTATTAGAGCCATAAACTAAATAGTGGTCGGTGAAGAGGGATTCGAACCCCCGACCCTCTGGTCCCAAACCAGATGCGCTACCAAGCTGCGCTATTCACCGACGATGTTTTATCTTGATTGAATCAAGATTGGGAGCAATGCTACCGCATTCAATCTAAAAAAGAAAGAATGGGGTGGCTAACGAGACTTGAACTCGCGACAACCGGAATCACAATCCGGGGCTCTACCAACTGAGCTATAGCCACCACTGATTTTTACCGATGTATCCTCCGAGGCAATGGTACGCCCGAAAGGATTCGAACCTTCGACCTTTGGCTCCGGAGGCCAACGCTCTATCCAACTGAGCTACGGGCGCATGCCCTATCGGCGGAGTGGAATAATACGGATATCACACTATGCCGTCTAGTACTTTTTTTACTTTTTTTATCGTTTGGTCTCTTTTTCGACAGTTATCTTCCGTTAAAGTGGATTTTTGATGTGATTCACGCCCTGTCATGGATAACTTGTTGTTTATTGCAACAAGTTATCGGGATATAATCACCCATTATTTACATTGATTTAACAGCTGCAACCAAGTTGTCTAATCATTCTATGCCATTCAGTGGAATTTAATGATTTCTCTGCTCGGCATTAATACTCTAACTATATAAATAGGTAAGTCACTTACCTCGGGAATGTGAAGTGGGTTTAATGGATATGTCTCGACAAATGATTAGCGTTTTGTTCGCTGCCTTAACGTTTTCTACGGCAGCTTTAGCTTCTGACATCAGCCAAACTGAATACGATGCGATCGCAGAACGCATCCAACCTGTCGGTGATGTTTATCTAGCAGGTTCTGAGCCAGTGAAAGAAGAACCAACCGGTCCACGTGATGGCGCCACAGTTTATGGTACTTTTTGTATTGCTTGTCACGCATCTGGTGTAAACGGCGCACCTAAAACAGGTAATGCCGATGATTGGGCACCGCGTATTGCACAAGGCAAAGATACGTTAGTGAAGCACGCATTAGAAGGCTTCAATGCGATGCCAGCCAAAGGAACCTGTATGGACTGTTCTGACGATGAAATCATCGCAGCAATTGACCACATGATTGAAGGTCTATAAGTAAAGACATCAACGAAAAAGGCTTGCCAGTTGGCAAGCCTTTTTGTTTTTAATCAGTGAGAACAAGGTTACTTTACTTCTTAAACATTGCTCGAATATTGGCAATGTGTGCTTGACCTTTCGCCATACGTTCTTCCGCTGATACTGGCTTTTTGTTTACTTCCCATTCAACGTCATCAAATGGTAACTCATCCAAAAAGCGGCTTTGAGTCGGTTTGATCAACTCGCCGAACTGTCGACGCTCTTTGCACATAGTGAAAGTCAGTTCACGTTGCGCGCGAGTAATACCAACGTACATCAGGCGACGCTCTTCTTCCACGTTATCTTCATCAATACTGGTTTGGTGCGGTAAAATACCTTCTTCGGACCCAATTAAGTATACATATGGGAACTCAAGGCCTTTTGATGCGTGCAAGGTCATCAGTTGTACTGCATCACTGTCTTCATCTTCTTCACCGCGCTCCATCATGTCACGCAAGGTCAAACGTTGAACGACTTCTTTTAACGTTTTCTCTTCTTGATCGTAGTTGTCACCCTCTAGGTCCGCCACTATCCATGAATAAAGATCAGAAACGTTCTTCATTCTCATTTCAGCGGCTTTCGGACTTGCTGAAGTTTCGTATAGCCAATCTTCATAATGGATATCACGAACTAGCGAACGAACCGCTTCGACGGTATCACCACGCTCAGCTTGATCAGCAATCGCCACTAGCCATTGGGTGAAACGACGCAGGTTTTCTAGGCCACGTCCCGTTAGGTGCTGTTCGAGCCCCATTTCAAAGCTCGACTCAAACAGGCTCTTCCCTCGCATATTGGCATAACTGCCTAACTTCTCTAACGTCACTGGGCCAATTTCACGTCGTGGAGTATTCACAATGCGCAAAAATGCATTGTCGTCATCCGGATTAACCAAAACGCGCAAATACGCCATGATGTCTTTAATCTCTGCGCGCGCAAAAAACGAGGTGCCGCCAGAAATTTTATACGGTACGCGGTTTTGCATCAGAGACTTTTCAATCAAACGTGATTGGTGGTTACCACGATATAGAATCGCATAATCTTTATATTCGGTACGGTTTAGGAACTTATGCGCAATTAGTTCACCCGTTACTCGCTCCGCTTCGTGCTCTTCATTTTTAGCCAACAACACTTTGAGTTTTTCACCGTCAGGAATTTCAGAGAACAAGGACTTCTCATAGACGTGAGGGTTGTTAGCTATCAAAATGTTGGCCGCACGCAGGATTCGACTCGTTGAACGGTAGTTTTGCTCTAGCTTAATCAAACGCAAATTCGGATAATCTTCACCCAGCAACACGAGGTTCTGAGGTTTCGCACCACGCCATGAATAAATAGACTGATCGTCATCCCCTACAACAGTCAATCGCCCACGTTCTCCGACAATTAATTTGACCAGCTCATACTGACTCGTGTTGGTATCTTGATACTCGTCAACCAGTAGGTAACGGATACGATTCTGCCAACGCTGACGAACGTCTTCATGATTACGTAAGAGTAAAACGGGCATCAAAATTAGGTCATCAAAATCGAGCGCGTTATAGGCTTTCATTTGCTTTTGGTACATATCAAAACAGAACGCAAACAATTGTTGCTGTTCACCTTGCGCACGCGCTTTGGCTTGCTCTGGCGTCAACATGTCGTTTTTCCAGTTGGAAATACAACTCAGAAGCTGACGTAGCAGATCTTTATCACCATCAAGCTGCTTTTCGGTAAGTTCTTTGAGTAGCGCTAGCTGGTCTTGGTCATCAAACAGTGAGAAGCCCGCTTTCAACCCTAAATGCTTGTACTCACGCTTGATGATGTTCAATCCTAAAGTGTGGAATGTTGATACCATCAAACCTTTAGACTCACCTTTCCCTAACGTTTGACCTACACGCTCCTTCATTTCACGTGCTGCTTTGTTGGTAAACGTCACCGCCGCAATGTTACGCGCTTTGTAACCACATTGCTGAACCAGATAAGCGATTTTATTGGTAATAACACGAGTTTTGCCCGAGCCAGCACCAGCTAGCACTAGGCATGGACCAGACACGTATTTCACGGCTTCATCTTGACTAGGGTTCAGCTTCATAGAAATTCTCTGCGGGTGATGAATGTGGCGCCTATGATAAAGGGGTGGCCTCGTGAAAGCTATGCTGATTTCTTGTAATTTTCACACCAATTAAGTGCAATATTCTGTTGCATAAATGGCGGGTATTTAAGCTATAATGAATGAACGTTCATTCACTAAAGGGTGACATTATGAAGGATAACCCTGCTGTAGATAAACGAGAACAAATCTTAGTCGCTGCTGAACAACTCATTGCTGAATCTGGTTTTCAAGGGCTTTCCATGCAAAAGCTCGCCAATGAGGCAGGTGTCGCAGCAGGGACGATTTACCGTTATTTCTCAGATAAAGAACATCTTTTAGAGGAACTACGCCTTAACGTTGCTAAGCGTGTTGCTACTGCGGTGCAACTAGGTGTTAGTGAAGAGATGCCTTTAAAACAGCGTTATCGAACCATGTGGCTCAATATTTGGAATTTAGCGAGCTCGAACTTAAGTGCGATCAGCAACCGAGTCCAATATGAGTCTTTACCCTGTTCAAATAGTAGCAAAGCTCGGGAACTTGAGAGACAAATGTTTGCCCAAGTAGATCTTCTTTTTAATCAGGGTAAAGACGAGGGAGTATTCAAGCTTCTCGATAACGAAGTACTTTCTGGATTAAGTTTTGAGGCAAGTGTTGCACTTGCTCGGAAACACGCTTTGGGATTTTATCAACTGGATAAGACGGCATTAGAGGCCGCTATTGAAGCCAGTTGGGATGCAATTATTAAACACTAACTTGGAGTTCTTAATAGAATGAAAAAGTGGACTTTCTTTATGTTACTTATCGCCGTTCTCTTGTTCGGCAGCGTGATAGGTTTCAATTTATTTAAGCAACAAAAGATCGCTGAATACATGGCAAACCGTCCTGAACCTGAGTTCCCAGTAACCGTGACAGAAGTGCAAGCGGTGGATTGGGTACCAGTCATCGAGGCAATTGGTTTTATCGAGCCAAACCAAGGCGTGACGGTAGCGAACGAAACGAGCGGTGTTATCGATAAAATCGCGTTTGATTCCGGTACTCAAGTTAAATCGGGTCAGCCATTAGTGTTGCTTGATTCTGAAGTCGAAAAAGCAAATTTGAAGAGCTCGCAAGCTAAGTTGCCAGCGGCAGAAGCGAAATACAAACGCTACCAAGGCCTATTCAAAAAAGGCTCTATTTCTAAAGAAGCGTATGACGAAGCAGAAGCAAACTACTTCTCCTTAAAAGCGGATATTGAAAGCCTGAAAGCAACCATCGACCGACGTGAAATAAAAGCGCCATTTGATGGTGTGGTAGGTATTCGTAACGTGTACCTCGGTCAGTACCTACAGGCGGGCACCGATATTGTTCGCCTTGAAGATACCAGCGTGATGCGCTTGCGCTTCACCGTGCCACAAACCGATATTTCACGTATCAATATCGATCAAGAAGTGGATATCTTTGTTGACGCTTATCCAGACCAACCTTTCAAAGGGTCTATTTCTGCGATTGAACCAGCTGTAAACGTACAAAGTGGTTTGATTCAAGTTCAAGCGGATATCCCTAACAGTGACGGCAAACTACGTAGTGGTATGTTCGCGCGTGCAAACATCATTCTGCCTAAATTAGAAAATCAGGTCACGCTACCTCAAACCGCGATCACATTTACGCTGTATGGCGACAATGTTTACATCGTAACAGAAGAAGATGGCGAAAAACGCGTTAAGCAGCATGTGGTAAAAGTTGGCGAACGCTCTAAAGATATCGCACACATTCTAGAAGGCGTGAAGCCAGGTGATGTAGTGGTGACATCGGGTCAAGTCCGTTTGAGTAACCATGCGAAAGTAAGCATTGTCGAAAGCGATGCAACTACCCCACCTGCTGAAACACCAATGCTTTAAGTTGGAGGCATCATGCGCTTTACAGATGTTTTTATAAAACGTCCAGTTTTAGCGGTATCGATCAGCTTTTTGATTGCATTGCTTGGTTTGCAAGCGGTGTTCAAAATGCAGGTTCGTGAATACCCTGAAATGACGAATACGGTGGTCACCGTGACCACCAGTTACTACGGTGCAAGTGCCAACTTGATCCAAGGCTTTATTACTCAGCCATTGGAGCAAGCGGTAGCGCAAGCCGATAATATTGATTACATGACTTCGCAATCGGTACTGGGTAAATCGACCATTACTGTAAACATGAAGTTGAATACTGATCCAAATGCGGCGTTGTCTGACATTCTGGCGAAAACCAACTCGGTACGTTCACAGCTACCAAAAGAAGCCGAAGACCCAACCGTAACCATGTCGACAGGTTCGACAACGGCGGTACTGTACATCGGCTTTACGAGTGACGAGTTATCTTCAAGCCAGATCACTGACTACCTTGAGCGTGTAATCAACCCGCAGTTGTTCACCGTAAACGGTGTGTCCAAAGTTGACCTGTATGGTGGTATGAAGTACGCACTGCGCGTATGGCTAGATCCTGCCAAAATGGGCGCTTTGAAGTTGACCGCAACCGATGTGATGAGCGTTCTTAACGCCAACAACTACCAATCTGCAACCGGTCAAGCGACGGGTGAGTTCGTGCTTTATAACGGTAGCGCAGATACTCAGGTATCAAACGTTGCTGAACTTGAAGCATTGGTCGTGAAAACTGGTGAAGGGGATGTCATCCGCCTAGGTGATATCGCTAAAGTAACGCTAGAGAAGAGTCACGACGTTTATCGCGCAAGTGCAAACGGTCAAGAAGCTGTGGTTGCGGCGATCAACGCAGCGCCAAGTGCTAACCCAATCAACATTGCAGCAGACGTACTTGAACTGTTGCCTCAGCTTGAGCGCAATCTACCAAGTAACATCAAAATGAACGTAATGTACGACTCAACTATCGCCATCAACGAATCGATTCACGAAGTAGTGAAAACGATTCTTGAAGCAGCAGTAATCGTACTTGTGGTTATCACACTGTTCCTAGGTTCATTCCGCGCGGTAATCATTCCTATCGTGACCATTCCACTTTCATTGATTGGTGTGGCAATGGTGATGCAGGCAATGGGTTTCTCTTGGAACTTGATGACGCTACTGGCGATGGTGCTTGCCATCGGTCTGGTGGTGGATGACGCGATCGTTGTACTAGAAAACGTTGACCGTCACATCAAAGAAGGGGAATCACCATTCCGAGCTGCAATCATTGGTACACGTGAAATTGCGGTTCCAGTTATCGCGATGACATTGACGCTAGGTGCAGTGTACGCACCGATCGCATTGATGGGTGGTATCACCGGTTCATTGTTCAAAGAGTTCGCTTTGACACTGGCAGGTTCAGTATTCGTATCCGGCATCATCGCTTTGACACTATCACCAATGATGTGTTCGAAGATGCTGAAGGCGAACGAGAAGCCAAGCAAGTTTGAGCAAAAAGTTCACCATATCCTTGATGGCATGACCACTCGTTACGAAGGCATGTTGAAAGCGGTAATGGCTCATCGTCCGGTTGTTATTGCGTTTGCAATCATTGTATTTGCAAGCTTACCGGTCTTGTTCAAGTTTATTCCTAGCGAACTAGCACCATCTGAAGATAAAGGTGTGGTCATGCTGATGGGTACCGCCCCATCAAACGCGAACTTGGACTATATCCAAAATACCATGGATGACGTAAACCAAATACTCTCAGATCAACCGGAGGTGGAATACGCGCAGGTCTTTAATGGTGTACCAAACTCAAACCAAGCGTTTGGCCTAGCAACATTGAAGCCTTGGAGTGAACGAGAGGCAAGCCAATCTGAAATCACGAAACGTGTGGGTGGCCTAGTATCAAGTGTACCTGGTATGTCTGTCACTGCATTCCAAATGCCAGAGCTTCCAGGTGCAGGCTCAGGTCTACCTGTTCAGTTTGTAATTACAACACCAAATAGCTTCGAGAGCTTGTTTACTATCGCTAGCGATATTCTAACCGATGTTGCAAGTAGCCCAATGTTTGTCTATTCCGACCTGGATTTGAACTACGATTCAGCAACGATGAAGATCAAGATCGATAAAGACAAAGCGGGTGCCTACGGTGTGACTATGCAAGACATTGGCATCACTCTCAGCACCATGATGGCAGATGGTTATGTAAACCGAATCGACCTGAATGGCCGCTCGTATGAGGTGATCCCTCAAGTTGAGCGTAAATGGCGTCTAAACCCAGAATCGATGAAGAACTACTATGTACGCTCTGTGGATGGTAAAGCGGTTCCATTAGGCAGTCTGATTACTATCGATGTGGTGGCTGAGCCTCGCTCTTTGCCACACTTCAACCAGCTAAACTCAGCGACTGTGGGTGCAGTACCATCGCCTAGTGTTGCTATGGGTGACGCAATCGACTGGTTTGAAAATATTGCACAAACCAAGCTGCCTGCAGGCTATAACCACGATTACATGGGCGAATCTCGTCAGTTTGTAACGGAAGGTAGTGCCTTGTATGCAACCTTCGGTCTTGCACTTGCGATCATCTTCCTCGTTCTGGCGATTCAATTTGAATCACTCCGCGATCCTATTGTCATCATGGTATCTGTACCTCTGGCAATATGTGGTGCCTTGATCGCATTGGCCTGGGGTACGGCCTCGATGAACATCTACTCGCAGGTTGGTTTGATCACGCTGGTCGGCCTAATAACCAAGCACGGTATCTTGATCTGTGAAGTCGCCAAAGAAGAGCAGTTACATAATAAACTGTCTCGTATTGATGCGGTGATGGAAGCTGCGAAAGTGCGTCTTCGCCCTATCCTAATGACCACTGCTGCGATGATCGCAGGTCTTATCCCACTGATGTACGCAACAGGTGCAGGTGCCGCGCAACGTTTCAGTATCGGTATAGTCATCGTTGCTGGCCTTGCAATCGGTACACTGTTCACACTATTTGTACTACCTGTGATTTACAGCTACCTAGCTGAAAAACACAAACCTCTGCCAGTATTTGTTGAAGACAAAGACTTGGAGAAGTTAGCGCGAGTTGACGAAGCGAAAGCAGCTCATCGTGAATTAGCGGATAACAGATAAGCTATTAAGGCATTCAAAAAGGTCACTTCGGTGGCCTTTTTTATTGCCGCTCTCTTTTTTGCCATCTAAATGGCGACTTTCACGTATCATTTACTTAAAATGAGGACAAATCAAAAGGAGTTTTAGCCACTATGTTTGACCCAAAGAAATTAGAGCAAATTGCTAAACAGATTCACGACTCAATGCCTCAACCTGTAAAAGAGTTGGGCTCTGATGTCGATCAGAAAGTTCGTCAAGTAATCCAAGGCCAGCTAAACAAGCTAGATGTTGTAAGTCGCGAAGAGTTTGATGTTCAAACTCAAGTTTTACTACGTACACGTCAAAAGCTAACAGAAATGGAACAGAAGTTGGCGCAACTTGAAGAAAAGCTTGCTGAAAAATAAGTATCAAAGCGCTCCTCACAAAGGAGCGTTTTTCTTATCGGCGCGCAGATAAATCGGCTAAAAACAAAAAGGCTTGGTCAACGGCGACCAAGCCTTTTGATTAGATGTTGTGTTTTATTTTGTATTTATCACTCCAGTCTGCCTGGAGTTTATCTACTGCGTTACTTGAGACTAAGTAAATTACGCTGTATTAAGGTTTCATTTCTAGGAGAAGGCGCGGACTTTACGATAGTAAACGAGCACCTTCGACACCGAAATGGAGTCATTTAGCCGCCCACCGCGATACGCTTCATATCAGTCATGTAACCACGTAGCTCTTCACCGATGTACTCTACAGGGTGGTTACGGATTGTTTCATTCACAGCGATAAGAGTCGCGTTATCCACTTGGTTAGACGTTTCACCTAAACCTTTACCAATTACGTCAGTATTTACGGCTGGCATAAACTTCTCACGTAAAAGCGGCGTTGCTACGTTAGCGAACAGGTAGTTACCGTATTCCGCAGTGTCTGAGATAACCACGTTCATCTCGTATAAACGCTTACGTGCGATAGTGTTTGCGATAAGTGGCAGCTCGTGTAGAGACTCGTAGTAAGCAGACTCATCGATGATGCCAGATGCCGTCATCGCTTCGAATGCTAGCTCAACACCCGCACGAACCATAGCAACCATCAAGATACCGTTATCGAAGTACTCTTGCTCAGAGATTTCTACGTCAGTTTCTGGGTAGTTTTCGAAAGCAGTTTCACCTGTTTCTGCACGCCAGCCTAGTAGATTTGCATCGTCGTTTGCCCAGTCAGCCATCATAGTGCTAGAGAAGTGACCGGTGATGATGTCATCCATGTGCTTGTTGTATAGCGGACGCATCAGTTCTTTTAGCTCTTCAGAAAGCTCAAATGCTTTCACTTTTGCAGGGTTAGTTAGGCGATCCATCATGTGAGTGATACCACCAAACTTCAGTGCTTCAGTGATGGTTTCCCAACCGTATTGAAGAAGCTTACCAGCGTAGCCAGGATCGATACCATCAGCAATCATCTTCTCGTAACACACGATAGAGCCAGCCTGTAGCATACCACAAAGGATAGTTTGCTCACCCATTAGGTCAGATTTCACCTCAGCAACGAAAGAAGACTCTAGACAGCCAGCACGGTGACCACCGGTTGCTGCTGCCCAAGCTTTCGCGATATCCCAACCTTCACCTTTTGGGTCGTTCTCTGGGTGAACAGCGATAAGAGTCGGTACACCGAAACCGCGCTTGTATTCTTCACGAACTTCCGTACCTGGACATTTAGGTGCAACCATTACTACCGTTAGGTCTTTACGGATTTGCATGCCTTCTTCAACAACGTTGAAACCGTGAGAGTAACCTAGTGCTGCGCCTTCTTTCATCAACGGCATTACCGTCTCAACAACGTTTGTGTGCTGCTTATCTGGAGTAAGGTTTACTACTAGATCAGCTTGTGGAATTAGCGTTTCGTAGCTACCTACCTCAAAACCGTTGTCTTTTGCGTTTTTGAATGACTGGCGTTGCTCATCAATCGCGGCTTGGCGAAGCGCATAAGCAACGTCTAGACCAGAGTCGCGCATGTTCAGACCTTGGTTAAGACCTTGAGCACCACAACCTACAATGACTACTTTCTTACCTTTCAGATAATCCGCTTCTGAAGCGAACTCACTGCGGTCCATAAAACGACAACGACCTAATTGGTCCAACTGCTCGCGCAAGTTTAGGGTATTGAAATAATTAGCCATCTGGGTGCTCCTTTGAGATTCTTCCATTGAGGTCAGTAATTGCCTTACCGAATAACTTCATACTAAAACAGACATGAGATTGCTTAAAGTGATATATTCACAATTAGTTATTGCAATTTATGCAACATGGAAATGAAAATTTAATGAATATCAAAAGCCTGCAACTTTTCATTCATCTCTGTGAGAGTAAAAGTTTCGCCAAGACCGCAGCAGCAATGCATATTAGCCCTTCAGCCTTAAGCCGACAGATACAAAAATTAGAGGAGGAAACCAGCCAACAATTGTTTTTACGCGACAACCGTAGCGTTGATTTAACTATCCAAGGTAAAAAGCTAGTCCCAGTAGCCTTAAAGATTCTTGGCGAATGGCAGCAGTATCAGAGTCACCTGAAGGGAACCGAGGATGAATTGAAAGGAGAAATCCGTCTCTTTTGTTCTGTTACTGCAAGCTACAGCCATCTTCCGGAGCTAATCTCTGACTTTCGTATTCAGAACCCTTTCATTGAGTTCAAACTATCAACCGGCGATCCAGCTCAAGCGATCGACAAAATACTAGCAGATGAAGCCGATATTGCCATATCAGCCAAGTCAGAACAGATGCCAAATAAAATCGCATTTGAAACGATCAGTGAAATCCCACTTTCTGTCATCGTACCTGTTGGGGTTAGTGCGTTTGCTGAAGAGCTACAAAAAGAAAAACCAGACTGGTCGGTCATTCCATTCATACTCCCAGAAGCAGGAACGGCAAGGGACAGGGCCAATACTTGGCTCAAACAAATGAAAATAAAGCCAAAGATCTACGCACAAACCTCCGGACATGAAGCCATCGTAAGTATGGTTGCATTGGGGTGTGGAGTAGGTATCGCACCTGATGTTGTAATCAACAACAGTCCGGTAAGAGAAAAGATAAATCGTTTAAAAGTCTTACCAATTAAACCTTTTAAACTTGGTGTTTGCTGCAACAAAACTCAGCTGGAGAATCCGCTTGTTAAAGCCTTTTGGAAGGTTGCAGAGAGCAAGTATATCGCACCTTAGATGAACACTTTTTAGGTATAAAGTGAGCTAATTTTAAAACTCTATAGATGCAAAAAAGCCCGCTCTTTCGAGCGGGCTTCTTAAATTTAAAGCCTGGCGATGTCCTACTCTCACATGGGGAAGCCCCACACTACCATCGGCGCTATTTCGTTTCACTTCTGAGT
>NZ_JAWOTD010000008.1:0-231946 GCF_033338715.1 Vibrio sp. Vb1337 | reverse complement strand
AACTTCAATGGCGAAGTGAGCCTAGATGTTGTCGTGGTCGATGAAGACGGTGCGACGGATTCAACTACCGCAGGTATCACGGTACTTGAGGTGAACGATCCACCAATTGCCGGCGCGACCAGCTACTCAGTGAACGAAGACGAAGTCATCACCATTAGCTCTGAGCAGCTATTGGCGAATGCTTCTGATGTTGAAGGCGAAGTCGCGATTGATAGCGTCAGCTACAGCGGCTCTGACGGTATCTTTACTGACAACGGCGATGGCACATTCAGCTTCGCGCCAAACGAAAACTTCAACGGTGATGTCAGCCTTGATGTGGTTGTGACTGATGAAGATGGTGCAACGGTAGCAATCAATGCAAGCATCGATGTATTGCCAATCAATGATGCACCGGTATCAGGTGATTTGGCTTACAGCGTGGATGAAGATGGTTCTATCACTCTCAGTCAAGAGCAGCTTCTTGCACAAGCGGGCGATGTGGATGGTGATGATCTAACCGCATCCAACCTGACTGTTGACGGTAATGCGACCGTTGTTGCGAATGACGATGGTAGCTTCACTATCACACCAGATGCAGACTTCAATGGCGACATTGATCTGAGCTTCGACATTACCGACGGTGATGCAACCATTCAAGCGACTGCCGATCTGACTGTAAACCCAGTGAACGACCTACCAACGGTTGGTCAGCCACAGTTCGTCACGCAAGAAGACACCAGTTTCACCTTCACCGAAGAGCAACTGCTGCAAAATGCAGGTGATATCGATGGTGATAACCTAACGGTTGAAAATGTTGCTTCTGACAGCGGTACCTTGGTTGATAACGGTGACGGTACGTACACCTTTGCACCGAATGAAAACTTCGATGGCAACGTGAACGTAACGTTTGATGTCAACGATGGCACTGCAACGGTTCCTGCTGAAGCGAACATTGACGTTCAATCTGTGGTTGATATGCCAGAGCTTTCGATTGCTTCGGACTTGGTGATTGCGTCTGATAACTTCGAGTCTGGCTCGAACGGTTGGAACGCGAACACTGAGAGCTCACAAGGCTTCGAAACGGGCGATATGCTGGGTCGTATTGGTGGCACTGGCGGTGATGAAGCGGTAAGCAAAACTTACGATATTCCAAGTGATGTCAACGAAGTGAATATCTCGTTTAGTTTCTACGAAATCGATTCTTGGGATGGCGAGTCGTTCCAAATCTTTGTGGGTGGCGAACAGCTAACCACCTTGGAGAACTCCGCGTTCCGTACTCAAGATGGTACGACAACGCTTTACGATTCTGACGGTAACGAAGTGGGTGAAGTGATCCACGGAGCCTCTCAACGTGAAGGCTTCAGTGGTTGGAACGACCAAGCACACCAAGTGAACTTAACCGTTCCGGTGGAAGACGGTCAGCTTCAGTTAGGCTTTGGTTCTACGCTAAACCAAAGTATTCCTGACGAGTCATTCGGCATCGACAACATCGAAATCACGGTAGCGGACGCGGATTACCAAATCATTGGTACCGAAGATACACCAGTGCCGCTTGATATCGATGCAGCATTGACCGATACCGATGGCTCAGAAAACCTCTCTATCTTGATTGAAGATGTGCCAGAAGGCAGCTCACTATCAGCAGGTGTTGATAATGGCGACGGCACTTGGTCACTACAACCAGGCGAGCTAGAAGGGCTAGAGTTTATTCCTTCTGCAGACTTCAATGGCGATGTGACGTTAACTGTGAACGCTACGTCTACGGATGTGGATACAGGTACAACGGCGACAGCGACGCAAGATGTGACGATTCATATCTCGCCAACCAATGACGCACCAGAAGTGACGGGTGATATCACGGCGGTAACTGCCGAAGACAACAGCATTACGCTGACTCAAGAGCAGTTACTTGAGCATGCCGTTGATATTGATGGTGACGACCTAAGCGCAATCAACCTGAGCACCAATGATGAAAATGCAACGGTTGAAATGAACGAGGATGGCAGCTTCACCATTACTCCAAGCGAGAACTTCTACGGTGACATCGAGTTCACCTACGATGTGACTGACGGGGAAGAAGTGGTCGCGGCTGGTCTCGACTTAACAGTAACACCAGTCAATGACGCTCCAGAGCCACAAGATCAAGCGTTCACAGTGGGTGAGGACGGTATTCTTACCTTTACAGATGCAGACCTATTAACAGGCGCGACGGATGTAGAAGGTGACAACCTAACAGTTGAAGGCGTGACTTACACTGGCGCGGACGGTGTCCTAACCGACAATGGTGACGGCACTTACAGCTTTGCACCAAACGAAAACTTCAATGGTGACGTGAACTTTACCTTCGATGTTTCCGATGGCACGGATACCGTGACCGCGAATATCGATGTGACAGTCACACCTGAGAACGATCCTCCGGTGGCCGGTAGCACGTCTTACACTGTGCATGAAGACAACTCGATCACCATCAGTGATGAGCAACTACTGGCTAATTCGTCTGATATCGAGGGTGATGTTGCGATCAGCAGCGTGAGCTACAGCGGTAACGACGGTGTGCTAGAAATTAATGGCGATGGTACTTACACCTTCTCACCAAACGAAAACTTTACAGGCGATGTTAGCCTAGATGTTGTCGTGGTTGACGAGGACGGCGCGGTTGATACAACAACAGCGGGAATTACCGTTCTTGAGGTGAATGATCCACCAATCGCAGGCACAACCAGTTACACCATTGATGAAGATGAAGTTATCACCATCAGCGCAGAACAGTTGTTGGCAAACTCTTCCGATATTGAAGGTGAGGTAGCACTAGATAGCGTGAGCTACAGTGGCAGCGAAGGTATCTTTACCGACAATGGTGATGGCACGTTCAGCTTTGCACCAAACCAAAACTTCAATGGTGAAGTGAATCTTGATGTTGTAGTCGTGGACGAAGATGGTGCGACCGCTTCGACGACGGCAAACATTGATGTTCTGCCAATCAATGATGCTCCAGTATCGGGTGATTTGGCTTACAGTGTCGACGAAGACAATTCAATTACGCTTAGCCAAGAGCAGCTTCTTGCTCAAGCATCGGATGTAGAAGGGGACGCGCTAACCGCGACTAACTTAGTGGTTGACGGTGATGCAACGGTTACTGCAAACGATGATGGCAGCTTTACCATTACGCCTGATGCGAACTTCAATGGTGACATTGATATCACGTTTGATATCAGTGATGGCAGCGATACTATCGTTGCAACGGCTGACCTAACGGTTAACCCAGTCAATGACTTGCCGCAGCCAGAAGATCAAGCGTTCACCATTGGTGAAGATGGCGTGTTGACCTTCACTGACCAAGACTTGCTTGATGGTGCAACCGATATCGATGGCGATGACCTATCGGTAGAAGGTGTCACATACACTGGCGCGGACGGTGTCCTAACCGATAACGGTGATGGTACCTACATCTTTGCTCCAAACGAGAACTTCAATGGTGATGTGAACTTTACATTCGATGTTTCTGATGGCACGGACACCGTGACCGCGAATATCGATGTGAGTGTTACGCCAGAGAACGATCCTCCGGTGGCAGGCAGCACGTCTCACACTGTGCATGAAGACAACTCGATCACCATCAGTGATGAACAGCTACTAGCGAACTCATCGGATATTGAAGGTGATGTATCGATTGATAGCGTGAGCTATAGCGGTAACGATGGTGTGCTAGAAATTAATGGCGATGGAACTTACACCTTCTCACCAAACGAGAACTTTACAGGCGATGTTAGCCTTGATGTCGTCGTGGTTGACGAGGACGGCGCGGTTGATACAACAACAGCGGGAATTACCGTTCTTGAAGTGAACGATCCACCAATCGCAGGTACAACCAGTTACACCATTGATGAAGATGAAGTTATCACCATCAGTGCAGAACAGTTGTTGGCAAACTCTTCCGATATTGAAGGTGAGGTAGCACTAGATAGCGTGAGCTACAGTGGCAGCGAAGGTATCTTTACCGACAATGGTGATGGCACGTTCAGCTTTGCACCAAACCAAAACTTCAATGGTGAAGTGAATCTTGATGTTGTAGTCGTGGACGAAGATGGTGCGACCGCTTCGACGACGGCAAACATTGATGTTCTGCCAATCAATGATGCTCCAGTATCGGGTGGCTTGGCTTACAGCGTCGATGAAGACGGTTCAATCACATTGAGTCAAGAGCAGTTACTGGCACAAGCATCGGATGTAGAAGGCGATGCACTAACCGCTTCCAACCTAGTGGTTGACGGTGATGCGACGGTTACGGCTAATGACGATGGTAGCTTTACTATCACGCCTGACGCGAACTTCAATGGCGACATTGATATCACGTTCGATATCAATGATGGCAGCGATACTATCGTTGCAACGGCGGACCTAAAGGTTAACCCAGTTAATGACTTGCCGCAGCCGGAAGATCAAGCGTTCACCATTGGTGAAGATGGCGTCTTGCTGTTCACTGATGAAGATCTGCTTGATGGCGCAACGGATATCGATGGCGATGACCTATCGGTAGAAGGTGTGTCTTACACTGGCGCAGATGGTGTCCTAACCGACAATGGTGATGGCACGTACAGCTTCGCGCCAAACGAAAACTTCAATGGCGACGTGAACTTCACCTTTGATGTTTCTGATGGCACGGATACCGTGACCGCGAATATCGATGTGACAGTCACACCTGAGAACGATCCACCGGTTGCGGGCAGCACGTCTTACACAGTGCATGAAGATAACTCGATCACCATCAGTGATGAACAGCTACTAGCGAACTCATCGGATATTGAAGGCGATGTTTCGGTTGATAGCGTGAGCTACAGTGGCGCAGATGGTGTGTTCCAAGACAATGGTGATGGTGCGTACACCTTCTCTCCAAATGAGAACTTCAATGGCGAAGTGAGCCTAGATGTTGTCGTGGTCGATGAAGACGGTGCGACGGATTCAACTACCGCAGGTATTACAGTACTTGAGGTGAATGATCCACCAATCGCAGGTGCGACAAGTTACTCTGTCAATGAAGACGAAGTCATTATCTTCACGGAAGAGCAACTGTTAGCGCAATCAAGCGATGTGGAGGGCGACGTGAGCCTAGAAAGCGTCTCTTACAGTGGTAGCGACGGCATTCTAACGGCGAATGACGATGGCACTTACAGCTTCGCGCCAAATGAAAACTTCAACGGTGGCGTAAGTCTAGACGTAGTAGTGGCTGATGAAGACGGTGCAACTGCGACAACCAACGCGAACATTGATGTCTTACCAATCAATGATGCTCCGGTATCTGGCGACTTGGCTTACAGCGTCGATGAAGACGGTTCAATCACATTGAGTCAAGAGCAGTTACTGGCACAAGCATCGGATGTAGAAGGCGATGCACTAACCGCTTCCAACCTAGTGGTTGACGGTGATGCGACGGTTACGGCTAATGACGATGGTAGCTTTACTATCACGCCTGACGCGAACTTCAATGGCGACATTGATATCACGTTCGATATCAATGATGGCAGCGATACTATCGTTGCAACGGCTGACCTAACGGTTAACCCAGTCAATGACTTGCCGCAGCCGGAAGATCAAGCGTTCACCATTGGTGAAGATGGCGTGTTGACCTTCACTGACCAAGATCTGCTTGATGGCGCAACGGATATCGATGGTGATGACCTATCGGTAGAAGGTGTCAATTACACTGGTGCCGATGGTGTCCTAACCGATAACGGTGATGGTACCTACAGCTTTGCTCCAAACGAGAACTTCAATGGTGATGTGAACTTTACCTTCGATGTTTCTGATGGCACGGATACCGTGACCGCAAATATCGACGTAAGCGTGACGCCAGAGAACGATCCACCGGTTGCAGGCAGCACGTCTTACACGGTGCATGAAGACAATTCGATCACCATCAGTAACGAGCAGTTATTGGCTAACTCATCTGACGTCGAAGGCGAAGTCGCGATTGATAGTGTCAGCTACAGCGGCGCAGATGGCGTCTTCCAAGACAATGGCGATGGTACGTACACCTTCTCTCCAAACGAGAACTTCAATGGCGAGGTCAGCCTAGACGTTGTAGTTGTCGATGAAGAGGGTGCGACAGACTCAACCACTGCGGGTATTACCGTTCTTGAGGTGAACGATCCACCAATCGCAGGTGCGACAAGTTACTCTGTCAATGAAGACGAAGTCATTATCTTCACGGAAGAGCAACTGCTAGCGCAATCAAGCGATGTGGAAGGTGACGTGAGCCTAAAAAGCGTCTCTTACAGTGGTAGCGATGGCATTCTAACGGCGAATGACGATGGCACTTATAGCTTCGCGCCAAATGAAAACTTCAATGGTGGCGTAAGCCTAGACGTAGTAGTGGCTGATGAAGACGGTGCAACTGCGACAACCAACGCGAACATCGATGTATTGCCAGTCAACGATGCTCCGGTATCTGGCGACTTGGCTTACAGTGTCGATGAAGACGGTTCAATCACATTGAGTCAAGAGCAGTTACTGGCTCAAGCGGGTGACGTAGACAGCGATAATCTAGAAGCAGTGAACTTAACCGCGGTAGCCAATGCAACCGTTGTTGAGAACCAAGATGGTAGCTTTACGATTACGCCTGATGCGAACTTCAATGGCGATATCGACCTAAGCTTCGACTTGATTGATAACGATGGTGCGAGCGTGGAAGTGGGCGTCGACCTAACGGTGAACCCAATTAACGATGCGCCGCAATCAACGCCAGTGAATATTGCTGGCACCGAAGATACCACCATTCTTATCACGCAGGACATGTTGCTTGCTAATGCAACAGACATCGACAACACCTACGACGAACTGTCTGCTGTCGACCTAGTGATTGATGAGCAATACGGTGACTTGCTAGACAACAGTGATGGCACTTGGTCATTCACTCCGGCTGAGAACTTCAATGGTGATGTGCCAATGTCGTTCGGTGTCAGCGATGGTGATTTAGTGACGCCGGTTGAAGGCAATCTAAACATCGAAGCGGTTAACGATGCACCAGAAGCGCCAACCATCCAGATGCAAGGCGAAGAAGATGTGGTCATGGTGATTGACCCTGCTTACATCGCTGATCAAGTTACGGATCTTGATGGTGACGAAATCAGCGTAGAAAGCATCACGGTTCGTGCGCCTGCAAACGCGACATTAACCCAGCAACCAGATGGTATGTACCACTTGGTAACCACTCAAGACTTCAATGGTTTGGTGGAACTGGGCTACACCGCGACGGATGGTGAAGAAGTGGTTGAAGGCTCGTTGAATGTGGATGTCATTCCAGTCAACGATGCTCCATTCAATGTGGGTAATGCCTTTATGGCAACCGACGAGGATGGCGCATTCACCTTCGACGCTGGCGACCTGATGAACTTGTTCGGCGACATTGACACTGAAAACCTAGTCGTATCACGCATTATCACCGCAGAAGGTGAAGATGGTGGTGAGGTAACAGACAACGGTGACGGTACTTGGACGTTCACACCGACTGGCGATTTTGCAGGGGTTTCTGACTTGCAAGTTGTGGTAAGTGACGGTGAGTTTGAAACAGTACTTGATGTACCAGTGTTTGTTCGCCCTGTTGCGGATGGCGCGGTCATCACAACCGACCATGATGGTCCGTTAGTCTTCGGTGAGGACGAAACGGGTCACCTAGGCTTGAATGTTGGTCTGATCGACGATTCAGAAACACTGAGTAACCTAGTGATGACTGGTTTCCCTGTTGGCTTCGAAGTTACGGATGGTGTGAACACCATTACCATTACGGAACCGGGTCAATACATCGACTTGAACGAGTGGGATATTTCAGACCTGCAAATGACGCCTCCGGCTGACTTTAATGGCGAGTTCTTCGTAACCGTGACCGCAACAACGGTGGATTATGGTGACGAGCCAGAAGAGTTCGAAGATGGCATCGATTCAGGTGACTTCGAAACCCTAGCGGGTGAGCCCGTTATCCTAACCGCTGATGACCTAATCGGATTGGCAGAAAACGTAGACGCTGACGCGGGTGATGAAGTGAAATTTGTTCACCTAGCTGACCGCAGCCAAGGTGAGATTGTCGATAACGGTGATGGCACATGGACATTCAATCCAGCACCAGGCTTTACTGGTGAAGCGGATATCGCTTACGTGATTGATAAAGACGGTGTGCTTCATGATGAGCAAACGGGTGTGGTCGTGAAAGAAGACGCACCACAAGAGAATGCTTCTCCAGAAATCGACAGCATTTCTACCACAGAAATGGCAGCGGATGGCACCTTGTCGTTCACCAATGATGACATGCTGTCGACCTTGAGCGATGCAGAAGGCGACAGCTTGAGCATTGAGTCAGTGAGCCTAATGGAAGGTCAAGGTGTGATAGAGACCGATAACCAAGGTAACTACCAATTCACACCAGCAGAAGGCTACACCGGAGATGTTCAAGTTGGCTTCATTGCAACTGACGGTGAAAACCGCATTGAGAGCTTCTTTAATGTCGACATCCAAGGTGAAGGTGAAACCACTACCAGCGAAGGCTACGCACTGGCTGATGATGGTTCACTAACACTAACGGAAGCACAGTTGATTGATGAACTTGGCATTAGCCCTTCAGCAGAAGTGTTGGATGTCGCCGATGCAAACGATGCTGGTTTCTTTGCGAAATCAGGTGGTGAAGAGTGGACATACTGGCCGAACGATGACTTCGATGGCAATTTGGCTATGGATGTTCAGGTCAACGACAATGGTGAAGTATCGACTCAGAATCTGAGCATCCAAGTTGCGGACGATTCAGCGCAAAGCGACGAGCCACAAATCCAAACTGCTCAAGCATCAGCAGAGCAGCAAGTTGGCGAAGCGCAACAGCCTGAAGAGCAAGCAGCAAACGGTGCAGACAGTGAAGAGGAGAGCGCAGCTGATGTGACTGCAGCACCAGGCGATACCATTTCTATCTCGGTTCCAGATGAGGTCAGCGGTAACGAATCGGTGGATTATGCAGAAATGTCCGGTCTACCTGATGGCGCATCGGTAAGCAACGCACTGGATAATGGCGATGGCAGCTTCACATTAAGTGGCAACCTGAACCAACCAGTATCGGTTGACCTACCAGAAGGTTACGAAGGTACGAGCGAAATCCAATTCCAAGGTTACGACGAATTGGGCAGCGCAGTAGAAGGTGCGAGTGGCACAGTTGAAGTTGAAGTCGATGATCAATACACCATGCAAGGTTCTGCTCAAGATCAGCAACCAGATATGGCGGGTATGGAATCTGGCGGCAGCGACTGGACAAGTGCAGGAGGTCAAGATCAAGGTGTTGACTTCACGGATGACTCTGGCAGCTTCGACTCGGATACTCAAACAGGTACTGACCAAGGCAACGATTTCGATCAAAGCTCAATGTAACCAGTCCTAGACGAGGGCAGTGTCATTGCTTCCCGAACCAAAGCCATGCAGAGCCTACTTTGCATGGCTTTTTTGTTGGTCTTCTTTCTATGAGCTCTAGAAAAAACTTGGAAATTGAAAAAAGTATTCTTAGCTAGTTTATACCCAAGTAACCTCGAGATGTTAGGTTCAGCGAGAATGGCTTGGTTTGTAGACGCGGCGGCGATTTAAAGGTCTAGTGGGTCTAAATCAAGAATCGACAACAAAGTATACAAACCAAGACAGCTCGCCCTTCGGGAGCGTGTCATTGACTCGGTTTCTGTGTCAAACAACGTGGAAAGAGCTGACTATTACGCTGCGTTGTTTTCCTTGACCCCGAATCAATGACAACGCTCTGAATCCTGCATCTTGAAGTCACTTGGGTATAAGAGTCATTTACAAGGAGGAGCGACATGTACCGTTATGTTAGTTCACCAAAAGCGTCGAAGTACATAGTACCGCCGCCACTGCATCGCGAGTTGTCGAGTATCGATGTACCAGAGTCGGAACTTGAGATGCGTGAAATTCTGAACAATTGGTTTACCGATGGATTGGCGCCGATCATTCAAAATGAAGACAATTACATCTCTGCTAATGAGCAACAGCGCTTTAAGCAGCTCAGCCGCACGGTGGGTGTGCTACTGCGTAATAAAGATTACTACTTCGCCACTAAGCGGATTCTTTCGTTGTGGGATCAAGACTGCTTAGAAACGACTTACGTTAATTATCTGATTTTACGTAGTGAGCGCATACCATACTTCAAATAAGCCCTATTTATCGGCTTAAAATAGTGATTTACATGGTTTTCTTAGTAACTTTTGATACCAGTATTTAACATTTTTGTAAACATCGTTATATTTAAGGCTCATCGTTGTCAGGAGTTTATGGATGAACCTTACGATATCAGGGAAGTTGCAGCTCAGTTTTGTGCTGCTAGCCGTACTTTTTATGGCATCAGCGGTATTCACGTATCGCAACGTCACTACCGTAGAGCAATACGCCTCTTCGTTACTTAAATCCGATTTACCGACCGTCGACACCAGTCGCGGTATCCAACAGTCCGTTCAAGCGTCGCTGTCTTCTATTCGAGCCTACATGTTGCTAGGTGGCGATGAAGAGGCGAGCGCACGTCTGAGTGAGGACGTACGCAATATCATGGCTTCTACAGACGAGTCGCTTCCAACGTTGCAGGCTCTGATCTCTGAACAGGATTTTCAAGCGATTCAAAGCCAGTGGGACGCGGTAAAAGTCTCTTTGAACAAGCTGATTGAACTTAGCCACAGTGATGAGAACTTACCCGCGCACAACCTCTTTATTAACGAAGCGGCACCCATTGCAGAAGTGGCACTTGATCAGCTTCAAAGCTTAATCAATGAAGAGTCAGGAAACCCATTTGGTGGAGACAGAAAGCGTTTGTTTAAAGTTTACGCGGATAGCTATACCTCGCTCGCCAATGCACTGTCTGCTCTGCGAGATTTCCTGTTGTACGGGCAGCAAGATCATCTGGACAAATACTACGACTTGATTAAGTACCACAATCAGTCTGTGGCGGAAATCGACAGTAAACTCGACAGACTGACTGATAACGACCAATCATTGTGGTCACTGTTTAAAGAAATGCAGCAACTGTACTTTCCTTTAGCAGAGCAGGTAATTGCATTGCGTCAGTCGCCAGAGTGGAACGAATCAAACTTGCTGATGGCGAACGAACTGTTGCCAGCAGCGGATGCACTAGACCAAAGCTTAGAAACGATCGTATTGGCTCAGCAAAGTCGTGCTGATCAAAGTGGACAGGGTATTAATCAGTCGATCAAGAACGTACTCACCACTATGTTGATTGCTGCGGCATTGGTTTTGATTGCCGCAGTAGCGATTTCAAAATACATGGGCAATACCATTGGTCGCCGAGTGAAAAACTTATCGGAGCGAGCCAAGACGATCGCTTCAGGAGATGTTTCTCAGCCTCCGTTAACTGTTGTTGGGAAAGATGAATTGGCAGACCTTACCGATTCGATTAACCGCATGAACCAATCGTTAGCGAGCATCGTGGCAGGGGTGAGTGAAAAAGCGCACCAGGTGGATACCAGCATGGGGGCTTTGTTGGAATCGGCGCAAGTCACCTCATCGAATGTAGAACAGCAACAAACCAGCATTGTTGAAATGGGAAGCCAATTGGATGAAATCGCTTTAGCCGCGCGTAACACTCTAGATCAAGCCAATCAATCGGTGCAGAAGCTTTCTGATTCAAAAGGCGAGATTGAACAAGGTCGTGATGCTTTAGAGCAAAACAAAGTCACCATGGAAAGCTTGCATGGCAGCATTGAAACCGCGAGTACGCAAGTGACGCAGTTAAGCAAAGAGAGCGAAGCCATTGGTCGAGTGACGGAAGTAATTGAAGGTTTGGCAGAACAAACTAACTTACTGGCATTGAATGCAGCGATAGAAGCAGCGCGTGCGGGTGACCAAGGACGAGGCTTTGCGGTTGTGGCGGATGAAGTACGTATGTTAGCGACTCGCACTACTCAATCGACGACAGAAATCAACGGTATCATCAATGCGATTCAACGCTCGACCAATTCGGTGGTAGAGGAGATTGAACACAGCCAATCACTTGCGGAGCAGGGCGCTGAGCACATTGAAAAAGCGGTAACTCGTTTGCTTGTCACGACCGAGCAAATTGGTTCTTTGAATGAACAAATGGCAGAACTTGCGGCAGCGGCAGAGCAGCAATCTCATGCGACCAACTCGATCACTGGATTGATGTCCGGTATTACTCAATCAGTGGATGAGGTTTCGAATACTAGCCAACGTGCATCAGAGACATCATTGCAGGTAAAAGAGCAAGTTACCGAGCTGAATCAACAGATGGCAACTTTTAAAACGGCGTAGATAAGGTTTACGTCTGTTCATCTACTTTTGAACGTTAACCAAATAGTAAAAAAGCCCCAATCCTTTTTACACAAAAAGGGTTGGGGCTTTTTGTTGGATGATACGCCGATATTCGTCTGCTTGCTCATTGGATTTAGCTATTTAAATCATAGTTAAAACCAAATTTTCTTCACCGAGCCGGAGTCGTAATATGACTCCATCGGCAGCAAATACTGCAAAAGAATTTTTAAACTTTATACCAATCCCGGTAAGAGAATAGTTCGTTACTACGATTGGTATCATCCTTCTAGGAGCAAGATTATGAACAAACAAGTAAGCCTAATTGGTCTAGACAGCGAACAATCAGCACAACTAGCTCAACAGTTAAATCAACTGCTAGCGCATTACCAAGTGTTGTACATGAACTCTCGCGGTTACCACTGGAACATTAAAGGTGCGCAATTCTTCGAACTGCACGTAAAATTTGAAGAAATCTATACTGATCTACAAACAAAAATCGATGAGCTTGCAGAGCGTATTCTAACTTTGGGTCATACGCCAGCGCACGCATTCAGCAACTACTTGGAAGCAAGTGAAATTAAAGAACATCAAAACGCGACTTCTGGTGAGGAGTGTGTACAAGGTCTGGTTCAAGGCTTTAGCGTTCTACTTCTAAAACAGCGTGAGATTCTACAAAACGCGGGTGAAGCAGATGACGAAGGTACAGCGGCATTGATGGGTGACTACATCCGTGAGCAAGAAAAATTAATGTGGATGCTTAACGCTTACCTACAAGGCTAAGTGGCGCATCACCCAAGTAATCCTTGGGAACGCATGAAACAATCGGGAATAAGTCATAAGGGGCACGTTGGTGCCCCTTTTTTTGTTTGCGTATTTTATATGTGCGCTTTATTTGCGTGGTAAGGATTCGAAACGGCTCAATAAATCACTGAGTTCATTAAGCGCCAATGAGGCTGAATCATTGAAGGTTTCTTGATTCCCATGGTGCACAAGGCAAGAGGGCATCTGCGCGTTATACGCTGCCTGCAAGTCGTAGAGGTAATCGCCGACATAAAGCACTTCATCAGGCATCAAACGCCACTCTTTCGCCAATACTTGCAGAGACAAAGGGTCTGGCTTGGGCGGGAAGCATTCACGAGTGATGACTCGTTCCACTGAGATTTGGTTGTGTTCTAGTTTGCGCTGCGTGGCGATTTGACAGTTGCGCGTCACGATAGCGGTTTTGATTTCATTTTGATGCAAGTGGGCGAGCAATTCATGGCAGCCAATCATTGGAGCAGACTGCTCAGCATCAGAAATCTCGTAATCAAATATCACGTTATGAGCGTGCTCTCGATGATGAGGGTGCTCAAGTGCGTCGACAAAATCCAATAGATCTTCACTCTGCGGACAACCTAGCTGTTGTCGCAATTCGCCGAAGTTCATATCAGAACTCACCAAGGTGTTGTCTAAATCAAACACCACGGCTTTAATTTTATCGAGCTGTAAAGGGAATGGAATCATAATGACCTCGTACAACTTAACCGAACTATCGTTTTAAAAAACAAAAGGTTATTGTTAAGTTTAGATTCTTCTGCTTAGATTGTACGAAAATAAATCACTAGTACGTCACAAATTAAATAGTCTTAACGATTTTAGTGTTTGATTACCTTTCCTCAAGACGAAATATTTTGCCGCTGTCGGTAGAAAAGTAGATATAACCATCGGGGCTGATGGTTATATCTCTTATTCGCTCACCAAGATTCTCCATTAATCTTTTTGATTCGGTAAGGTTGCCATTATCAATAGAAACCACGTTGATGTGCGCCAGTTTCAATGCGCCTGCGAGGATTTTCCCGTCCAATTCTGGGTATTTATCACCACGGTACAAAATCATATTACTGGGCGCGATAGAAGGGACGTATACCAGCTTGGGATCTTCCATTCCCGGTAACGACTTAGCTTCCCCAACGTCCAACGGTCCCCAATATTCTTTACCATGAGAGACTTTTGCCCAGCCGTAGTTCGCGCCTTTCTTGATTAGATTAATTTCATCGCCACCGCGTGGTCCATGTTCAATCGACCACAGCTGTTTTGTTGCTTCGTCGTAAAACATACCTTGTGGGTTGCGGTGCCCGTAACTCCATATCTCAGGAAGAGCTTGGGAAGGTTTGAATGGGTTGTCTTGCGGAACCGAACCATCAAGGTTAAGGCGCACAATACTGCCAGCATGGGTTTGAGTGTCTTGCCCATTATCACGTTCGCCACGGTCACCGATTGAGAAGTAAACTTTGTCGTCAATAAATGAAATTCGACTGCCGTAGTGGCGACCTGTATCGGTGAAGGCATCAGCAACAAAGAGATCTTTCCAACCTACAAGCTGATTGTTTTGCAATTGCGCCGTCGCTAACGCCACCGTATTGCCTTTGCTCGTACGCTTGCTGTAGGTAAAGAAGAGTTGCGGGTTTTGCTTATCGGCATTCGGTGCGAGCGCAACATCCAATAAGCCGGCTTGTCCACTGGTGTTCACATCGGGAACGTTAAACAGCTTTTGAGGTTTGCCTTTGGTGATATCCAGCAACGAAACCGTACCGTTCTTTTCATTGACGATAACGCGTTGGCTATCTAAGAACTCGATCCCCCAAGGGATCTGAAATCCATTCGCCACTTCGTTAGCGCGGTATTCGGCAGCGTTGGCAGAAAAGGATAAACAAGCGAGTAGGGCAGCAGCAATCGTTCTCATGGTTCCTTCCAATATGAATCGTGTTAATACTTAAAAGCTAACACTAAAAGAGAACGTTTTGCAGAGCATGGATTGTATAAGAATGTAAAAAATCCCCGATACGAGATCGGGGATTGAATTAAGGCTAGAGAATTGTTTATGTAGCGAGATTACATCGCTTCTTCGAAGATCTTAGAAATTTCTTCGTGAGTTGCTTGTTTAGGGTTAGTGAAACCACAAGCGTCTTTCAGTGCGTTGTCTGCTAGTGTTGGGATGTCTTCTAGTTTCGCACCAAGCTCTTTGATACCTGCTGGGATACCCACATCTTTCGCTAGAGTAACGATAGCGTCGATTGCTGCCGCTGCACCTGCTTCAGCAGACATGCCTTCTACGTTTACGCCCATTGCTTTTGCTACGTCACGTAGACGCTCAGGACATACTTGCGCGTTGTAACGCTGTACGTGAGGTAGAAGAATCGCGTTACAAACACCGTGTGGAAGGTCATAGAAACCACCTAGCTGGTGTGCCATTGCGTGTACGTAACCTAGAGACGCGTTGTTGAATGCCATACCCGCCATGAACTGCGCGTATGCCATTTGTTCACGAGCTTCTAGATCTTCACCGTTTTTCACTGCTGTGCGTAGGTAAGCCTGGATAAGCTCAATCGCTTTAATTGCTACCGCATCAGTGATTGGTGTTGCTGCGATAGATACGTAAGCTTCAATCGCGTGAGTTAGGGCATCCATACCTGTTGCCGCAGTTAGCGAAGCAGGTTTAGCTAGCATTAGCTCTGGATCGTTTACCGAGATAAGCGGTGTTGTGTGCTTATCAACGATAGCCATCTTGATGTGACGCTCTTCGTCAGTGATGATGCAGAAACGCGTCATTTCAGATGCAGTGCCCGCAGTCGTGTTGATTGCGATAAGTGGCATCATTGGTTTTGCAGACTGGTCTACGCCTTCGTAATCTGCGATTTTGCCGCCGTTAGAAGCAACAAGCGCGATACCTTTCGCACAGTCGTGTGGTGAACCACCACCTAGAGAGACAACGAAGTCACATTCGTTATCAGTAAGAAGTGCTAAGCCGTCGTTAACGTTGCTGATAGTTGGATTTGGTTGAGTGCCATCAAACACAACGGTTGCTACATCGCGCTCAGTGAGAAGGTCTTGAACTTGTTTGACTACACCGATTTGGTTAAGGATCTTATCCGTAACGATCAAACCTTTTTTAAAGCCTTGAGATTGGATGCTGTCTGCTGCGTCTTTCAAACAACCAGCGCCCATTAGGTTTACCGTAGGGATAAAAAATGCACTTGTCATATTGGATAGCTCCGTCGTTATTTTTAATAATCTTTCTTAATTTGCCATTTACTGTCGCACATTCGTTTCCAGATTGAAGTTGATCTGAAGCAAGTTTACCTACTTAGAGGTACTTGCAAGAGAAAAACTGTGACAGTGATCTTGTTGCACTGCGTATAAGTGCAACACTGATATAAAGTAGAATAAATATGAAACCATGGACGCAAACGATTGGCGGAAATTGACTTCTGACGCGGATATATCTCTAAATTCGACTAAAGTATAAAAAATCCCCATTAATAACTTAATTATCAATGGGGATAGGGAAGTGTTTTATAAGCTAACTACTAATAATTAAGCTATTTTAATCAGTTTTGATACTAACTTTTCGATACCTGAAGCCGCTTGAGAGATATTTTCTGCCAACATGTAAGCAGGGGTTGAAAGTACGAGGTGTTTTTCATCAAAAACGATGTCTTCGACAGGGCACGTGGTGTGTTCACCGCCCATTTGATTAAATGCTATTGAGACTGCCTCATCGTTGCCTACCGTTCCTTTCACGCCTTGCTCATAAATCATCGGAATAATGACAGGAGAAATACACAGATAGCCAGCTGGTTTTTTCGCATTAGCAAACGCGCGACAAGCTTGAGCTACGTGTGTGTTAATGGAGCACTCTGCACCTGAAACGGCGAAGTCGGTTAAGTTTTTCGCAGCACCAAATCCACCTGGAAGCAGTAGGGCATCGTATTCATCAACGTTAAGTTTGGCAACATCGTCAATGTTTCCGCGTGCGATACGAGCTGATTCGATCAAGACGTTACGGGTTTCATCCATTTCGTCACCAGTTAGGTGATTGATGACATGGAGTTGGTCAATGTTAGGTGCAAAGCAGTGCCAAGTTGCCCCTGCTTTCTCGATGGCGTAGAGCGCCAACACTGCTTCGTGGATCTCAGAACCGTCGTAAACGCCTGAACCACTTAAAATGACTGCGACTTTTTTCATGTTTTGATTCCTTTACTCTGAACGTTCCTTAGATTGCTCTTCGCTATCTAGACCATGCGTTTCCGAATGTGTTTTAACGTTTTCACTCTCGTTGTCATCTTCATCATAGTAGCGCACAACAAAGGGTGTAAGCATAACACTAGAGGGCAGAAAATGTTTCATATCAACTCCAACGGCTTAATAGAATGATTTTTATACTGATTTTTATAAAACAGTACGTTGAACCTGATCATTTTTGAGTTAAGCTGACGTTTCCTTTGGCATTCGTGAGTGGTAGGTCACATGAAATCAGTGCAATTTCGTTTCACACTTTATGGTTGTATCGCAATTCTCTCTTGGAGTTGTCTGCTTGGCATCGCGAGGTTGGTTACGGAGAGTTTAGGTCCTGTAGGCGGGGCAGCCATGTTGTACTCTCTTAGCTCTGTTTTCCTTCTTATCGTGGTCGGTATTCCAAAGTTGTCTTACTTTTCTCCCAAGTATCTTGTGCTTGGTGGTGCGATGTTCGTCTGCTATGAAATATTTCTCGCTCTATCTTTGGGATATTCCAACTCGCGCGCGCAGGCAATTGAGGTGTCGATTGTCAACTACCTTTGGCCCGCACTGACGGTTTTATTTGCGGTCCTTGGCAGCAATAAAAAAACAAACTGGTTGCTTTATCCCGCAGTTACGCTGGCGTTTGTTGGGGTTGCTTGGACTGTGAGCGGTGAGAATGGCTTATCCATAACTCAGATCATGTCCAATGTTAGTAGTAACCCTCTGGTGTATTTTATGGCTTTCGCTGGCGCGGTTATATGGGCTTTTTATTGCAACTTAACCCAAAGGCAGCAATCTAAACATAATGCGATTACCCTGTTTTTCATTGCAACAGCTGTTTCGCTTTGGGTCAAATATGCGTTTACGGATGAGCCACCAATGACATTCAGTTGGGAAGCGATGGGGTACTTAGTGGCTTCTGCGGCTTTAATGGCTGGTGGTTATGGTTTATGGAATATCGCGATCGTTGGCGGCAATATGGTTTTTCTCGCCACCTTGTCTTACTTCACGCCCATTTTTTCCGCTTTATTTTCTTCCATTATTCTTGGCGTAACTCTGAGCCATAGTTTTTGGCAGGGCGTTGTGATGGTAACGGTGGGCTCGCTGATGTGTTGGTTAGTCACCAAAGAGAAGCGCGAAGCGGCTGGGTAAGTTACCAACGAGATCAGAGAATTTAAGTGAGCAACGAACAGATCTCCCTTGCGAGCTGTATTCGAATACGAAGCAACTAAATCGAAAAAATTAAAAAAGCTCCCGAGATTGGGAGCTTTTTATTGAGTTTTAACGGCTCTTTGGTGGCGCTCTAATAAGCGACGTTCAAGTGTAGTTGAAGCTTGAATCTGTGCTTCGACAGTCGCTTGATAAGCTGCTTACGAGTGTGCTCTAGTGTATCAAGCTCCAATGTGTCGTCATCAATATGTACGTCCACATTTACTCGTAGCTCTTGGCCCACCTTCGTTACGCCAGCCAGTTTCAATTGATGCTCAGTCACTTTTTCAATCTCAAGAACATCTTTGCCAACGCTCTGACACAGCTCTTTGCTTGGTGTCATCATTAGTAGTTCACGTAGGGCACCTACTAGCATATCGAACGGTACTTTGAGGAAGTAAAAGCCCATTAAAACCATCATCATGGGGTCGGCATATACTGCATACTCAGAAAATGGCGTTAGTGAAACAGCCCAAGCCGAGATAAATCCTACGGTCACCGCCACACTCAACAAAGTATCCATTTGCCACTGTTTTTTCTCCGCTTCAATCAAGCCTGATGAGAAGCGGCGGCTGCGTTTCGCCATAAACCACCAAGCGTAACCACAGCCGATAACATTCACGATGCCGAATAAGGTCGCAATAGAAGCATCGACCTCGCGACCTCCAGACATCAATGCTGATATCGCAGAGTAGAGAGAGAAGCTTACAACCACTAAAATGACGGCTGCTTTTATCGCAATAACGATTGGTTCTAAGACCGCTTTTCCAAATGGGAATACAGATTTTGAAGGTTTGTTAATATAGTAAGAAGCGGCCAGTGACAATAAAGTTAACAGTAAGCTGACCAAAGAGTAAACACCGTCAAACACGATGACAATTGAGCCTACAAGCAAGCCAAGTACCATACCACCAGCAGCGAACCCAGATGCCAAAAGGGCTGAAATGGTTAGAATACGGTTTTCGTTTTTGCTTGTCCTGTCACACATAAAAGATGCCTTTGAATTTTAATACCTTACTATTCTTCGCTCATAAGGTAATTTAGGCAACCACAAAGTGACCAGTAACTAATCTAAAAAATTGCGCTTTTATTTATTTTCTTATAAAACAACGGCTTACTGTGGTTTTTTGGTGTCAGTAAAATTGACGCTCACTGATAAAATGTTTAGAAGTCAAATAAATACTCGCTCAATTTATCTGCTAACCACGTCATTGCAGGATGCTCAGTATGGCCGTTAGGTGAAAACATACAGTAGTCTTCTTGCGTCAATCCGTATGTGTGTTTGATAACGGCGAGCTTCTGCTGACGAAGGTAATGGCGGATTAATGGTTCAGGAAGCACGCCCCAAGCGTCTTCTTCTAAGATGGTGTTCAGCATGTAGTCAAAACTCGAAAAACCAATATATCGAGTCGAGAAAGGTTGCAGTTCAGGGTTGTCTTTCTCATTTAGGTACACCATTAGTGCTTGCATCTGACTACGTAGATCTTCGTCTGAGACACGGCGCATCTTACTTAGGCGGTGTTCTACACTGCATACTGACATCATACGTATCTTGCCTAATGGGTTATATACGATACGGGGATCGTCTACTCGCTCATAATCAACGCCGAAAGCAAAATCTACTTGGTGGGTACTGACCAAGTTGGCTAAGTCGCCACTGGATGCCAAGATTAAGTTGAAGGTTGTTGAAGGAAAGCGGTTATTCAATGTATGAGATAATTCTTGCCAGAGATCATCAGGTAAGGAGTCGTCACGTGCTACCCAAACTTCCGCGTTAAACCCTTCCGAGATTTGAGCGCAGGTCTTTCTGACCCGTTGTGCGATGATAAGTAGGTGTTCGCAATCTTTGTAAATGGCTTTCCCAGCTTCAGAGAGGGTGAGCTGGTTGCCAGTTCGGTTAAACAATTCAACGTCGAGATCTTTCTCTAATGCCTTAATCGACATACTGAGTTTGGTACGATTGCAGTCGAGTTGCCTTGCCGCTTCAGAAACAGAACCACACTCAGCGATGGTGCAGAAGGCTTCTACTTGAGTTAAGTTCATGATTTGACACAACCAATAAATGAATTCAAATAATTTGGGTATTATGCAGATGCGCTCCCAAAGCCATGAAAGATTATCGAAAAAAACGCGAATCCGCCAGATAAGTCTATGGTCTTTTAACGGTTTTGCGGTAATCTATGTGGGTTACAAAAAGTGAACATGGAGGCCACGATGGCACAAGATTGGGACGGCTTAGCAAAAAACTGGGAATCAAATCCAGCAACAGAGCAATTTGCGCAGTCGGTGTTTGAGCAGTTACAACAGCTAACTCAGCTTGATGGCATTAAAGTACTAGATTTTGGATGCGGAACAGGGCAGTTAAGTCAACGATTGTCACCGATGGTTAAAGACATCGTAGCATTAGACGCATCGGAAGCCATGATTGAGGAACTCGATAAAAAAGAGCTCGTCAACGTAGAACCTGTGGTAGATGCACTATCTCGCGGCTTGGTTGCTCAGCACCCTGCGTTTCGTGGACAGTTCGACTTGGTGGTTGCATCATCAGTTTTAGCGTTCGTGGAAGACTTAGACGCGTCATTAACGATCTCGCATTCTCTACTTAACCACGGCGGCTATTTTGTTCATTTTGATTGGATTGCAGAATGTGAACAAGACGGTTTTACCCTTGCGAAGTCTGAGCGTGCACTGAAAGAAGCGGGTTTTACTGAAGTTGAATCGCGACACGTTTTTGACATTACATCTGATGGTAAAACAATGTCGGTATTAATGGGGCTTGGTCGTCGCTAATACCGCTGAATAAAGAACAAAAATTGACAAAAGCGAGCTAACAAGCTCGCTTTTTTCTTATCTGCTGAGGGTATGTGTAACTTCACTTGCTCTAAACAAGTCGTCATGGTGCAGGCAAGGACATACTCGAACAACTAAGTCTTCGGAGGTAATTTTTAGACGACTATCCTGCGTATCTCCTCCAGCACTTCAGGGTTGGCTATTGCGCCTAAATTTTCGACGCTTCGGTTGTTAACGATTTGCTTAACGGCTAACTCGACCAGCTTTCCTGAGCGTGTCTTAGGTATATCGCTTATTGCGTAAATTGCACTAGGTACATGCCTTGGAGAACATGCAGACTTTAGCTGTGCTTTGATGGAAGCGATCATCTCGTCATTGAGCTCTTCCCCTTTGACTAATTGGACAAACAGCCATATTTGTTCGTTGCGATCGACTTCTTTTCCTACTGCGATCGAATCTAGAATACCGTCTATACAGTTCACTTGCTGATAGATTTCGGCCGTGCCGATTCTTACGCCACCGGGATTCAACGTGGTATCACTTCGACCATAAAACACGTATCCCCCAACGCTGGTCTGTTCAACATCATCGCCGTGGTGCCAAATATTGTCGAATTTATCCCAATAAGCGCGATGATATCTCTCACCGGTGTCGTTCCAAAAGCCAGCAGGGAAGTTGGGTAATGAATTGGCGCAAACCAACTCACCGCGCTCTCCCATTACGCTATTACCTTGTGGGTTAAAGACTCGGACATCGACCCCTAACCCTGCTGATTGGCACTCTCCCCGATAAACGGGAGAAATAGGGTTGCCTAATACAAAGCAGCCACAAATGTCTGTTCCGCCAGAAATCGAGGCGAGGTGTACATCTTCTTTAATGTGCTGATAGACATAATCAAACTGTTCTGGATACAGAACAGAGCCCGTTGAGCAAATGGTTTTCAGACTTGGAAATGCATCACTTTTCTGCGGAGAAAAAGATGCTTTTTCCAGCGCCTCTAGGTATTTTGCTGAGGTTCCAAACAGCGTCACTTCGGCTCGTTCTGCGAGGTCCCAGAGCACATCATGAGTGGGGTAAACAGGGCTACCATCAAAAATCACCAAACATGCACCGCTCGCGAGTGAAGAAACGTGCCAGTTCCACATCATCCAACCGCAGGTCGTGTAATAAAACACGCGTTCGTTCGGTTGAATATCGCAATGCAGTTGATGCTCTTTCAAGTGATTAAGCACCGTTCCGCCGACGGAATGAACGATGCATTTCGGTTTGCCTGTTGTGCCTGAAGAATAAAGCACAAATAGCGGATCGTTAAAATTCACACGAGTAAAAGTCAGCGCTTCGGGGGTGTATTGATTCAGGACGTTTTGCCAATCTTGGGTGCAGACATCGCATTCAAAAATGTGTGGTTTAAGGTAGCTAATTTGGCAAACTTGTTTAAGACCATCAAGATGATCCGCAATATGCTGGTTTTTCTCAGACATATCGAAAGTTTTGCCATTGAATGTATAGCCATCACAAGTAAACAGGATTTTGGGTTTCACTTGACCAAAGCGCTCCAAAACGCTTTCGATGCCAAAATCAGGTGAGGTGGAAGTCCAGGTCGCCCCTAAACTGGTGGTTGCTAGCATAGCTATCACCGTTTGAGGTAGGTGAGGTAAATACCCAGCGACGACATCACCTTGCTTAATTCCACATTCTTTCAACCATTGCTGCACACTCGAAACTTCTTCGCACAATTGTTTCCAGGTGTAGGTCTGTTTTTCTTCACGTTCATTTTCAAACCAAATCGCGAGATCATCGGGTTGGTGACACGCGTAGGTTAGCAAATTTTCGGCATAGTTAATTTGCCCGTTTGGGAACCATTTTATATCCCTATTTTCAACAGGTTGCTGCCAGCGACTTTCTGCTCGCTCTTTTATGGTCTCTCCCTGAGTGCCAATGACGTCGCAGAATAGCCAAACTTCCTGCCAAAATTTTTCTACATGATCGAGTGACCATTGATGCAGATCAGCGAAGCTTTCAAGGGTACTTCCTTGTCGATTAATGTGTTCAATAAACTGTGTAATGTTGGCTTCTTCGATACGACTTTCGCTCGGTTGCCATACTTTGCTGCTCTCGCGCATAGGTCCCTCTATAACAAAGTGATAACAGGTTTTAGTTTGAGAGGAATACACGATAAAGTCAAACAAGCCAGATATTATATCGTGTCATAAAAATCATGCAGTTACGATGTATTGTAAACAATATGTTACATCGGGATGATGCTGAGAAAATCGCGCAGGGATTGGAAGCTCTTAAGACTACAGATAGGCTTAATGTAAAGGATTTGTTAATGGAGATGAGCCATGACCCAGTATCGTTCTAAACCCGTAAACCAGGAAGGCAGGGTTGAATGGAGCCGTGAAGAAGACGCCATTTGGCGAGATTTGGTAACACGACAAATGGGTGTGATCCAAAACAGAGCTTGTGAGGCTTATTTACACGGTTTGACGCTGCTTGATTTACCTCAAGACCGCGTTCCTCAGTTACCAGAAATTAATCGTGTCTTGATGGAGACAACAGGTTGGCAAGTGGAGCCCGTTCCCGCGCTTATTGATTTCGACCGATTTTTTAATCTACTCGGTAATAAGCGCTTTCCAGTCGCCACATTCTTGCGTACAAGAGATGAGTTCGATTACTTACAGGAGCCAGATTTCTTCCACGAAATATTTGGTCATTGCGCGATGTTAACCAACCCAGACTTTGCTGCATTTACCGAGCATTATGGTCAACTAGGGCAAGCCGGTACCCCAAAACAAAGAGCCTATCTCGCTCGCCTCTACTGGTTTACCGTAGAGTTTGGCTTGGTGAAAGAAGGGGACAAAACCAAAATTTACGGTGGTGGTATTCTTTCATCTCCTGGCGAAACCCTCTACGCATTAGAGAGTGATGCAGCAATTCGCGACCCATTTGAATTACAAACAGTGCTGAGAACGCCTTATCGTATCGACATCATGCAACCGAAGTACTACGTGATTGATGACTTTTCTCAGCTCTTTAAAATCAGTCAGTTAAATTTATTGAAACAAGCCGATCTAGCGATTGAAGCTGGACTGCTTCCTCCACTTTTTGAACCAAAGGAACCTGCTCATGTTGAATGAACAAAAATGCGAAGCTTGTAGTATCGATGCCATTGCACTAAGCAAAGAAGAGCAACAGTCTCTGCTTCTGCAATTGTCTGATTGGCAGATCATTGAAAGAGAAGATATACCTCAACTAGAAAAGGTGTATAAATTTAAGAACTTCAAACAAGCATGGGCTTTCAGTAACAAAATCGCGGAACTGGCAGAAGATGAGTTCCACCATCCTTCTATTTTGTTGGAATGGGGTAAGGTTACCGTAACGTGGTGGAGTCACTCTATCAAAGGTCTGCATAAAAACGATTTTATCTGCGCATCAAAGTGTGACGCGCTAGCATCGGCAGAGTAGGACATTACCTCATACAAAAAAACGCCCGGCTTACGTCGGGCGTTTTGGTTCTAAATGACTTTTACATTACTTTATAGATTGATTCGGAAGACGGATGTCGTGCCCGATACCTCATTGCCAACGGCGATAAAATGACCACCATTACGGGTAAAGTAATTAATGGATTCTGGACCTAAATCGCCTGCTTTTGGATTGTATGTGTCGTTCATGCATTCGCCATCTTCGACTTCTGTACATACTGGCTGATTGTAATCACGGCGGTTTACGTAATGCATAAACTGCGCTTGTTTCGGGTCTGTGATGTCATAAATCATGATACCGCCTTGACGCTCCAAGCCGATAAACGCGTAATGACGACCGTTAATTTGTGCTACTTCAATCGCCTCTGGCTCAATACCTTTATCATCACTTCGGTCATCGCCACTATTATTGTTATCGTTGGTGCTGTTGAAGTTCTTGCCTTCATTCAGCAGCGCGATAGTCGCGAAATCGTCACCACTATCGAAGACCAACTTGCCGTTTTCATCCCAAATCGAGAATGAACGCGCGCCAAATGATTGAACATTCTCTTGTGCAGAAAGCGTTTGTTCCGGCTTAATCACTTTTAAACGCGCGAGTTGTTTGTTGTCTTTTAGTGCCTCTGCCAATGGGTGTTCTGCTGCTACTTTCAGCTTCTTACCGCGCACTTCATCAATATGGCTTAAACAGTTCCCTTGCTCAGATGTGTATTCATCTGTACCAAGGTAATCGTCTTCATCCCACATAAAGCCAGCTTTGTCGCACAGTTCTTGAGTGGTTGTGAATCCGTACTCACGCCCGTCGCCTTCATTTGCAGATACGATGTAAGTACTCCCATTCACTGAGTAGCTGTCGATGGTGTCAGGCATAAATAAGCCAACCAGTTGTGGGTAGCTTTTCAAGTTCCCAATGATTTTGTCTTTGTTGGATGCATCGAGTTTAGCGCCCGACCAAGACTTCTCACCCAAGCCAACAATTCGCTCTACTGATTTGCTCTCTGGATTGACGATTGCCATGGCGTTATTTTCTTGTAGCGCGACATAGATTTTGCCGTTATCTGCAAAAGTGAGGTATTCCGGCTCTAGATCTTGTGCGATGGTGGCGTTTGCCCCCGAAATACGCACATTCTTTGGAAGCTCTGCTTTTCGTGAATCATCAAATTCGTTAAAGCCAATTTGTGACACTTCTGCTTGAGTAACACCAAGGCTCAGATCGATCAAAGTGATACTACCTTCAGGGTCAATGCTGTAATCGCTGTTTGGTTCTCCTTCATTAGCGGTTGCGATGTATCGGCCATCTTTTGAGAAGCCAACCATGTCTGGCAATGCGCCTGTTGGGAAAATCGTGACTAATGACAAATCGCCGGAGCGGTACAAGCCAACAATACCATTCGCTTGTTTATTACTGTTTTCAATCGCAACTGCTACCAAACCATTGAATACAGCGACACTGTTTGCTGCGCCAATTTCAATGCCCGCTGCTTCGCCAGCGCTGTTGAGATCAATGAATGCGCTTTGCGTTGGTACGCCGTTGTCATCCATAGACATTACATCGACACGTTTTGCTTGAGCATTAACCACATAGAGCTTATCTGTACAGGCGTCATAACTGACGATTTCAGCTGCCGATGTGTCGAATGGTGCATCAGCAACGGATGTTCCGATAAAAGTTAAACCTTGAATTGACGTTTCCCCAGTAACGGGTGCAGTGGTAGGTTTGCATTGTGTAGCGAATGAAGCCACGGTATCTTCGGGTTGTGATGAACACGCGATGGCAAGTGATGACAATGCGAGTGCACCGATTGCCTTTAAAGGGGTGATCATGATATCTCCTTATCAATCCGATAGGTTGTCAATCAGCATGGGTTTTATGCTGCTGTCCATTTCCGCAACTGGAATGATAGAGCGCTGAATGACGTGTGATTTGGTAAGGCTCTGAATATATGTATGATTGATGACTCTTATATTGGCTTTTTATGAAACTAATGTGTCATCAATATGATGAAGTAGGGATAGAGGAATAATGGAATTAAAATCGTTTTTAGATTTATTGGCAGCGTCACCAGAGCAGGTCGAATTTGAAGCAACGATGGCGGTGATCGAAGATAACTATACGTTTGAGCCAACCGCTTTTGTAAATGGTGAGACACAAAACAATGCAGGCGAGAACAACGGTTCGTGTAAGATCTTCGCTTTCGGTTTGCTAAACAACCTAGACAAAGAAGCGACGCTAGCCTGCTTTGGCCGTTTTTATCGTGAAGATGTATTGCAGCATCCAGAGAACAGCGATCACCAGAATATTCGTAATTTTATGGTGACAGGGTGGGAAGGCATTAAGTTTGAAGCGTCCGCTTTAACCGCTAAATAAACACCAGTCAGAAAACGATGATCAGTAAGCCAGTCGTATTACGCGACTGGCTTTTTTTCTAGACATTTTCGGCACAAACACAGCTGGTTGGCGCTTGGCTTGGGTAAATCACGGGTTTCTATAGTAAAGCACCAGCATGTCTCTTTGCCTGCGGCGATATCACAATGGGCTTGAGTCCCGCATTCAGGACAACTGTGTGTTGAATCTTCTCCTGCGATTTGTTCGATAATCGCATCTCGTTGGAGATCGGTTTTGTCTTTCCATTGGATGATTTCATCCATCGTTCGGTGACAACCAGAGCATATTCCGGCGTTATTTTTACATGCTGCTCGACAAGGTGACTTCATTGCTTTCTCGTTCTCATTTTTTATGCCGCGTACTCTAGCATAAAGCGAGTCAAGGCCGCCAAAAATAAACGTGACTGCGATTTGCTGGTGAGGAGGGAGAACCAGTGTTACCCTTGGACGAGTTACCTTAACTCTCTGTCACTTATGTTAGAAAAAGAAAACCTCATTAAACTCGCTAGAATGCAAATGCCATTTGGGAAATATGCAGGGCGAGTGTTAATCGACCTGCCTGAAGAATACTTACTGTGGTTTGATAAAAAGGGCTGGCCAAGCAGCGAGCTAGGGGATTTGCTCAAGCTATGTTTAGCGCTCAAAATTGAAGGCTTAGATAGTGTCGTGAAGCCTTTGAAGCGTATGTAACTAGCCACAGAAACTCCCACTCTTAATGAAAAGACTTATTATGAATTTTGATATCGATGCACTGAAACATCACCAATTGGTCGAAGATGGTAAACTAGAGGGATGTTACATTCATCAGCCAGCTCAAGGTAGCCAACACAATGACAAAGCTGTTTTGGCAGAGCGCCAAGCGTTGGAAAAGTTGGGATATAAGGTAATACAGCTTAAAGCTAAAGGCGGGACAACAACGTTTGCCGAGGCGATGCAAAAGCTTGCGAAGGAAACTGGTCACCTGCCTAAGGAGTAAGTGAGTGTAACCTGCCACAGCCTTACAAGTTCTCCCACCAGACTATTTTTTCATTCAAAAGAGCCAGACCGTTAGGCTGACTCTTTTTTGTCCCAAAGTGTGTTACGCCTCGAAATGCGAATTTAGATAATTGGCAATTTTATACATACAAAACTCTGCTCTTTGTCATTCAGGCAGAGTGCCCCAAAACTGGTAACAATGATATGAATGTTATCGTCGCTAGGCTGATGTTGAATACGCGCTGTCTTAATACGGTATTGAGATAAATACGAATTTTTTTACCAACCCAGACCCAAGTAATATTTGCAAACAGTCCGAATGTCGTAAACACGAAAGTAATCAATGTAACAGAGAACCAATAGTTAGAAGGGAGACTATAACTTGTGACCAAAGCAAGTGATGCCATCCAAGCCTTCATATTACCCAGTTGAAACAACGTAGCCTGAGTTACGTTGATTGGTTTGCTTTTAGTGGGTTTGCCTGCGAAAGGGTTGGTACATAGCAGCTTAATCATCAGCCAGAACATGTAAACCAGACCGATGTATTTTATAGCGAGATACCAACTTGGATGAGTCTGTAGGGCAACACCGACACCACATGCACAAAGCAGAATTAACCCTATTACGCCAATACGGATACCAATTAGGTGTCGCCATGATTTCCTTATACCAAATTGTGCCCCTGAGTTGGCGAGCAATAAGTTATTTGGGCCGGGTGTTATGGCGGTGACAAACGCAAATAAACTCATCGCTGGAGTTAGGTCCCATAATGTTGTCATTTCTTTTCTTCTCAAATTAGTGCTGATAAGCCAAGAATAAAGGGATGAAGTGAGAGAGACCTACAGTTAATGCGTCATGGTGACAATTCTTTGATTTCATTTTCGTCAGGCCTTATTTATCCTGAATACAAGAATTAATTGTACCCCTTCGGAGAGAGACAATGTTAGTCCCTGATATATCGGGTCGTTCCGGACCTAAGTTTATGGCACTGGCTGATGCGATTGCTGAGGTGATAGAGAGTGGTGAACTCGAACCAGACACTAAATTACCTCCTCAGCGTATTTTATCTTATCGCTTAGGTGTGACGGTTGGAACGGTGACGAGGGCATATAGGGAGCTAGAGCGGAGGGGCTTAACGGAACCAAAAGTAGGAAGCGGTACTTATGTACGTAACAGAGAAACTGAACTGAACCACTTTTATCATCCGGTATTGGAAGAAAAAGGCATTGATCTGGCACGTTGCCGACCTTTGCTATTATCGCAGCCGAAATTTCTTGCGAATGCGTTGAAAGAGCTATCACACGAGGAAATTGCGCAGGCAGCCGTGCTGGATTACTACTCCGCTGATGGCATTCGGGGTCATAACGAGACTCTTCGACAATGGCTGATGACCAAATTCAATATCGATATTGATGCACGGCGTCTAGTGTGGACTCATGGAGGGCAACACGGGATATCGTTGATTATTCAATCTCTAAGCCGCCCTAAAGATACAATTCTTGCTGAAGGGCTGTGTTATCCAGAGTTCATCTATGCATGTCAGCAATCCGAACGAAAGCTAGTGCCAGTAAAAGTCGATGAACATGGATTAGATCCAGAAGATCTGGCTTTGCACTGTAAGAGGCATCGCCCAAAACTGCTTTATCTTACGCCGGGAATACAGAACCCGACCGGAGCTCAGTTAACGGATAGCCGAAGACTAAAAATCATAGAGATATGTCGTCGTTACAATGTGTTGATTATTGAGGACGATGTTCTCTACTGCCCACCGTCTCATCGAAAAAGTCCCTTAGTTGCTATCGCTCCAGATATTACCTTATACGTGGGCAGTTTTTCTAAGTACTTTGCAGGTGGATTGCGGCTGGGTTTCATCATTCTGCCTTTGTCGTTCAAAGATTTACTGCAACGTGCGCTACGAGCCAGTTGTATGTATGTTAGCCCTTTGATAATCGACCTTGTTTGTCGTTGGTTAACTAGCGGAGCTATGCAAGCCGTGGACAAAGAGATAGCGATGGAACTCAGTGCACGTCATCGGATCTGGAAGGCAGTATTTCCCGAAATCCAGATTGGTGTTCCTGGTTACAATGTGTGGCTACCTTTGCCTGAGCCATTAACAGGGTATCACTTTAACCAGTCGTTGTTGAAACATGGTGTCAGATTGAGGGAAGCGGAAATGTTTGCTGTGGGTCGGTATGAAGTGCCGGCAGCAGTGAGGATATCACTTGCAGGTCCATTAAGCCGATTACAATTGCAATCAGCTTTAGATATCGTAAGAGAGCAAATCAAACGGTTAACTTAAGTTTCATAGTTCACATGGATTGCTCAATATCTAACTATTCAATGCTCTATTAGGATTGAACACACCGATATACATAAAGTGCTCGAAGTTGTGCTCAAAGTCTCAAAAGTTACTTGAAATCTGAAACTCGCTTAGACGTCTTTTGGGCAGCATCGAGTTGATTCATCTTTGTCGAGAGCCTTCATGTTGAGTACTTTCCAACGCAAAAGTGCCCCATTGTTACTTGGGGCTAGTACTAATCCATCTATTGTGAGTATGGCTTTGCCTTAATAAATCTTATTTGAACTCGCCTCTAAATGAGTGGGCTTATCGATGTAACTCAGCAACGCTCATAGTGAAAACTAAATCCGAATCTGCTTGGTTTGAGTAGCTGTGAGGGACATCCGTTTTAGCTATAGCGGACTGACCTTCATGCAGTTCTATGGCTTTCCCATCAATATTCAAAGTGAGTATTCCAGACTCAACATGAAAAAGTTCAAACGTGCCTTGTGGATGACCTGCTGATTCAAAAACTTCTGATGGTTTCATATTCCAGCGCCACAACTCAATCATATCTGGGCCGCTTGTTCCCGCCAGAAGTTTTGCGCTACCACCGTGCTCGCCAGTCCAAAGCGTTGGAATGTCCTCTTTATCAATGATGTTGACTGTTGGATTACTCGCAACATTCACAATATCGGCAACCGAAATCCCAAGGGCAGCAGACAGTTTACACAACGTCGAAATGCTAGGGTTAGCTGCCCCTTTCTCCACTTCTACTAACATGCCTTTACTTATCCCTGCTCTTTTTGACAGGGCATCCAGTGACAACTTGAGCCTTTTTCGATGTTCCTTGATCCTTGCGGCTACCGCTTGATTAATGAAATCAGCATCAGTGCCACTATCGGTCGATATATTGACTTTTTTGGTCATTGTAATGTATCTTGCATGAAAATGAATCACTGAAGGAATTATCTAATGGTTGTTGTAGTGCCGTCAATCGATGCTCGAATTTCCCAGATTGCACCAGAGTTCAAAGCATTGAGCATATCCGTCAAAGGAACGGAAGTTCAGAGCCAAGAGTATGCAAAACGGGTTCTGCAAGAAGCATGTACTTCCGTCATTGAGAACGACTATCCATGGGCAGAATCACACATCAATGCGTGGGGAGACGTTTTTCGTCAATTTGGCGCTAAACCAAATCGAACCCCTTGCTCGGCTGCTGCACTGCGAAAACGAGTATTGAAAGATGGAGGAATGCAGAGCATTGACCCTATTGTGGATATTTATAATGCCATCAGTATTCGATACGCCATACCCGTAGGTGGTGAAGATATGGACAGTTATCAAGGAACGCCAACACTCACTATCGCAGACGGCTCTGAATCCTTTGACACCATGAAAAATGGTGAGGCTTCAATTGAAAACCCTGATGTTGGGGAAGTAATTTGGCGCGATGAAGTAGGCGTTACTTGTCGTCGTTGGAACTGGAGGCAGGGTGTCAGAACCCGAATTGAATCTGACACACGTAACATGTGGTTTATTCTAGAAAGCTTGCCTGAAATGCCACTAGAACACTTGCAGGAGGCGGGGCAAGAAATGATTAAACACTTGCAAGTGATCATGCCTGATTCAGTGATAGAGCAATCGTTGGTGTTTGCTTCAAAATCCATTGAGGTTTGATGTGATAAATACTTTGTTAACGGGTGCCGTTGTTTCTGGAAGTTTGATTGTCGCAATCGGTAGCCAAAATGCGTTTCTATTAAAGTGCGGATTAAAAAAGCAATACGCACTGTCCGTTGCCACTATCTGCTTTCTTGGAGACATTCTACTGATCAGTACTGGTGTACTTGGTATAGGGACACTGCTCTATAAAGCACCATTATGGAAAGACCTTTTGACTCTTGGCGGCGTAGTATTTCTTTTCTGGTATGGCTACCAATCTGCAAAATCAGCATGGAATGGTTCAAGTCACCTAGAGTTGGAAAATTCGGACATTGCCCAGAGTTGGTTAAAAGTCATTTTAATGGCGATGGCTATCACTTTTTTAAATCCACATGTCTATCTGGATACGGTGGTGATCCTTGGTGGTGTGACTGCTCAAATGGAACCTGATGAAAAACTATTGTTTGTTATAGGGGCACTGATTGCATCAGGGATCTGGTTTTATGGATTAGTGTATTTGGCTAACAAGTTGATCCCACTTTTTAGTAAGCCAAGAACATGGAGAATTTTAGATTCTGCGATTTCATGCATCATGTTTGGTATTGCATTGAAGCTCGCAACACCTCTGTTAAGCCAATACATATAGAACGTCTCGATAAAGCTGCATTTCCAATAACTAAACTGCTCCTGCCAGATTGGACACAGATTTTCCATACCAGAAGTTATTCGCATTTTGCTAATTTAAGTAAGTGCTCTAAATCATTTCTGTCCAAGAGAGTGCTGGCGCAGTTCAAAGTAGGCACTTGCTTTGGGTGACTCGACTCCAAGTAACTTTATTGCTATGTTTCGCAAAATATATGGAGAATCTCCTGCGCGTTATTTTTCTAGATGCCGTGCAGAATAATGTGTTGACCGGCTGAGGGAAAAATGAAAACCAAAATAAAAATGTCTTTTCTACTCGCTACATTATGTGTCAGTGCCAGCGCCAGTACGAATGAGCCGAAATACCATTCTGCGCTAACAATCAAAACGGCATTCAGTGAAGACAGAGACAAGCCAGTAGAAGTCTATTATTGGTATCCCACCACGAACGAAAAAAACAATTTCACGTTTGGTAGGGGGAACATTTTTAAATCAGTCGAAACGCAGTTAGATGCCCCTTTAGCAAGTGGAAAATTTCCCGTTGTGCTTTTGTCGCAGGGCGGAACACGGTCAGCGTTTTCCCACAGTGGTTGGATAGCCTCGAGCCTGGCGCAACAAGGTTATGTCGTTGTGGTACCAAAGCCTCCTGCACCGAACGAAATCAATGCAGAAATGGCTGTTGATGAAATCACATTCAGAACCAGTGATTTGGTGCTTGGGCTGAACGAATTAAGTTCGGTCGGGATACTGTCCGGAGGCGTAGATACTGATGCAGTGCAGGGGGTCGGCTTTTTTCTGGGCGGCACATCTATGCTGATGCTCTCCGGAGCGCAAATAAGCCCGGAGAAATATCGAACATCGTGTCACAACGCCACCAATGTAGACTGTCATTGGTTACGTGAAAATAACGTTGATATTACCAGCATCCCGGATCAAAAATTCCCCCGATTTCAGTCTGAAAACAAACTGAAATCGGTCGTCGTTATCAACCCTGAGCTAACGAAAACTTTTGTCCCTGAAACTCTGGCCTTGATGAACAATGCTATCACCGTGGTGGCGCTCTCTGATCGGCTACATCCCGCACTGACACCAGCCGAATCACTTGTTGCTCTTCCCAATGTGGCGTTTCAAGAGATCCCCAGTGCGAGTCAGTTTAGTGCGTTCGCAGAATGTACTGAGCGTGGCATTAAAATTCTCGCATCAGAAGGGGAGGAAGCACTTTGCCAGGAGCGTGACGAGGTTTCCAGAAAGGACAATCACCAGAAAATTTTGGATGTAATTCTGACTAGCCTAACAAAGCCACAAGAATAGCAACAATGTGACACTTTCTTACACATTGTCTGTTCGAGTAAGCAAAGCGAGGAGTAAGTTTTGTGCAGGCTTATCCCTCCACCATACTGCAAGACATACTAGTGACCGTATTATTTGCTCTAACTAAGTACTTGTACCAACATTTTGAAACTTAGAAGAACACACAAAATACCAACGATTTTCTTAAGAACTTTATTTGGGAAATACTCTGCACAACGCACGCCGAGGCTAGTAGTTAAGTAGCTACTAATGGAGAAGCTGATCATTGCAGGAAGGTATATGTATCCTAAGACTAAGTTGTTCCAATCTGTATTTTCCCATCCGTTTAACATGTAACCGAGGCTTCCTGACAGCGCGATAGGGAAACCTATCGCAGCAGAGGTACCAATAGCACGTTTTACCTCAAAATTTTGCTGGACAAGATAGGGGATGATCAACCCCGCACCGCTTATAGAGACAAGTGCTGATACAGAGCCAATCACCGAGCCTACAGTGATATTACCGATAGCCCCATGTGGGTTCGGATTGTACTCATTTTCAGTGTTGAGAAACATCTTATAAGCAACATACAACATGAATACGCTAAAAAAGCCAGCCAGATAGACGCCTTGTAGATACGATGCTACGAATGTGGCGCAAAATGTTCCGACTAGAACTCCGCTCAACATTTTTACTACCATTGTCGAGTCTACATTCTCTTTTTTGTAGTGAGCGCGCATGCTGCCCAATGTTGTAATAATCATAGAAGCCATTGATGTCCCTAACGCAAGATGGACTACTTCCGTATCAGCTATTCCCTGTAGTGAAAATAGAAACGCAAAAATAGGGACGGCCATTCCACCACCACCCACACCAACGAGTCCAGCGAGAAAGCCAATGCCCAAGCCTGCTGTAATGTAATAGATAATAAAGATAGGTTCGTTCATGATGGTTCTGCCTTCGATAAAATGGTCGTTGCTAAAATGTTACTCGAACGCTAACTTGCTATGGTAACGTTAAGAGGACAGAAAATAATGAATAATGGCCAAAATAGAATTGAGTAAATAAAGTGACAAACTCTGATTACAGCGAATGGAAAAATGGCGCCGCACTTATCGCTAAGGAGTGGCAGCATGAAAGGAGCGACTTCAACCATTTGGATCAACGGCCACATAATTGGCACAGTCATCATCGAGGCCAGTTACTGTGTATAGATGAAGGGCTAATTCAGGTCAAAACCGATGAAGGAACGTGGATGCTACCACCTCACCGAGCTGGTTGGATCCCCCCGGGTGCGATGCACAGTGTTTATTTTTGTGGTTCTCTGAAAGGTCGTTCATTACTGTTTACTCCAGAGAGTTGTGAGCGGTTTCCAATGAGACCTTGTGTTATCCAAATGAGCGATGTGTTGAAAGCCCTATCGGTTAGAGCATCGATATGGAGCAAAACAGACGATCTATCCATACAGTCTTTACGTATTCTCGCCGTAATATCCGATGAAATCGTCAATAGCCCTCATGAGTCACTCCACATCCCACTGCCCAGAGATCCGAAACTGCAAAAAGTTACTCAAGCAATTTTAATAGACCCAAACAGCAAGCATTCTGTAGAGCATTGGGCCAATATTGGGGCAGTCTCATCTCGGACGTTAAGACGATTGATTCGAAGTGAGTTAAACATGAGTTTTAGTGAATGGCGGCAACAAGTACTGCTAATACATTCATTAGAAATGATAGCTCGAGGGGAATCGGTGGGAGATATTGCACATGCTTTAGGTTATTCGACGCCCAGTAACTTTATTGCGATGTTTCGTCGGGTCTATGGCGATTCACCCACGCGTTACTTTTCGAGTCGTGGCATATAGTTGCCAAGAGCTTACCTAAATTAGGTTCGTTTTTATGTACTGAGGTTTACATTCATTTACTCACGCAACATAAGCAAGTGCTTCTAGCTTCTTTCTGCCCGCATGAGCTTAAATCAATTTCGAAGTGGATAATAGAGTTCAAGATTTTAAAATACTTAATCTAATGGAAGGCAAGACTTCACTCCTACGGCTATTGATAGCATTAAGAGGGAGGCTGTTCTAAATTGTATTTAAAAAATTAATCGTTCAACTTGTGCCATACAGGCTCTTTATCGTCTCCCTCAACCACACGATTTTAGGGTTCTTGTTATTGCGTTTGTGCCAAATCATAGTAAATGGAATCAGTAGCTTGTGCTGATAATCTTCGGCAATGGGGATAGGCAACGCTATTAAGTTGGGGTGAAGCTGTTCGCAGTATCGCTGACAATACTTTGGTGCTGTGGTTAACATTTGATGGTCGGGCTTTTCTGCAACAAATAAAGCTTGCTCGAAACTCGCCATCGTTAGGCTAACGTTTCGAGTATATCCCTGTTCAGCCAAGATCTCATCCAATGCCCAACTGTCATTTTTCTCCCATGCTACATTGATGTGGGCATAGCTTAAGAAAGTATCCAAATTCCACTCTTGCTTGAGCGCAGGATGATCTTTGCGGACATACACCATAGGTAAATCCGAAAACAGCACTTCGAAATTAATAAAATACGGGAGCAGTTCTAACGACTCTTTGGAGCGAGGATGGCTTTCACGGCCAGTAAAACCAATATCCACTTCACCGCTGGTAATGGCGTCTAACGAGTCGTAATCCCAGTTATGGAACTTTACCGTTGAGTCTGGATAAAAATCATGGATTCGTTTGGTCAGTTCATCCGCCATGATGAGTGACAATGGCGACTCTACTCCAAGATGAAATTTAACTCCGCTTGGAACATCATCACCTCGGTGTGAAACAATCAGGTTACCGATCTGCATCCAGTCTGACAGAAGCACTTGCACGTTTGTCGCGAGATTTGTTGGCTTTAGGCCTTGCGGCGTATTCACAAAAAGCGGGTCATCAAACCAAGCGCGCAATTTGCCTAAAGACTTACTCACGGTTGAGGGAGTTACATTAAGTTTTTTCGCCGTTTTAGTAACACTCTGCTCTTGCAGTAGCAATTGCAGAGTGAGCAGTAAATTAAGATCAAGTCGGGCAAGAGATTTCTTCATGAGGCTCACTAACGTTATGATTTGGAAATAATAATATTACGGAGAGTCCAATAACGCCACTAGCAACCAACGCTATCATTAACATCATCACGGCCGACACACCTAACGTCGCCATCAACCAAATGTAAAGTGCAGACCAAGAAACCTGACCTATGCCAAGCATAGAGCTTGCAAGTCCAGCTTTGCGTGAGAACTGGCTTAACGCTTGGCTCATCGCCAAACCAAACCCCATTGGAAAACTCATGCTGAGCAGAGTGAATCCTACCATATAAAGTGTCGGACTATCGCTATTCAAGTGAGCCGCGAGAATAACGATAGCCGACAGAAAATTGGTCATTTGTGCAGCGAACATCAATGTGGTTTGTTTGAAGCAAGAAAGAGCAAATGGTACTGAAAACGATGTCGTCATACCTACCATCGCGAGTAGTGCCATTGTTGTTGAATATTCGCCTCGAGTAAAACCAATTGAATCCATTATTATCATTGGTGACGTATTTACATAAGAGAGAATAGCTGTGACGCCTAAAGATGTATAAATAACGCGCGATATGAAAAAGCGGTTAGATAGTGATTCGTTCGAAGCTTCACTCACCTTTAAAGTTGTGCGCTTGGTTTTAGGCAAGGTTTCTTTTAAGACAAAGCAAGCAATTAAGCTTATCGCAATACCCATCATCGCCATGGCAGTGAATAACACGGGCCACGGAAACTTGATCATAATCAGATTGCCGATCACGGGGGCAAGTACTGGGATAGAACAGATAATTCCATTAAGCATCGATAGAACCTTAGCTCGCTTTGGGTCACCTAAAGTGTCGCGCAAAATGGCAAAGGCCACTACATAGCAACATGCGGCACCTACGCCTTGGAAAAAGCGCATTATTAGAAAGCTATTACTGGTCTCAGCAGAGCCCGCGAACATTGATGCAAGGGTAAAAATCACTGCACCGCAAATGGCAACAGGTTTGCGTCCTAAACAATCAGCAGTTCGCCCAACAAAAACCATAGTCGATGCTAGACCAGCGAGGTAAATAGAAAAAGCAATATGAAGTTGTGATTCGCTGGCAGACAGGTCATGGGCGATTTGTGGTAAAGCAACCAAGTAGAGATCTATTGCCGTAGGATAAAGCAACACAAAGGCGAAGCTACATATCAGATATCGGGATAAATTAATTTTTTCCATTACTACCTCGTGAAGGAATTGGGCTTACGAGGATGATATGCAACATTACTCATCTTGGCGCGTTACCTTTCTGACAACAGGTATTTCCATATACGACATCAGTAACGATAGTTAAATAGACAACGATGGACATTAGTGACCTGGAGTTTTCTCAAGCTATATTAAGCTCTCAAAACCACAGAGCTTAAATAGTGTGGTTAAGCCTTTGATTCGGATGTGGCCTGCCTTTGTAATCTCTTTCCCCAAAATACAATGTGTTTTGCTTTACAGGAGTCAGAGTGCCTGGCTCCTTTTCCCTTTGCTTGTCGTGAGCTCTACCATCTTGGTCGTAGAGTATTGGTTACCGAAACCATTAACTCATGTTAGTGAAAGGAAGTTCCTGAACCCTATAGTGCTTCTTTCACCAATCTTCTGTTTGGGCCATTATTTCTAACATCCAGACGCGAAATAGCATAAGATACACGGCCTTTACTAGCACTGAGCCACTCATCGTAATGACAGATAAAACACAGCAAGCGACATTTGCCGACCTTGGCCTGATTCCAACATTAGTCGAGCGACTAGAAGCGTTGGAATACAGCCAACCGACGCCCATTCAATCCCGTTCTATTCCTGATATCCTTGAAGGGAAAGATATTATTGGTGGTGCCAATACGGGGTCTGGTAAAACCGCTGCTTTTTCGCTGCCAATCTTGCAAAAAATTGTTCAGCAAGACGAATCAAACAATCGCCGTGGCAACTTCGTTTCCCACCTGATTTTAGTACCAACTCGTGAGTTGGCATCACAGGTGGCATATAACGTCAAATCTTACTCATACCATCTCAGAGATAAGATCAAAACGGTTGCCGTATTTGGTGGTGTATCGGTGAACCCACAAATGCTGGCGCTTCGTGGTGGCTGTGACATCATTGTTGCAACGCCGGGTCGATTACTTGATCTGGTATCCAGTAACGCGATTAAGTTGGACCAAGTAAAAACGCTTGTTCTTGACGAAGCCGACCGAATGTTGAGCCTCGGATTTACCGAAGAACTGAATAAGATTCTTGCGTTACTACCAGAGAAGAAACAGACGCTGTTATTTTCTGCTACTTTCCCTGATAAAGTCACGACGCTGGCTCAGCAGTTGCTCCGCGACCCTGTTGAAGTTCAGTTGCAGAGCGCAGAAGCCAGCACTTTGGTGCAGCGCGTGTTTAGTGTAAATAAAGGTGAGAAGACGGCGGTACTCGCGCACTTAATCAAACAGCATCAGTGGCGACAGACTTTGATTTTTGTGAATGCTAAGAATGCCTGTAACCATTTAGCTCAAAAGCTGTCAAAACGCGGTATTACCGCTGAAGTTTTCCATGGTGATAAAGGGCAGGGCGCTCGTACTCGTGTCCTTGACGGTTTTAAGTCTGGCGAGATTCAAGTTCTTATTGCCACCGATATCGCAGCACGCGGCCTTGATATTGAAAAACTTCCAGTGGTGATTAACTTCGATCTTCCGCGTAGCCCTGCTGATTATATGCATCGAATCGGTCGTAGTGGTCGTGCTGGTGAAGTAGGTTTAGGGTTATCTCTTATCGATTACGACGACTACCACCATTTCAAAGTGATAGAAAAGAAAAATAAGTTCCAACTTGAACGCGAGCAGGTAGTCGGTTTTGAAGTGGAAGACGATCAGAGTGAAGCCTACTTTTTACCAATGAAGCCGCGAGCGAAGCCAGCAGGTACGGGTAAAAAGAAGAAAAAGCGTAATCAATAGAAAACGTAAACTACATGTGAGTTTACTTACGGGAGTTGCTGGGGAAAGGGAATGCTCACTAGCTTGAGTCTTCGCTTCTAGCCATTCCTTTAAAGAACAATAGAGCCCTGCTGGAGCTACCAGTAGGGCTCTATTGCTTTTCAAGATAGTGTTATTGGCGACGAGCAGGGCGTCCGCGAGGTGAACGCTTTTTAAATGCAGACGCTGCTTTAGCTTGTGACTTAAGAATAGAGTCAACGGTTAGCGGCATTGGCTCTTTAGGTTCAAGGCCATGAGGGAAGGTACGAGCTCTTGGTGGTAAGTTGTATTCTTCTTCGCTCGCGCGTGGCATACGCTTAAAGCGATAAAGGTAAAAGTTTTCTAATTTTTCTCTCGCCCATTCGGTTTTCTTTAAATACTTCACGCTACTTGCAATCGAAGGCTTAGTGTTAAAGCAATTAAAACGCATTGCTGTATCTAGAATGTCCCAGCCGTAAAAATCTACTAACTCTTGCAACATAGTCTCTAGCTTTAACCCGTGCAGTGGATTGTTCTGTTGCAGCTCGATTCTCTCTTCGTTAGTCATCATTTTTAAGGGCCTTACTCATTAAAGGGCGGAGTTTAACAAAGTATACAATGCAGAGATATCTATAGTTACTTTGCGATGGATGCGAGCACAGTGATCTCTACCTTGAAAGTATAAATCGGAATTGGCCGTTCTACTTGGCTCTCTGCTCAAAAATGACTCATAAAAGTTCAAGCGTCTTAGTTCAATGTTAAATTATTGTGTAATAAGTGAGATTTTTGTTGTTCTTTTACTAATGTCTAATATTCCTACCCATAGCAACACATGCTTAATAAGCTCAAAATCAAAATTGGTTCATGCCGCTATCTTAGTATGGCCTAGAAGTTTGATGTGGGTGTTGTCTCGTATTGGTCGAAGGTCTGTCTACCAAGCGAAACTCTAGTTGACGTAGTTCAACGTTGAAACATAAAAGGATGACTCAATGTCTGACAAAAGTAAGACTTTTTACAGGGATGTGCGCAAAAAACCGCATGAATTTGAAAGCCGAGAAGACTTTCTAAATCATGATTTAACCGTCATGAGTTTCCGTCGCTGGGGAATTCATTTGCCCTCACGTGATTACAGTATTGAAATCGAAGACTGGGTACCTGCATTAGCAGCGACCATTGGTAAAGTGGTGATGGTCACTGCCATGGTTTCCGCTTTTGCTGCTCAGTTTGGTTTATCTCCGGAATTCATTGCAGAAAACGTGCGTTACGAATTGCTTATCGCTGGAGCCCTGTTCGTCATTCTGTTTTCTGCCATCCTAAACCCGAATGCAAACTTAGCGGGAACCCATGGCCCAATGATACCGCTGATTCCTATGATCGCAGCTGCAGGAGGGCACCCTCTCGCGCTAGGTTTGATGGTATGTGTTTTTGGTTTAATTCTCGCTTTAACCAAAGGTGGCTCTAAACTCATGACTCTGACTGGTATCGGGGTTCGAGGAGGGTTGTTGATCTACCTTGGTGCCGTTGGGTTGCTCGGGCAAATTAATAAGACGGAAGCGTGGGCTGCAAGTACGGACCAAGGTTACATTTCGTTTGTGGTCATAGGCCTAACCGTTATGGTTTACGCTTACTTAGCCAAGATCAATAAACGTTGGCTCGCTATCCCATTGTGCTCTGCACTCGCGGGTATTGTTGCTTATATGATGGGAGCGGAATTCACTTTTACCACAGAACCGGGCCTGCCTAATTTCAGTCCATTCTACTGGTGGGGGGAAGATACAGGCTGGCAGCTAGGCTGGCCAACCCTAGAGCACTTTATTGCCGTGACTCCATTTGCTCTACTGGCAGTCGCTATGTGGTCCCCTGATTATCTCGGCCATCGTGTGTTTCAAGAACTTAACTACCCAAAAGAAGCGAAAGGTGTACTCATGGATGTCGACGACACGATGGTCGGAGCATCTGTTCGTCAGGGGGTTGGTTCACTCTTAGGGGGCGGAAACCTAGCTTCTTCTTGGGGAACGTACATGATTCCTGCCGCAATTGCCAAGCGTCCTATTCCAGGTGGCGCTCTGTTGACGGGTTTCATGTGTATTGCGGCGGCGGTAATTGGCTACCCAATGGATCTAGCAATGTGGGAACCTGTTCTGCGCGTTGCTTTGATTGTGGGTGTATTCTTACCACTCCTTGAAGCGGGTATGCAGATGATCCATAAGCATAAAGATTCACTCAGTGCAGGTATCTGTATTTTTGCCTGTGCATTCGTTAATCCAGTCTTCGGTTGGGCAATCACGATGCTGTTGGATAACCTCGGGCTTATCGGCGACCATGAGCGTGCTAACGAACTATCGCGCAAAGATAAATATCTGATTCCTGGCACTGCGTTTATCGTTTGTGCAGGCTCCCTTGCTATTGTTGGTCAGCTTCCAGGCATTCCAGCTCTTATCGGTTAATCGAATTTTGCTCTAAAGGTATAGTGAGAGCAGTGAGTAAAGGGACTTGCTTCTTAAAATAGTAGACAAAAACAAAAAGCTACCTAGTACCAGGTAGCTTTTTGCATGTAGGGTTAGGCTACGGAGTTAGGCTATATGAGTGATTCAATGCCGTATTTTGCGCCGTAGTGTTCAACGACAAAATCAATGTCTTTGTCACCACGGCCTGATAAGTTGATCAAAATCGAGCCGGTTTCTCCTTGCTGCGCGAGTTTAATTGCGTAAGCGACAGCGTGTGAGGATTCAATAGCAGGGATTATTCCCTCTTCACGAGACAGCTCAAAGAAGGCATCAATCGCTTCGTCATCACTGATTGAGCCGTAATTGACACGGCCAATGTCTTTTAAGTAACTATGCTGAGGCCCAACCGATGGGTAATCCAAGCCACTTGCTACAGAGTACACTTCCTGAGGTTCGCCTTGCGCATCTTTAAGCATGTAAGACTTAAATCCGTGCATGATACCTGGCTCACCGAGTGTGAGTGTTGCAGCATGCTCGCCAACCTTTTGCAAAGAGCGGCCCGCAGGTTCAACGCCGTGAATGGCGACTTGTTCATCCTCTAAGAAAGCAGTAAATAGCCCCATCGCGTTAGAACCACCTCCAACGCATGCGACGAGATTATTGGGTAACTTGCCGGTCATTTCTTTGAATTGAACTCGTGCTTCGTTACCGATAATTGATTGGAAATCTCTCACCATTTTAGGGAATGGGTGAGGGCCAACGACAGAGCCTATCGCATAAAGTTGTGTATCAGGATCTTTCAGATAAGCTTCGAATGCAGAATCTACCGCTTCTTTGAGGGTTTTGCGCCCATGAGTGGCAGGAATGACATTAGCACCAAGGATTCTCATGCGGACGACATTCGGATGTTCTTTGGCGATATCAACTTCACCCATGTAAATATCGCATTTCAAGCCAACCAATGCCGCGGCTGTAGCAAGCGCAACACCGTGTTGCCCTGCGCCAGTTTCAGCAATCAGTTTCTTCTTACCCATCTTTTTAGCGAGAATGGCTTCCCCTAAGCAGTGGTTAATTTTATGTGCGCCTGTATGGTTTAAGTCTTCGCGCTTTAGGTAGATGTCTGCTCCGTATTTTTTAGACAAGTTTTCCGCATGGAAGATTGGGCTAGGTCGTCCAACAAAGTGCTTATACAGGCGAGCGAGTTCCGCTTTAAATTCAGGATCTTTGCTGCATTCCTCATAAGCTGCGTTGATGTCATGCATGATTTGTTCAAGCTCAGGTGGAACAAAGCTACCACCGTATTCACCAAAGTATCCTTCTTCGTTGGGCATAGTGAGATCAAACGAGTTTTTCATTATTTACATCCTAGTTAACGAAAGTATTGATACTTTTATACCCAAAATTTAGAAGTGGTTGTGTGATCAGTTGCTTAAATCAGAGTTCGCGATCTAGTGCACTAGTTAAAAAGTACAGCTTGTGTAGGGGATAATAGTTGGAATGTAGAATCAGGTGGTTTGAATAGGTGCAAAAAAGCCTCGAGAGATCCTAGGCTGTCATAAGAACCTCTCGAGGCAAACAGAGTGCTGGAAATACACTCTGCGATGGTGTCTGGAAACAAAAATTAGATTCGTTTCCTTTGTCAGATGTTAGGGTTTTAGAATGAGTCGATGTCAGCGAAATGTCACAAGTTAATTGCGGTATTAAAAGCTTATTTTTTATTTTTGATTAATGGATTAGAAAGTAACCTAAAACAGGCTAACCTACCGCGTGTTCCGCATCTTTTAAGTTGAACATGATCTTTCTTTGTTTCGAATCGGTGTCTTTAACCAACATGTGCACTTTGGTCCCTAAAGTAAACGTGGCGCTCTGGATGGAAATTTTTTGTTTGACTGCATCAAATTCGAACTCACCATTTTGGAAAGTTGATAAAGGAATGAGACCTTCGATTCGGTTTTCCTCTAACTCAACAAATGCTCCGAAGTGTGTGAATCCAGATGCTGTCCCTATGAAGTGTTGTCCGATAAATGGCTTCATGTAATGGCATTTCAGTGCAAACTCAACCTCTCAGCTAGGGATTATGTGCTCGTAGTTATTAGAATTTATTGATTGAGCAGATATATTTAATTTCATTTTTTCTCTTATATTCGCCAATCGCTTTTATTTTATAAACTTTATTTTTATGAGCAAAGCATGAGGCGAAGTGATTCAGATATGAATGAGATTAATTTAATTCCAAACTGGAATTGCAAGGTAGGTTGTGTGATTACCTAAAGATGTATACCAAAGTGACTTTATTGAAAGTGATTAATGATGGTGTGGGAGAGGTAAGTGATTTGGCTATATAAACTTAGATAGAGAATAGTAAGGGCAGTAACAAGTGGAAGGGGGTTGTGGCACCAACAACATTGATGCCACACAAAGAATTACAGTGCAGTTACTTCAGCTGCTTGTAAACCTTTGTTACCTTGTTCAACAACGAACGATACTTTTTGGCCTTCAGTAAGAGTTTTGAAGCCTTCAGAAACAATAGAACGGAAGTGAACGAATACGTCATCACCGCCATTGTCTTGAGAAATAAAACCAAAACCTTTAGTTTCGTTGAACCATTTTACTGAACCAGTTAATTTATTAGACATAGATACCTCTATATTTGATTGTTTTAAATATTGAATTTTTAGCTAATATCAAGTGCTACTATATGATTTTAGAGATAACTATTTTGTCGCAGGAACGTAAACGAGGAATTCGATGTGGAACTGAGAGAAACTTTGATCTTTAATTACATTAATAGCTCTTTCCGTAAGAGCTGATGTGCAGTATACCGACAAAATTAATAAAGGCTAGCCTTTTCTTTTTTATTTTTTGAGTACGCCAAGCGCATTGCTTTCAAAGCATACGCTTGGTGTATAAGACGGCGTGATGTTATAGGTGGCGTCGAGCGCTTAGTGTTTTCTGGTTGGGCCGTTACGAACGATGTCTTTACCATTGTCATATACGTGCTGCGAAACCCAGCGGCCAAGGAGCAATTGGTGCTTTTCTCCTAATACGGCAACAAATGGACGACCATCGGTATTAGAGGTGGCTAGCGCAACGCCAGTGACACCTTCAAGGCCAAGAGCGCCGCTTTCTACTAAATGCAGAAATGCCTCTAACTCTTCAATCGTTTCGATTACATGGTTATCAATATTCATTGTATTCAATCTCTTCGAATTGCATTGCGGTCGCGTACTCTACCTAAGTTAAGCGTGGAAACCAAGTTTCTGCGCGAGTCATGTAATGATAGAGCCTCGTCCTGCCACTAATCATCGATAGTTAGTCTCGATAGTCCGGAACTTGCCTAGATTCAATGAGGCAGAAAACACTCTCTGGTTAGACATGAGTCACACAATGTTGTCTGGCTTATGTCAACAATACTTTTGCTATTGGATGGGGTGAAGGGGAGTGCAATAATTTGTAAAACTCTTTTCCTAAAGGCTGTTATGAAGAAAGTCCTGATTACCGGTTTTGAACCTTTTGGTGGTGACGCCATTAACCCCGCCTTAGAAGCGGTCAAGCAATTAGAGGCTGCGGCCATAAAAGGCGGTGTGATAGTTACTTGCCCAGTCCCCGTAGTTCGATATGACTCGGTGAAAGTCGTTATTGAAGCAATAGAAGCGCACCAGCCAGACTGTGTGATTACTGTAGGGCAAGCGGCCGGGCGTAGCGCGATAACCCCAGAGCGTGTCGCAATTAATGTCGATGATTTTCGTATTCCAGATAACGCTGGTCATCAGCCGATTGATGAACCCGTGGTGGCCGATGGTCCTGATGCTTACTTCTCGACACTACCGATAAAGCGTGTTGTGCAAACGTTGCAAACGCAGGGTATACCTAGCCAGATTTCCAACAGTGCTGGAACATTTGTATGTAACCATCTCTTTTATGGGATCCAACATTACTTGATAGACAATCCGATTCGTCACGGGTTTGTTCATATTCCATTATTGCCAGAACAAGCAGCAAATGGCAGTCAGCCTTCTATGTCTTTGGACATGATAGTCGAAGGGCTGAGGCTGGTGGCGCAAGTTTGTATTGCCAATGATAGCGATATCCTGGTAAGCGGTGGAACGATTTGCTAGTAAGTGTTTTAAAACCCAGTAAGTATCTGAAAGATAATAATAAGCTCGTCGTTTGATGTTGTAGTAAATGTTAGCTTTGTCAAATTTCACAAGTAGCGAAAGGAGTAGCATTGAATAGTCAGGTTGGATGTTGTTCAAACTGACATTCCTCTAGTACAGGAGGTGTTAGGGGGCTAACTTTACGAAAGGCGAGTTATTATGAAAAGCAACAAAAGTAAGTCAATCGCACTTATCTCTGTCGTTGTTTTCGCGTTGGCTATTGCTGCGCTTAAATTCGAAAACACGCTCGGAGTTCTTCCCATCGTAGTCGCTATTATCGCGTTTTTTACTTGCGTTATTTATACCAGTAGATACCTGTCTGATATGAAGCGTTCAGAGTTGATAAGTCAACCCAAACAAGCTCGAAAAATGTGTTCCAACGCATCACGCAATGAGCTTGATGCGTGCGATAAAAAGCGTTGAAGCGAGTCACATTCTCCGTATACTTTGCTGGAGCATTAATGCACTAACGTGTCGGAGATAAGCATGTCAAATCGAGTACCAACCAACATACTGACCGGATTTTTGGGTGTCGGTAAAACGACCACGATTTTAAATCTACTGAAGAACAAACCGGAAAAAGAAAACTGGGCGGTTTTGGTCAATGAATTTGGTGAGATTGGCATCGACGGTGCATTGATGACCGACCAAGGCGCGTTGATTAAAGAAGTGCCGGGTGGTTGTATGTGCTGCACTGCGGGTGTGCCGATGTCGGTAGGTATCACCGCATTATTGCGTCAAAAACCGGACCGTTTATTGATTGAGCCGACAGGCCTTGGTCATCCAAAACAGGTTATCGCGACGCTTACCTCACAGCAGTATGAACCTTACGTTGATCTTAAAGCGACGATTGCCTTGGTTGATCCGCGTAACTTAAGTGATGAAAAGTATCTTTCTAACCAAAACTTCGTGGACCAGTTAAACAGTGCAGATGTGGTTATTGGTAGTAAGGTTGACCTATGTTCCAGCCACGACCTTGATGTGTTTAATGACTGGGTGACGGACCAATCCCCTTCAAAAGTATTCAGTAAGCTTATTCATGACGGTGAGTTACCGATAGAAGTCTTGGATATCGAGCGTGTTTACGGCAGCGCTTCTTCCCATATCGAGTCACATCATCATGACCACGCTCATCAAGAGCCTCAATTCCAGTTGGCGCCTGGTGAAGCCTTTGTGCGCAAAGAGAACAAAGGGCAGGGTTATTTTAGTTGTGGGTGGTTGTTTGGGGCAGAGTATAAGTTTGATTTTGAAAAGCTTTTCTCTATGCTTTCGGACTTGACCGCAGAGCGTGTTAAAGCGGTGGTCAATACGGATCAAGGTTGTTACGCGTTTAATGTTGCCAACCGAGTCGTGTCGGTGAATGAAATCAGCTTAGAAGGCTTTGAATCACGATTAGAAGTGATAGATTCTCAGCTGTTGCCATGGGATGAGCTTGAGCGAATTCTCCTTCAGTTATCTGGCATCAAACATTAAATCGCGCAAAGGTTAAACGAAAACGGTGAACCACTAATATATCTGTGCTCACCGTTTTTTCTTTTGTAGGATTTCAATGAGAAAAGTGAGATAAATCACTCAAATTCGGGTATAGTGCACGGCTAAATTTTTAAAGCTATTTTTAGTGGTTTGTTTAAGGAATACGCTCAATGTCATTTTCATCTCAAGGTTTTGCGCCAGAAGTGGTTAAAGCACTGGCAGAATGCGGTTATGAAAAGTTAACGCCAATTCAACAGAAGGCGATTCCAATGGCTCGCAAAGGCCATGATATTTTCGCTACAGCACAAACAGGTACTGGTAAAACGGCTGCGTTTTCTCTGCCTATGATTCAGCAGTTGCTAGACAGTAACCGTAGCGCTTCTCGTAAGACTGCTCGCGCACTTATCTTGGCTCCAACTCGTGAGCTTGCTGAACAAATTGCTGACAACATCAAAGCTTACACGAAGTACACGAACCTGTCGGTGGCCGCGATTTTCGGTGGCCGTAAAATGTCTTCTCAAGTAACGGCATTAGAAAACGGTGTAGATATCCTAGTGGCTACACCAGGTCGATTGGAAGAGCACATTGAACAAGGTAATGTCTCGGTCGCACACTTAGAGTTTTTAGTGTTTGATGAAGCAGACCGTATCTTGGACATGGGCTTTATTCACGCAGTACGTAAGATCATGCTAGATGTGGATACTGATCCGCAAATTATGATGTTTTCGGCAACGACTTCGAGCCAACTAAATCTGTTAGCAAAAGATATCCTGCGTAAGCCTAAGCGTATTGAAGTTGAGCGAGCGAATACGACAGCACAGACAGTTGCTCACGTGTTATATCCAGTTGATCAAGAGCGAAAAACGGAACTGCTTTCGGAGCTGATTGGTCGTAAGAACTGGAAACAAGTGTTGGTATTTGTGAACTACAAAGAGACCGCAAACGAAGTGGTAAAAGAGCTGAAACTTGATGGTATCAAAGCGGTGGTTTGTCATGGTGACCGTGCTCAAAGTGCTCGTCGTCGTGCGTTAGAAGAGTTCAAGTCCGGTAAAGCACGTGTCATGGTGGCTACCGATGTCGCTGCTCGAGGTCTAGATATTGAAGATTTACCTCACGTTGTGAACTATGACATGCCTTTCCTAGCGGAAGATTACGTTCACCGAATTGGTCGTACAGGCCGTGCAGGTAAACAAGGTCATGCCGTTTCATTTGTAAATCGAGATGAAGAGCTCACGGTTGTTCAGGTTGAAAATCTGATCCAGCAACGCATTCGCCGTATTGAGCTTGCAGGCTATGAACCAAAACAGCGTGAATCTTACATTGAAAAGCTGCACTCAAAACCAGCATTTAAGAATCGTCAAGGTCGTCGTAATAATCCGAACCAGTCGGCAACAGACCAAGGGTCGGCAGAGCGTCGTCTTGCTATGGTGAAGCGCCTGAAAGCGCGTCGTGGCGCAAAGTAAATTACATCCGTTTGTGATGAAAAGAGCCCCTCAATTGAGGGGCTCTTTTTGTTTGCCGTTTCGCGTTAATTTAGGCCAAGCATATTGGGTTCACCACGATAAATAATGCGATCGTTTCCTCGGTGAATACCAAACGTAACAATGACGGGTGGGTTTTCCTCTTCACTTGTAGAGCTATCCCAATCGTATTTCAGCCAAGGGATGCGATTGCCTGAGCTGTCTAAATCTAGATGGAATTGTATTTGCTCGCGCGCTGAGTCAATTTGGCTTGCAACGATATCGGTCATCCTGCCAATACTCATCGTTCCAACGCCAGAAAGCAGGGCGTTGTTTGCAGGCGCATTCGACCAAATTGGCGTGCTGAAGTAATATTCACCATTAGCCGTCGTTGAACTGTCATCGAAGTTAGTAGTAAATCGACCGTTTTGCCAAGTTTCTACAGCAAGTGGCACTTTGAACACCATGCCTTGGTTGCCACCTACATCTTGAAAGTTCAAACGACCGAATCGAATGTCCGGTTGTTGAGTGAGCATTTCGCTGTTATCAAAGAAATTTACCTCATCAACGGCTTTAGTCGTGACTATACCTATTTTGCTGCTGTCACTGTTAGTCCCTTTATTAAATGGGCCATCAGGGTATTGTTTATCTGTCGTGTTCTTTTTCCAACATGGGCTATTGTTACAAGTCGCATTGGTCGACGGCTTCTCGATCACAAACGTTCCAACACTCGCGTTACCCAGTGGTTTCCATTCTACCTTCTTAGGCTTTGGCGGCAAAAACCGATCGGAGTATGAGCTTAGCTCGCCTAAATCGAAATATTGTTGAAGGTTAGACGAAAAGTGGACGTAATTCTTCACGTTTTCCTTATGCGCATTGAGTGCGACAACATCGTAAGTGACTTTCTCAAAAGGTTGATTCATGTAAGCAAAAGTTTGGCCATGTGGGTAGTGCCATTCTTGGTCTTGCACTTGAAAATATTTTGGGTAAAAACGACCAACGTAACGATAGCCTTCGTTTACAGTCATACCTAGATATTTACGTTCTAGGTTTGCTTTTACTCTCAAGCTCCCGACTTCTTCCCAATATAATCCATTAAAGACGAATTGATCATTCTTGGCTGAATTATGCGCCTGAGCCAGTGAGTCACTACTTTTTAGCAATTTTGAGGTTTGGTTCGCTGTCTCTGATGGCGTATGTTGCTCACTCGACAAGACAACCGATGCTGCTGGAGCGTCATCAAGCGTAAAATTACGGGTGATAGAAGCATCACAATAGCGTGCTGATTCAACAGACCCACTTACAGAGTCGTCAGGTTGCCAAATGATTGGTTTCACCGTTAGAGAGAAAAGTTCTCCGGCAGCAAGAAACCCTTCTCCTTGTTCAGAGGTACCAGAAGGCAAAGCACGTTGGTTGTCACAGATAGCCAGTGTCCATGGTCGCGAGTGCACATTAAATGTTCCTTTCACTTCCACTTTGCCTTCTTCTGGGCACTCTTCAAATCCCTCACATTCAAAATGATCGGACAATGTCACTTCAAATATGCCGGATTCGTTCGTGATAAGGCCATGTTCAGACAAGCCATCTTCAAATTCTGCTGAATAGCTAAAGTTTCCTTCACTTCCTCCTAATGGTTGAACCAATGGATGAAAAACTTTAGGCGTACCATTGTAGTTGCTTGCTACTACAGGTTCGCCGGTGGTGGCACAAGCAAGTAATCGCGTATGCACGTTTTCTGGCTTACCTGCAATAACGCGTATTTCATTTAAAGCGGTGCTTTTTGTCTTTGAGTAGGCCTCAAACATAAATGGCGTAAACATAAAGCGAACAGTTTGATGCTTGCTCGTGTCTTCTGCCATAGTGAAAGTTAGTGTGTAGTTGGTATCTAACGAGATCGTATCAATATTATTCGGAACCACTCGAACAACAAGTTCACCATTATCGTCTGATATAAATTGGTTGGCTCCTAATGTCTGATGACCTTTAACCACCTCTAAAGTGAATAAGTCAGGGTGTGATAGGACGGCACTGACTTCTGCGCTTACAACTTCTCCATTATTGGTTGTTGTTACTGTAAATTGCGGAAGATCGTCGCCGCACATCAGTGTCATGTCGTCCGATGGTGTGACGCTGAGGTTTAAGTCGTTCTCCGATGGAGGCTGCATGCTGCAATTCGGAACATCTTGAGGGGTGATTGGACAGATTTGGGAAGAGTAGTGACAATCAGCCTCGCCCAATCCACAGTATTGCGTGTATTTGTTGTCTTGTGCTTTCGTTTGCGCACTTCCTGGCGTTTGTTGGATTTCACCACAAACTTGACTAGGCTGATTTGGAGCGTTGTTGAAGTTCAATGTTTGGAAGTATTTAATTGCTGCGGTGGAACTATAGAATGAGCCACTTAATGTAGCTGACGATCCTACAGATTCAGCTGTACCATAGATCGACATATCTTTTATAATCAGAGAGTTGTGCGCAGAAACATCACCGACGACAAAATGGTCTTGTAAAGGATGGTTTGTTTTTAGGTGTAGTGTTTCGCCTTGTGATTCGACCTTACCACAGATGTTTGTATTAAATACATTGGTCGTGCTGTGTGTCGAAATATCACCAATAATGGTGTTGTACGTTCCATCAATGTGAAGTGTCGAACCTGTTAGCTTAATATTCCCGTCTATGAGAACGTTATGCAGCTTTGTTGGATAAGCCGATAGAAGGTCACCATAGATAACAGTGTGCTTGTTTTGGTAATCGTCGAGGTTTGAAGCTTTCTCATTGTTAACCGTTAATCCGGTAGCGAGGGCGTGTAGAGAAATACGCTTATTGGGTTCACCAATCGTATTATTCCCCTCTAACACAATGCCATAATCTGCTTTTAACGTTATCTCTTTTTCCGGTAATGAGGAGACAATTTTATCACCAGCGGGTAGGACTAGTTTCCCTGTACAGCGATAAGTCGTGCCATCGCTTTCGATACTAAAACTCTTGTGTGAGCAAAGTTGACCTAACTCAGATAGATCTTTTACGTCATAAGTGGTGGCGTGTGAGGTTAGCGGTAAAAAAAGAACCGCAGTGAAAATACTGCAAAGACGCATCATCAAATGTCCTAATGAGTGGAACAAGATGGCATCAAGCGAGCGTGAGCAAATGCTCACTGAAATTGGAATAGCTGCGGTACTTTTTGTTTTGAAGCCGCTTAGTTATTGAACTTTGGTTATTTTTTATTTCGTATGTCATACCAAAGTTTAGCGGCCTTATTACAACGTAAGTGTCAGGTTAGTTCAAGAGGTAAGTGTGATGTGTGTCGATTTATATGTGTAACTATTTGTTAGTTAAGGATAATAAGTAAGCATGTTGGTTCAGAATCAGGAAGGACGCGATCCTGATTCTGAACGTTTATAACGCTAGGCAGCGTGAACGATGAGTGGAGCCATCTGATATAACTCTTCTAGTATGGCTTTCGTTTGTCTCGAATACACCAGACAATCTCGATCGCCAACGAGCTGAATTGCTCTCACTTTACCTGCAACCAAACATTGCCTAATCGTGCGTAGAACCATTTGGATATCAATTTCTGACGCGCCATCAAGGCTGTTTTTGGTTTTTAGAGATCCAAGGTCGATACTAATGATTATTTGGTCGCAGTGGTCTAGGTAATTGCCGATCTGTTGCTTAACATTATTGCGATGACGAAAAGAAAACTCTTTATCGGTTACCCAGTCACAACCTTGATCCTCCGCGTATTCCCACGTTTCTTGCTTTGTATCTTGTTCGCTAACACCAGCAAAAAATAATCGCACGTTTTGATAGCGAGAAAGAGCAAAATGGAATGCCGAGCCTAAACGTGGTTCAAGTGTTGGTTTCAAGTTCATGTCATGTCCAATATTTACCACACCCACTTCGTCTCGATAGGACACGACCACAGGTAACATGGACAAGATTGCCTCGGTACAGTTAGTGACTAAAACAGGAATTGAGTGGCGAGAAAGCGAAAGGCTTAATGCTTCCTGAAACTCGCCATTTTCCAGCTTGTCGTGGTTGAAGTGACCAAAGTTTTCAGCGGTTTCATGATCATGCTGTTGGTATAGCCAATCGCTAGCATTTTCCAAACTTTGATCAGCTAATTCAAACGCGCCCTTAGACATGGGTGGCAAATACTCACACACTGTCATAAAAGAAAAAGGGTAATGTTGCGGCTGTTTCACTGTGTGATGGAGTTTATAGCGTTTGAAAAAGCTTAACATGATGAATTACCTTTCTGGTGGTAGTGCCCTTGCCGCTTGCAGTACATGTAAAATAATGCGCTGCTTATCCTTTTCGACTCGGTGGGCCGGAGCCATCACCGAGACTGCGCCAATCAGTTTGCTTCCTTTCATTACCGGTGCGCTAATACCTGAAACACCAGGGTCAATCTCAGAAGTACTGACGGCATATCCGTGTTTACGGATGGTTGTGAGCTCTTTTTCCCACTCGTCGCGTCGGTGATCTTGATTAAAATATCTCAAGATTTTCTCGCATCGACTTTGAGGCATAAAAGCGAGCATCACTTTAGATGAGGCACCGCGCAGCAGAGGTTGACTTTGACCCTGGACGAAGCTGCAACGCAGCGCCTGCATACTTTCTTTCTGTCTGACACAAAGCGCACGATAACCCGCTGGTACCATATAAGCGGCCATTTCCCCGGTTTGTTGTACCAACCTAGCCAGTATGGTTTCGACCATGTCGAGCCCATGTTGCGCGGTCTCATAGCTGTGCATGAGTAATAATGCCGCCGGACCAACGACAAATGTCTTGTCGTGAACGCTTTCTTCGATCAAGTTCCACTCTTTAAGCAGTTTTAAGTGTCGGTAAAGGCTGCTTAAAGGAACGTTCAATTGCTCGCTTAGCGTTTTCGCAGAAACTGGGAACGGACTAACTGCAACTTGCATTAACAACTGCAGTGATTTTTCGTTTACCTGGTTAGCATTAGCTTTGTTTGTCGTCATGAGAGTGTTGTAACGTGTTGTAGGAGTTACGACAAATATAATTCTTAATCACTGAGAAAAGAAAAATAATTTTAATGGGTAATTCTTACATGATGAGAAACAGACAGGTAAAGACTTTCGCAAGTACCGATAGACATAACATGGTGTCGAATTAAAGTCTCAGGTTTGAGGCGCTTGATACTAAATTGGAACAGGAGTGATTAAGACATTGTTTAGTTTGCGGTATTACTCAGCGTTTCGCATACTGAGTTAATCCAAACAAATAATGTTAAAAACGTGAGTTGCTAGCGGGTATCGGAATCGAGGTACCATCTCAGTAAATCGGTTTTATAAAAGGTTACTTTTATATGCTGAATAAGGCGATTTTTAAAAAAGCCATCATTTTTCTTCTGCCTATTCCTTTGGTTATTGGAGAGGTTTTGTATTTAGCTCGTGAAAGCGTGCAAAACAACCTCAATCATTTATTAGAAAAAAATGTGCAAATTGCAGATGAAATTTTATTCCAAATAGAGACAGAAAACCGCACGGCGCTGCTACACCCTGAACGATGTGAAGAGCTCCAGCAAAGCTTAATGTTTGAACGAGATATTGAAGAAATGCTCATTGTGAAAGAGGGAGTCATTACTTGTTCTTCGAAATTGGGAAGTATCTCTAAACCGTTAGCTGAGCACATCACCTTTCCCAAGGGACAAACGCTAGCGCTTGGTAGTGTTGATAGCTTGTACGATCAGTTTTTGCTAGTGGTAACGGAAGGAGAGCGCGGTTATCAAGCCGTAACGATTATCGATCATGACTACTTTAATGCGACAATAGGGTTTAACAACGATTTACGCCTAAAACGTTCTGCGCTGTTTATCCATGAGCAAGTTTCACCTGAAGGAGCATTAAGAGCGGGAAGTAATCCTATCGGTATCAAATCGTCGCAAATGTTTGAGTATGAAGCTTTGAGCGAAGCCAGCGATCTTTTCGTCAAACAGAGAACACTTTCCTATTTTTTGTACTCAATTCCAATTATTTTCGTGATCTACCTTTGCTTGTATGCGTTGAATAAGTTTATTGATCCTCATCGCAATTTGATACTGGATCTTAAAAGAGCGATAAAAAGAGGAGAGTTGACCCTGTATTACCAACCGCAAGTTAACGTTGATACCGGCCAGTTATTCGGGTTTGAAGCGCTAGTGCGATGGGAGCATCAAAGTAAGGGGTTCATTTCTCCGGATGAGTTTGTCCCTGCGGCAGAGCAAAGTGGATTGGTTTTTTTACTTACTGATTTCGTTCTGGATAAAGCGGCAGAGGACTTCAGTAAATTAGGCTTTGATCAGCCTGTCCACCTTGGTATTAACGTGCCGCCTGGTTATTTAGTCGGACCAAACGCGATCAGAAAAATTCAATTGCTCGACAGACAGTTGAGCCGAAACAAAGTCTCATTAGGGGTAGAGATAACGGAGCGTCAGCTCATTGATTCAGAGGCGAGAAAATGCATTGCAGCGCTGCGAGTGCATGGTATTGATGTGCTGATCGATGATTTTGGAACTGGCCAAACCTCGTTAGCATTTCTACAGCACATGCGCATAGATTACTTAAAAATCGATAAGTGCTTTGTCGAAACCATTGGTATTCCTAGCCTTAGTGCTTCTGTCTTAAAAGCGATGGTTCACTTCGCGGAAGAATTACAAGTACAATTGATCGCTGAAGGCGTGGAAACCATAGCGCAAGCTGAACACTTAAAGCAGATGGGAGTGAGATATCATCAGGGATACCTGTACTCCAAACCATTACCTTATGAGCAGCTTGCGCAGCGAAGTCATTATGATTGGTAGACGTTAGCTCTATAACACTGAGCATTTTCATCAAACACAAACTCTAACTCATTTTTGATGCTATCTAAGCGGTCTTCTTGGTAGTGAGACACATACAATAGTTGGCTTAAATTCTCTCTAGCGATGAGTTCAAGTGTGTTCTTAACTAACCGTCTACCCAAAAAATCTAACCCTTGATACGGCTCGTCCAAAATCAATAATGTGGGTTGTTTCACGATGGCTCTTGCAATCAGTAATAGTCGCTGCTGACCGTACTCTAATTGCTTGAATGAGGTTTTTTTGTACTGGCTCATATGTAAGATATCGAGCCACTCGTTTGCAATATTCATCTCTTTGCGAGTTGGCTGGTTATACAACCCAATCGAATCGTAAAATCCTGACAAAATGACTTCTAATGCGCTGCAATTGACTCGATATTGGAGGTGTAGCGCTGAAGACACCATGCCGATATGCTGCTTAATTTCCCAGATTGTCTCGCCAGTACCACGCTTTTTACCAAAAATATCAATGTCATTGCTGTAGCATTGCGGATGATCGCCAAAGATCAATCCAAGTAAGGTACTCTTTCCACAACCATTTGGGCCTTTGACCTGCCAATGTTGGCCCTTGTCTATGCGCCAGTTCAAGTCAGTAAAAATCTTCTTATCGGTGTATTCGACAGCCCCATTCTTTAGTTCAAATATTGGGTTGTTGAATGGCGTCGAGTGCTGATGCTGACGTATCAAGCTCATCATTTCTTCACTCTGTTGCTTTGACTGAGATTTAATTTGTCCAATGATTGGATGATTATCCCAACTGGACTTATCCATTGTACTATCAAGCTTTCCTGCACTGAAAAGCGCGATGCTATTGATCCACTCAGGCATGTCAGATTCGCGAGAGAAGGTTATGAGTAGTTGTACATTTTGAGAAAGCGAGTGTAAATAGCGAGAGAGAGCAGCTCGGTGCTCAATATCTAAGCCAGTAAATGGATTATCGAGTAATACTAAGTCAGGTTGTGTGGCTAAAGCTCGGGCGAACATTACTCTTCTGGTTTCTCCGGTAGAGAGAACGCGGAAGCCACTATCTTTAAGATGACTTAGGTCGAGATCATTAATTAGCTGTTCAGTTAAGTCAGTGTCTTGGCTCTGCTCTAGGATTAATGAATAAACAGTGCTTCCTTGGTCGATACGATCAAGAAAATCCGTATCATCCTTTTCTAATTCTCTTTCCAGTAATCGCTGTTGCTCTGATAACGACACTTGCGCAACGGACAGCCCATTTAGCTCAATTTCCCCACTATCTGGTGACATTTCATCACAAATAAGGTCTCCAAGCAGAGAGCCAATATCTCCATCCGCGCTGAATATCCCCCAAGACTGCTGAGTGTTAATTTTCCAATCGTCAATAAACAAGTGTGTCGTGTTTCTCTTAGCTGCAAGCTGACGAAAGTGAATAGTCATTGTGTTTGTCTTCCTTGTTTTCGTTTTAGTGGATTACTTATAACAATTTACGAACTCAGTACGGAAGCGCTTTTGTGTATTAATTTTGAACAGTGCTCAGTCTTGTGCATATCAACGAAGCCTTGTATTAGAGGATAAAAATGCGACTAGAGTCATTAAGTAACAAGTAAGCTTGTCAATAATTTTGTTTTATTTTTGAATCAACCTATCATTATGCATGTAAATGTTATGCTGATAAATTCATATTTGCCGTTTGTTAATTAATCAATGTAAGGACACATGTTTATGAGTGAAACGGAATACGATTACCCTTCGAGTTACAGCCTAGTTTCCATTACCGATACCTCCAGTTACATCAAATATGCCAGTGAAAACTTTAATGAAGTCGCGGGGTTTGATGAAGGGGAGCTTATCGGTAAACCCCACAATGTTGTGCGTCATCCTGATATGCCAAAACAGGCTTTTAAAGATTTATGGACTCACCTGAAAACTGGCAAACACTGGATGGGAATGGTCAAAAATCGACGTAAAAACGGCGGCTATTATTGGGTTGACGCGTTTGCTTCTCCTATAAAATCTAATGGTGAAGTTGTGGAATACCAATCAGTGAGATTTAAACCTGAGCGTATACACATCCAGCGAGCGGAAAAAGCGTATTCGAAGCTTCGAAATAATCGTAAGCCGTGGAAAATGTATCTCCCTCGTACACGTTTGTGGATGAGATCGGCCTTCTTCCTTTTAATTTCAAACCTTCTTGGCTTACTCACTCTACAAATGAATCAATCACCAATGATAGCGTTTGGCGTTGTTGCGTTACTTTCCGTTTTCTCTATTTATGTATTAACCAGACCAGTTGAGAAGCTCGCTAAACAGGCTAGGCAAGACTTCAACAATCCACTCATGGAATATATTTATTGCGGAAGAATCAACGATCTGGCTGAGATTGAGCTGGGTATGAAGATGCGTAAGCAATTTGCCAATGCGCTATTGGGGCGCGTTGGCGTGTCTGTAAAAGACTCTTGCGAAGAAACGCGCGCAAGTGCTAACAGTGCTGCGACAAATAGCCAGCAAGTGACGGAGAACTTAAGCGCACAGAAAGTGGAGATTGACTCGGTCGCAACAGCGGTCAACGAGATGCAAGCCTCTTCATCTGAGATATCAAATAATGCTCAAGCGACCGCCGAGGCTACGTTAGAAGCGCAAAATACGATGATAGACAGCCGTAGCGTTATCGATAATGTTAACCAATCGGTTTTAGAGTTGGTTGATGAGCTCGGCGAAATATCTAAAGTGGTCATACGTTTGAACCAACAAACCGAGCAAATTGGAACCGTTGTTGAAGTCATCAACGGTATTGCCGAACAAACTAATTTATTAGCGTTGAACGCTGCAATTGAAGCCGCGAGGGCAGGCGAACAAGGCAGAGGGTTTGCCGTTGTAGCAGATGAAGTGAGAACCTTAGCTAAAAGAACTCAGGAATCGACAACAGAGATTAAATCGGCCATTGAAGGGATTCAAAATGGGAGCAAGTCAGCGGTTTCTGCGTTAGAGAAAGGTAATGAAATGTCGACCGGAACGGTAACATTGCTAGGTACTGCTTTGGATAGCATTCAACAACTGGAATCCCTTGTTCAAGACGTCGTCGAACGAAACCAACAAATTGCGGTCGCGATAGAAGAGCAGGTTTATGTAACGGATGAAATAAATGAAAACATCCAGTCGCTTAATTTAAAGTACAGTGAATCGTATGAACTGATGACTGAAACGAATCATATGAACACCAAAGTGCAAAATTGCACCAATGACCTGTCTGAAATGATTAAGAAGTTTGCTTAAACTTTAGAAAATCGAAGTTAAAAGCCCGCTAAACATTAGCGGGCTTTTAACTGGAATATAGTGAAGTGCCGGATTCGTTTACGAGCGAGGATTTCTAAATCTCGTTTTTTAAGAGCTAAAACGACGAAAGCTCGCAATAAATGCGAGCTCTCTAAATAAGTGGCGGAGAGATAGGGATTTGAACCCTAGATACGCTATTAACGTATGCCGGTTTTCAAGACCGGTGCTTTCAACCACTCAGCCATCTCTCCGTAGTGGGCGGTATAATAAGGAGCATAGTCCGACTTGTAAAGTGCTGAATTATAATAGAAGTACTGTTTGCTTGTTTTATGATCACTGATGTGATGTTGGACAGTTTGAAAACGGAGTGAAAAAGGGACAAAAAGTACCAATTTATAGAGTTTTTACTTTATATTGGCGCACGTCAATAAAATGGTGTTTTATTGTTATCTTGCTGATATATAAGACATAACATGCTTTTAGGGTACATGTGTTCGCCCGAAAGTATTTGCAAGACTTTGTGAACTAATTCAAAATTAACTGGTATAGCCAGTTGTGCTTAGAATTCTTAAGGGTGTTTATGAAGGTCACAAATCTATTTAAAGACAAAGTTGATGCGATTTCTGCTCATCAATCCGAGTTTATGAATTGGATGTCTCCAACGTTACGCGATTATTGGAGTGACTTTTTGGGGAAAGCTCAAAATAGCTTTCTTTTCTCAAAAGTTCGTGATCACCAGCAGCCAGCCGTCAACGAAGAAGTTGCACCTCAACCTGCACCGATCGTAATGGCACCTGAGGCTCAAAAGCTTTATGACGAGTTAAGTGAAAAAATTGGCGAAGTTATTCACACTGGTGATTGGGTTCATGTGTCTCAAGAACGTATTAACCAATTTGGTGCGGTAACGGAAGACATGCAATGGATTCATACCGATCCAGAGCGTGCTTCAACTGAATCTCCATTTAAGACAACTATCGCTCATGGCTTTTTAACATTAGCATTGCTGCCTAAACTGACGGATTCAGTCGATCCAGACAAGCCAATGTTCCCAACAGCTAAAATGGTAGTTAACTTGGGTTTAAACCAAGTCCGTTTCCCTTACCCTGTCAAAGCAGGCAATAATGTTCGTGCAGTCAGCACGTTAACAAAAGTAACGCCAATCAAAAAAGGTTTGGAGATTGAGCGCGAAATTAAAGTGGAAATTGAAGGTATTCGTCGACCTGGTGCGGTTGTGGTCTCTGTAATTCAACTGCATTTCTAATTCCGAAACCGGATAGAACACGACATAGTAAAAGAGAGCATCAGGGTGCTCTCTTTTTCATTTTTACTGATTAAAGTTTTTTACTGGCGTATAACCGTAATCTGCAATCGCTTTTTGTCCCTGCTCTGAACGAAGGAAAGCGATAAAACCTTTACCTGCATCGCTAATCTTATCTACTTTGTATAGCACTAGGAATGGTCGCGCCAACTTGTACTTATGATTGCTAATGTTTGTCGAGGTTGGGTCAATACCATCTAACTGAATCGCCTTGATCGAGCGATCTACTGACCCTACAGAGATAAAACCAATGGCGCGAGTGTTATGGTTAACAATGGTTTTTACCATGCTGTTGCTGTTTACAACCAAGTTGTTTGGGCTGATATCCGAGACAAGGCGATCATTAACGATTTTGGTCAGTCCCAGCAAGCTTTCGAAGCTGTAACGTGAACCTGAAGACGCTTCTCTAGTAACCACCGCGATAGGCTGATCTGCGCCCCCGACCTCTTTCCAATTCTTAATTTTACCTTTGTAAATATCAAACAGCTGTTGCTGAGAAAGGTTTTCTACAGAGTTGGTACGGTTTACAACAACAGCGAGGCCATCATAAGCGATAGGGTATACATTGAGATCTTCACCTTTTTCGCTTTCAGTCAGATAGCGAGAGCTCATGCCTATTTCGGCTACTCCTTTATTGACCATGGTGATACCAGCACTCGAACCAATGCCCTGAACAGCAACGTAATCGTCTGGGTGTGTTTTGTTGTATTCCTCAGCAAGTACATCCATCACACGAGCAACCGACGTTGAACCTGAGATGTTGATTTCTTTTGCAATGGTAGGGAGGGAGACTGCTATGGCCAATAACGTCGCCACAGTAAAACGTAACATATTAAACTCCATATACGGGATAAAGCAGAGTTTATGATATTGCGTTCAGGTTACACTTTTGTGAACTGTTAGCGCTAAACAAAGGAATTGTTTCTAGTCAAGAGGTGATGGAGCTAGCGTTTCCAAGTGGATTGAGATGATAATCTGGGCAAATGATAATATAGCTATCTTATACTTGAGTTAGGTAGATAACTACCATCGGTGATGATGTAAAGGTTATATACTAGGATCGACAGCTCTAACTATCATCCATCGGGAGAACGTTGATGTCAGTGTCCCAAATGGCGACAAGTCGTTTATACAAATCAGTTCAATCGCTCTGCTCTGCGCGTAATGCTAACTTGCCTGTCGAACAGGGCAAGTGCCTCTATGAGCTAGTAGAAAATGGCGTTGAGCTTCATCGGGCGCATTTTCTCCTCGACTCCCAGCATAGCGAGTATACTTCTCCCGTCGCGAAGATCATGTTTGATGAGGACAACCAACTTTGGTATTTCTATGTTCCCACATATCACAACGAGCTGTTAAGGTGGGTGCCTTATAAGCCACTTCCATTTAGCCGAATGCTTGAGGACTTACTCAACGAATTGGAGCGTGATCCTCAAGCGTGTTTTTGGGAATAGGGCGAGCCCAACGGATGCGAATGCCGACATGATTTATACTTTAGGCTTAACGACTTGGTTTCTAAAGTCTTTGGGGGTCATGTTGTAAACGGATTTAAATGCTGTACTGAAATGCGCTGCACTTTTAAAACCAGACTCAAACGCTATTTCTGTTATTGATTTTTCTGACTTGCGCAGTTGGGTTGCTGCGAAGTTTATCCGTTTCACCTTTAATATCTGAGAAAACGAAAGATCATCTGCGGCGAGGCGACGTTTCAAGGTCGCGATGGACATGCTCATATGAGCCGCTAAGCCTTCTAGCGTGATGTCTTTTTCAATATTACCCTCAATGTACTTAATGGCTTTTTGAGAGTCGCTCAGGCTACTTGCATCATCTATGATAGATAGGATGTTTGGCTCTACCTCAACCATCAACGACAGCAATGCCATTGCGATATGGCTTTGTGTGTAGTCTGGAGCGTTGCGACTCGCTAACTTAACCAACATGTCCTTCAATTGTGCTACTTCGCTACCGGATTGCGTCGAAAAAGGATAGAAGCGCCTTTCTTCCGTTTTGGAACGTAGCATCGGGTGCGCTTTCTTAAAGTCACAGAATATGTTTGGGTTGAAGACCAAAGCCAGTGCTTTAAAGCCACCGTCACTAGAGACGGCTTCTGCACTGCTCAGATCTGCGGAGTTATAGAGTGTGAAATCTCCGGCTTTAAGTTCAAATTGCTCGCCATTAGGTTGATGAACTAATAGGGCACCTTCTTCAACAATATATAACCCATTATGTGTTGCAGTGTAACGCTCACTTTTGCGCGCAGTGAAGTGATTAAAGCGAATGATCTCAATGTTCGGCATACTCGTTCTTATCGTTTTACATAACAAATAAAAAAGGCGCTCAATAGAGCGCCTTTTAACTTCATTCGGTATTATTCACTTACAGTCTGTTCTGTTTGTGCTGCTGGTTGTTCAGCGAATACCTGGGTTGGCTTTGCAACTAAACTGCGGTTTTCTTGGTTTACGTCCGTAAGGACAATTTCCAATGTATCCCCAAGTTTGTATACGACCTCTTTATCGATAGAGATGGTACCGTTGTCGCCATTGCACTCAATTCTTTCTTTATTATCAAGAATTAGTGCACCAGGAATAAAGGCTGCTGCGCCATTTTCGAGAAGTCGGACACGTGCGCCTGCACGATTAATATCGAAAATCTCACCTGTGAAACAAGTTTTCTTGCTCGGCTCATCAGCAAGCGTGCGTGCATATAGCCAATCTGAGACATTTCGCTCAGCGATTTTATGATGTTTACGATGTAGAGCTAGCTCTTCGCCTACTTGGTCATCTGGTTTTTGTACGGGTTCTTTACCAAGGATGACGGCCTTCAACATACGGTGGTTGATCATATCACCGTATTTACGAATTGGTGATGTCCAAGTTGCATAGATGTCTAAACCCATTGCGTAATGAGGCAGAGGCTGATTACCCACTTCACTGTATGCTTGGAACTTACGAATACGGTTATCTAGATAAGACGTTTCTTGAGCTGCCAACCAGCGGCGCAACGCAGCAAAGCCTTCTAGTGTAGCAATAGACTCCGCTGTGAACTCCAACTGGCCTTCTGGATTGACAAGTTGAACCACTTCTTCAATCTTCTCGTTCTTGATACCTGCATGCGTATTGAAGACACCTGTTTCAAATTTATCGCGTAATGTACGACCTGCACAGATGTTTGCGGTAATCATGGATTCTTCAACAAGACGGTTTGCACTGCGGCGCATGTCTGCGTGGATAGCGATTACATCGTTATCTTCACTGAGCTCAAAACGGTAGTCAGGGCGGTCTGGGAAGACCACTGCGTTTTTCTCACGCCATTCAGCGCGAGCAAGAGAGAACTCATAAAGATCACGAACGATGGTCGCGATCTCTTCAGATGGCTGCCATGCTTCAGAGCTGCCGTTTTCTAACCAATCAGACACGTGATCGTATGCTAGGCGGGCATGTGATTTGATGTTTGCCGCGAAGAATTTAATATCGTCGCCAATCACACCATCTTTACTTACCGTTACGGTACAGCAAATAGCAGGGCGGGTTTCACCTTCAATCAGAGAACATAGGTTGTCCGCTAAATCGCGAGGTAGCATCGGGATGTTGCGGCCTGGAAGATAAATAGTATAGCCACGCTCACGCGCTACTTTATCCATTTCATCTTCAGGTGTGATGTAGGCGGTTGGGTCCGCAATAGCGATGGTGAGTTCGAAATCGCCAGATACGGTTTTCTTCGCGTACAGCGCATCGTCCATATCTTTAGTCGACTCACCGTCGATAGTGACGAATGGAACATGAGTCATGTCTACGCGTTCTAGCTCCGCGTCGTCTTTCAGTTCCCAGTTATCGATGCCTGCTGGCTCAGAGTTTGGTAGATCGTTTTGAGCAAGCGTTACCCACCAAGGCGCAATTTTATCATTCGCGTCAGTGATTTTTTCAGAAATTTCTACGAAGAAAGAGTTATCGCCTTTTAGAGGGTGGCGAATAAGATGTGCGACAACCCAATCACCTTCGGCGAACTCGTCAGGTTTTAGACCTTTCTTTAGTTTCGCTTTAAGAGATAGCTTTTTAAGCTGTGGGTGATCAGGTGCTACGTTAAGCTTACCTTTGAACATTTTTACTCGACCAATAAAGCGAGTCACGGCTTGTTCCAGCAGCTCTTGTGGCTCTGCAACTTCGCGTTCATTTTCGGTGCGGATAATGGCGACGACTTTGTCACCGTGCATGCACTTTTTCATGTACGCAGGCGGGATGAAGAAGCTAGTCTTACTGTCCACTTCCAAAAAGCCAAAGCCTTTATCTGTGGCTTTTATTGAGCCTTCTTTTTTAGGCAGGTTTTCTTGGATTTGCTGCTTAAGCTGAGCGAGTAGTGGGTTATCTTGAAACATCTTTTCTTAAATTACCTATGGAGTTGGGCACACTATAATCATTGCGAGCTATTATTACTACCTGTGGAGCGTAATTTCGCCGTGAATTTTGCCAATTTAACCACGAGAAATTGGCTTAAATATTGATGAAATTCTCATCTGTGAGTTACGCGAATCTACGGGGAATGGTAGGGTTGGTGGAAAAATATGCTAAAAATACCATTGTTGAGAATAAATTGTGATGTAATTCAATTTTTTCTGGATTTTTTTATGCTTTTAAGGAATAATCCGCCTCCCTTAGTCGTCCCTAATGGCTTATCGCGGTTGTGTACTGTGCTGTGTTCCCGTCTGAATGGAATCAGTATCTGGATGGATCAGTATCGAATTGGAAGAGCATATGGGACTGTTTTTTTGTTTAATTAAGTAGGATCCCAATGCAAGATTCTGTTATTCAATTCAGTGATTTATCTCTGAATGATTCTATCCTTTCTGCTCTAGACGGAATGGGTTTCGTGTCACCAACTCCAATTCAGGCTGCGGCAATCCCACACCTATTGGAAGGTGCTGACGCGCTGGGTAAAGCTCAAACAGGTACAGGTAAAACAGCAGCGTTCTCTCTGCCTCTTCTCAACAAACTCGATCTAAACCAACGCAAACCGCAAGCGATTGTACTTGCTCCGACTCGTGAGCTGGCAATTCAGGTTGCAGCGGAAATGAAAAACCTTGGTAAAAATATCAAAGGTTTGAAAGTTCTAGAGATTTACGGTGGCGCATCTATTGTCGACCAAATGCGTGCTCTTAAAAGTGGCGCTCATGTAGTTGTCGGTACTCCAGGCCGTGTTCAAGATCTTATCAATCGCGAACGTCTACACCTAGACGAAGTTAGTACTTTCGTTCTTGATGAAGCAGACGAAATGCTAAACATGGGTTTCGTAGATGACGTAACTGCGATCATGGAGCACGCTCCAGAGTCAGCACAACGCGTTCTGTTTTCTGCAACTATGCCTCCAATGCTGAAGAAGATCGTTGAACGTTTCCTTCGTGACCCTGTAACGGTTGACGTTGCTGGTAAAAACCACACTGTAGACAAAGTTCAACAACAGTTCTGGGTAGTGAAAGGTGTAGAGAAAGATGAAGCGATGTCTCGTCTTCTTGAAACTGAAGAAACTGACGCGTCAATCGTATTCGTACGTACTCGTCAAGATACTGAGCGTCTGGCTGACTGGCTATCTGCACGTGGCTTCAAAGCAGCTGCACTGCACGGTGACATTCCTCAGTCTCTACGTGAACGTACTGTTGATCACATCAAACAAGGTGTTATTGACATCCTAGTTGCAACTGATGTTGTAGCTCGTGGTCTTGACGTTCCACGTATTACGCACGTATTCAACTACGACATCCCATTTGATGTTGAGTCATACATCCACCGTATCGGTCGTACTGGCCGTGCTGGACGTAAGGGTAAAGCGATCCTTCTAGTTCGCACTAACCAAATTCGTATGCTTCGCACTATCGAGCGTGTAACTAAGTCATCTATGGAAGAAATCCAACTTCCTCTACGTGACCAAGTTGCTGAAGCTCGTCTAGCTAAGCTAGGCGCTGAGCTTGAAGCAGAGAAAGAGCACAAAGCACTAGACAAATTTGCTGAGTTGGTAGAGAAACTACAAACTTCTCTAGACATCGACCCAGCAACACTTGCTGCTATGCTTCTTAAGCGTCAGCAAGGCAAACGTCCTCTGTTCTACATTGGCGAAGACCCAATGGTTGAAGCAATTGAGCGTGACAAGCAACGTCGTAAAGAGCGCCGTGAAGGTGGTCGCGATGGCGGTCGTAACTTCAACAACCAAGACTGGGATACTTACCAGCTTCAAGTTGGTCGTGAGCAAGGCGTTCAAGTTAAAGACATCGTTGGCGCTCTAGCAAACGAACTAGGTCTAGGTAAAGGTTCTATCGGTGCGATCAAACTAGCTCAAGGTCACACATTCGTACAGCTACCTAAAGCAATGACTTCAGACGCGGCGAACAAGCTAAGCAAACTACGTATCCGTCAACAAGATGTTGGTGCTGTAGTATGTGACTTCGATGATTTCCGCGAGTCTCGTGGTGGTCGCCGTGACGGTGGTCGTCGCGATGGTGGTCGTCGTGATGGCGGTGGTTACCGTGGCAACCGCGAAGGCGGCAATCGTGGTGGTGATCGTCGTGAAGGCGGTCGTCGCGAAGGTGGCTTCCGCGGTAACCGTGACGGCAACCGCGATGGCAATCGCGAAGGTGGCGAACGTCGTTTCGATCGCAACCGTGGTGGTGATCACCGTGGTGCACATCGTGGTGAACGTGGTCACGGTCGTGGCCGTCGTACAGACGCATAATCACGAGTGATTAAAGCGACGGTTTAAGTTGCTACACAAAGAATTGAAAGCCGAGCAAAGCGCTCGGCTTTTTTATGCGCGTCTAATACGGTTTTGCTTTTCATCGTGTTTGTTTACCCAACTTATTACTTCGTCTAAGGGCAGGGCAGGACAGAACAAGTAACCCTGAATGATGTCACAGCCTCGACTTCTCAAAAAATGCAGTGTGTCCATGTCTTGAACGCCTTCTGCTACGACCGAATACCCTAATCCATGTGCTAGCGCAATCGTGTTCTCAACGATAGAGCGGGAGCCTTCTGTGCGGCTTGCTGTGGAAAGAAATGAGCGGTCGATTTTAATTTGATCAACCGGAAGATCTCTTAACAGTGACAAAGATGAATACCCAGTGCCAAAATCATCCAAGCTGATCTTTATACCTAATCCTTTAATTTGATGAATTAAGGGGTTGAGCTCAACGACCCTATCGATCGCCATCGTTTCAGTGATCTCTAAACTTATTAGGTCAGCGAATTGCGGGTTTACTTTGAGCAAAGTTTCTAAGCGATTAAACAGCAAGTTAGATGAGAGATCTTTCGCTGATAAGTTTACGTGGACAGGAAGCTTAATGCCTTTCTCTATAAATGTTTGCAGATCCCTTTCTACTTGGTTAAGAACCCACATGGTAATGTTGTGCACCTGATTGCTACGCTCTGCGATAGGAATGAAGTCGTTGGGTGAGATCGTTTTACCATTTTCGTCATGCCAACGAATCACTGCTTCAAAACCGACAGCTAAGTTAGTGTGTGCATCAATCAACGGTTGGTAATACAACTGAAACTCCTCTTTTTCAAGCGCACATTGAATACGAGAAGATATCTCAAGTTGGTACTTAGCCCCGACGTTCATATCTTCATTATAAAACGCAAAAAGATTGCCATTACGCTTGGCGTGATACATAGCGATATCTGCGTGCTTGATCAAAAGGTCATTGGTTAGGGCGTCATATGGGTAGGTGCTTATACCAAAAACAACGCGGCAGGAAACTTGAAACTCATCTAAATGAAAGCGTTCAGACATTGCAGAATCTAGTTCTTCTATGAGTTTTTTACCCGTTTCCTCGCATGCAGAAGATGTCAGGATGACAAATTCATCACCACCAACGCGGAATATCTGGTCATTGCCTTTCAGTTTCCCCTGAAGGCGTTGACCAATTTGAATAAGTAACTGGTCTCCACAAAAGTGACCCATTGCATCGTTGACTTGTTTAAAATTAACCACGTCAAAAAGGATCACCGAGAATGGGTCTCTAGATTGTATTCTGCCTTCGATAGACTCAAAGCAGTATTTACGATTAGGGAGCCCAGTAAGAGCGTCATGGACGGCATTGCGCTTCTCTCTTTCAGCAACGGTATGAAGCTCTAATATTGAATCGTTGCTCCACTTAATCACCAGCACGACAAAGATACTGCCGCCAAAAAGTATAAGAGAAACCCCCGTTTCTAAGAGAGAAGCAATAGGTTTTTGCATGATAGCGTGCAAAAAAACGGCATAAGCAAAAATGAAACAGCTGATTAACAATAATAGGAAAGTCCACCCGGTTACGTCAGTTTTCGAGCAGATGTTTTTTGTCATCTGCCATCCCCAGCAGAGCAAAATCAAACCTAAGATCACTAATAGAAATGCAATAGTGGGCACATTATTACCCCGATTTATTGATTGGTTTGTTATTTTTGTTCACCCAATAAACAACGTAGCTTATATATCTGACTTTGTACAAATTGACCTATTCATAAATTATGTTTAACAAGTGATATTTTTTAGCCTTCAAATAAAATCAAAACTTGCTACAGATCAACAAAATTTGTTCAATCAAATCGCTTTTACTAAAAGATTGTTGAAAGATTAAAAAATTATTGAATAATAGAGGGGCAAACAAGAAGTACGCAGCGCACAAGCGCTATTACAACCTCTGCTCTACAACAGGATAACTATTTCATGTCTAATTCGTTTGTACTGGTGATCAACTCTGGTAGCTCTTCATTAAAATTTGCTGTTATTGATTCTGAAACCGGTGAAGCTTTGGTATCAGGTATTGGTGAGTGTTTTGGCCTACCTGAAGCTGAAATCAGTTGGAAATATCAGGGAGAAAAAACCGTTGAAGCAATTCCAGCTGGCGGTAACCATCATCAGTACGCTGTTGAGCGAGTGGTAAAACTACTCGAAACTCTAGGTTTGAGCTCAAAATTTGTCGCTGTGGGTCATCGCATTGTCGCAGGCGGTGAAACCTTTAAAGGAACTGTGAAAGTTGATGAAACAGTTATTCAAGAAGTAGAGCGCCTTGCTGAACTTGCACCACTTCATAACAAAGCGAACGCTGAAGGCATGAGAGCGGCAATGGCGGCGTTCCCTTCACTGCCTCAATTTGCTGTATTTGACACTGCTTTCCACCAAACAATGCCAGCCAAAGCCTTTATGTACGCACTTCCTTACGAGCTTTACGAAGAGCATAAAGTGCGTCGTTACGGTGCTCACGGCACAAGCCACTACTACGTAAGCCGTGAAGCAGCGAAAATGCTAGATAAGCTGGTTGAAGAAAGCAGCTTTATCACTGTGCACTTAGGTAACGGTGCATCAGTGAGTGCGGTTAAAAATGGCGAATGTGTTGATACAAGTATGGGTTTGACGCCGTTAGCTGGCCTAATGATGGGCACTCGCTGTGGTGACCTAGACCCAAGTGTTATCGAGTTCCTTTTCCGTAAAGGCTGGGAAAAAGACGAAGTGTTCGAGATGATGAACAAGAAGTCAGGTTTCTTAGGTGTATCTGGTGTGACAAGTGATGCTCGTGGCGTACTAGAAGCAATGGAAGCGGGGAATTCACGTGCGAAGTTGGCATTTGAGATCTTCACTTACCGCGTTGCGAAATACATTACTTCCTACCTAGCGGCTCTGGATTCATTAGACGGCATCATCTTCACTGGTGGTATTGGTGAAAACTCACTACCAATTCGTCGTGAAATCTTGAAAAACCTAAAACTGTTAGGTTTTGTTGAAGATGAGAAAGGTAACGAAGATGCAAGATTTGGTAACGCAGGTGTTATTGCAACATCTGAGTTGTTAGGCGCCAAAGCTCTTGTTATTCCTACTAACGAGGAATTTGTGATAGCTAAACAATCGGTTGAGCTATTGTAATATATAACGAAAACAGAAAGTTAAAAGCGAGCCTCGTGCTCGCTTTTTTATTTAAAGCAATTTGGTAATTACTCTTTGAGTTTCAGAGCTTCGCGCTTTTCGATTAAAAAATCCATCAAGACGCGGATTTTTTTCGGCATATGCTCTCGTGAAGGCATATATAAATAAAACCCTGGAAACTCTTTGCACCAAGGTGTCAGAACTCGGGTCAATCTTCCCTCATCTATGTGCTTTTCCACCCATAAATCAATATGCTTCACTAAACCCACACCCTGTATTGCAGCTTGTAACATACTATAGTCATCATTAAAAATAGCATTGCCTTTAGGCTCGAAAACGAGGGTGCGCTTTGCAACATCTGGAGAGGTTAGCGACCAATGATCAATTGTTCCGCTAGAGGTAAAACGATAAGCAAGGCAATTGTGACCTTCTAAATCCTCAGGAGTTTGAGGTAGTCCATTTTGCCTAAAGTATTCAGGAGAGCCCACTATTGCCGTTGTTAACGGCGGAGTAATAGGGACCGCAACCATATGTTCATCTAAGCTTAATCCTAAGCGAATGCCAGCGTCAACGCCTTCTGCGACGATGTTAGAAAACCCATCATCCATGATTAGCTCTAGGCGTATTTTAGGATAACGAGAGAGGAACTCACCTAGATAGGGCTCAATAAGCAGCCGAGCAGCGGTTCTTGATACACTGATACGGATTAATCCCGAAGGCTCAAGATGAGAGTCGTTCAATTCGTTAACTACCTGCTCAATGTTCACCAATGAAGGTTGCAAAATATCAAGCAGACGTTGGCCTTCTTCCGTCAGCGACATACTTCTGGTGGTTCGATTAATTAACCGAACTTGTAGCTGTTGTTCTAACGCTTTTAGGTGTTGTGATAAGGCAGCACGGGTTACCCCCATTTCTAAGGCTGCTTTAGTGAAACTGCGATGGCGAGCAATATGTGCAAACCACGTCAGTGATGAAATTAAAGAAGGTTCTATTCTCATTTGTTAAGTATAACTAAACAGTCATGTAGATAAAACGATATTTATCCGAAACAGTGTGTTGACTAATATTACATCAAAGCTTAGGTCAGCCTGAGATGAACAGTTAACCTCTAATGGAGAATGTCGCTATGTCTAAAGTCACTTTCAAAAATCTCAATGGTCAAGGTATTGAGATTTCAGCGGTTATCAACTTCCCTACAGATTTTGATGCAAGTAAACAATATGCGGCGGTTGTTGTTTCACACCCAGGTGGTGGCGTAAAAGAGCAAACCGCAGGCCTATATGCGAGTAAACTTGCAAAAAGCGGCATAATTACCATTGCGTTTGACCGTTCGTATCAAGGTGAAAGTACAGGTGAGCCTCGCCAAATGGAAAACCCTTACACGAGTACTGAAGACGTGAGCGCAGTCGTCGACTATCTGACAACGTTAGAGTACGTCGATAACGATAAAATTGGCGCAATGGGGATTTGTGCTGGTGCGGGCTATAGTGCAAATGCAGCGATCAATGATCGTCGAATCAAAGCACTGGGTATGGTTAGTGCCGTAAACATTGGCCAAATGTTCCGTAATGGTTGGGATAATTCGGTTAACGATGCTGACGCTGTTGGTTACTTAGAATTTGGTTCGAATGCTCGCACAACCGACACGAATGGTACAGAATTCGCGACTATTCCTTTAGCTCCGATGCGTGAAGAAGATGCCTCAAATGCAGAGCTACGCGAAGCTTGGGAGTATTACCACACACCACGTTGTGAACATCCAAATGCGCCGGGTTTTGCTCTAACTCGTAACTTAAACCAGATCATTACTTACGATGCGTACCACAAAGCGGAAGCATTCCTAACTCAGCCAATTCTTGCAGTCGTTGGTCGTGACGCAGGCAGCAAATGGATGAGTGATGACTTGATAGAGCGTGCAGCGAGTACAGATAAATCACTATATGTGATTGAAGGTGCGAACCATATGTCGCTTTATGATGTTGCAGAATACGTCGATGACGCAGTATCTCAACTCGCATCTTTCTTTCAACGCACTCTTTAATATTCCCGATGAAAGGCTCGATTGCTTTGAGCCTTTCAAGGCTTTTTACTCTCAAGGTATGGGTTATGAACACGCAAAAAATCACTTTTAGAAATGCTGATATGGCTTGGGATATGTCTGCATTAATTTTATTTCCAGAAGGCTTCAATGAATCGAAACGCTACCCAACAATGATAAGTGTTCATCCTTTTGGTAGTTGTAAAGAACAAACATCCAGCGCTGTCTATGGTAAAGCCCTTGCTGAGTTAGGTTACGTCGTGATCGCATTTGACGCGAGCTTCCAAGGAGAATCGGGGGGATTGCCTCGCTACGTAGAAGACCCAAGTCAACGTGTTGAAGATATCAGTCGCGTTATCGACTATGCAGTGACTTTACCTTATGTCGATGAGAATAGAATTGGTGGACTCGGTATCTGCGGCGGTGGTGGTTACATGATCAATTCAGCCCTAACCGAAAAGCGCTTGAAAGCTGTCGTAGGTATTACGCCTGTTAACTTAGGTCGCTTGTTCCGTGAAGGCTTTAGTATGTACGACCCTATCGCCAATCTTGAAGCTATGGCTGCACAGAGAACAGCCGAAGCTCGCGGCTCAGAGCTGAAAATCGATGAACTTCTTCCTCCAAATATTGAATTTGCAAAAGAAAATGGATTAACAGAACGAGACGTGTTCGAAGCTACTGAATACTACAAAACATCACGTGGACAAACCGAAGGTGGTGCAACTCGTATGCTGTTTTCACATGCACAGAAAACACTGAGCTGGGATGCCTTTGCATTTGCCGAAACGTTATTGACTCAGCCTGTTATGGCCGTGGTAGGGCAAAAAGTCGGGGCGTTTGGTGCTTATCGTGATGGGCAGGAAATTTATGGCCGCTCTGTTCAATCAAAAGACCGACAGCTGGTTAATTTGGGAAACTGGTCTCACTATGAACTGTATGACCATCCAGAAGCAGTCGGCATTGCAATGGACAAGGTTTCTGCATTCCTTGAAACACACTTAAAATAATCTAATAAGTTAGAAGCGTTTTGTAGAGTTGCAAAGCGCTTATTTTTAACAGCGTAAGATGTAGTTCGAAGCGAGTAGGTCGGTAAATCTTCGTGCGAATAACCTCATCTACAGGCTCTTGGCTAAATACCACTGCCAAATACTGTTTAAGACAATGTACACTGAAACCTAATTAAAGGCTTTAGATAGGAATGAAGTTTAATTTATGCGCAAATCAGATAAGAAGGTCGAGAATCTAATTAGAGAAGTGTTGACCGAAGTTTGTGAAGATACGCTAAAAGGCTACGATGGCTTTCTTTGGGTGACTCATACCGTCAAATTCTCTTCTTTTCCACAAAGCTTAGAAATAGTCTGCGTCTTCGAAACGAAGCAAGATCGAGCTAACTTTTTTGAAGGAGAGGGCCGCCAGCATGTTTCCACAACTATTCAAAAGGCCTTTAATAAGGTAGGAGTGCAACTAAAGAACGTCAGTAAGCAAATCAGTTACGATACAAAACAAAAGTGTTAGTGCGGGCAGCAATTGAAGTGAGTTAGGGTTGTTTTAGGCATCCAAAGCTTCATTTTATGAGTTTTGATATAAAGCCTGAAGACTAAGCTTGGGCTTTCTCTGCCAAACTTATCTTTGCCCCAAAATAAGCTGGAATAAATACTCTACAAAATTTGGTGCTTGCGTTTTACCCTACAAAAAGTTATCCGATAGAATACAAACCAACATAACTTGCCCCTTCACTATGCTTGTTTGACTTGGCAATTTGCCTATTTAACCAGTTAATTCCTCGAGGTATCTTGTTGGGGGATGATAAAGCACTGAAAATATTGTTATTATCCTTTTTCATTTACTAGTAAAACTAAACCCCATGAGATATGAATCCGCTCCTGTAGCTCCAGTAGAAAGACAAAAAACCACAAGAGAACGTACAGTACGTCAACGCCTAGAACGTCAGGAAGAGCTGAGATATACCGCGAGCGATGAGAAACGATGGGCTGAAAATAGAGAGCGCGTTCTTGCTGAACGCAAAGCTGCCCAACAAGCTTATGGCTTAACAGAAAAAGAATGGGACGATGATTTACAAAAGCAAGCTAAAGAATATCAATGGGACACCTCTCAACAAGAGAACGTCAGTATTGCCGTACTAACCGTTGAAGAAGCCAACGAGTATTTGGATTTGCTCATTAAAGACACGCACGGACAGCTCACTATAGGTAAGGACTACACTGGCGTTAGCAAGGGACTTAAAGACGCTTATGACGTGGCCAAAGATCTCGGTGGATTTGGGGCAACCGCCAAAGCCGTCAATATCAATGGTGTAATGAACATTGTGGTTGAGAACTACAAGCCTCGATATTTAGATTTAGGTGTCCGTTGGCAGGAAGCAACGCCTAAAATGCTTAAAATTGGCCACGCCCTAAACACCGTTCGAGGCAATGTCAGTTTCTTGAGCAGCAATATCTATGTAGAACTTGTGTTCAGTGGTGCGGTTAATGCAGTTGATTACATATTGCACGATGAAAAAACGCTAGGTGAGGTAGTAGGACAGTTTACATCGGATGTATCAAAAAGTGTGGTTGCTGGTGTGATTGCTCAAGGCATAACGATAGGGCTTAGAGTTGGAGTTACCGCAGCGTTTGCAGCGCCACCAACAGCGTTATTGTTGGGTTTCTTTGTGCTTACTGCTTTCGGTATTGGTAAAGTTGTTTCGGCTATTGATGACCAATACAAGTTCACCGAACCAATGAAAAAAGAAATTGAGAGGTTGATTGATGAAAATTAATCGTTTTCGCTCTGGACTATTTTTGGCGGCATGCATAGCATCATCATTGCTCATAGTCCCTTTCTCTACCAATGGCCTTTACGACTCAGAAAGTCTCCCAAATGTGGTCAAGATATACAGCCCACTAAATGACGCGTCATTACTGGCTCTTAGCTACGCAATGATCACTGCATCGTTATTGTCATTGATAGTATTCATTACTGGCCGATGCTTAAGATGGTTACCTAAAGTGGTTGTGTTAGTTCTAAGCTGCTTATTCTTGGCTTCCTTTGCATATGGTTGGCATACGAATGTATCAACAAAGCAAGAGCTTAATGAGAAAGGCTATATTGAATGTGTATCTGAACGGGAGCTTGCATTGAAGTTCTCAAGCAAAACTTATGTTCTTCCCCCCGAGACTTGCGATTAAAGGTTTAGTGAAGATGGCCACTAGCGAACTGGTGACCAATGAAAGTCAATAGCCGTTTACTTTTTGAGGAAGCTTGGTAATCACTGCCAATACTTCGTCACATAGCGCAGAGGCATCTTCATAGGGGCAATATCGTTAACGTCCACTGGGTGGTGCACGTCACGAATGTCCGAGCCAATTTTCAGCATTCTTACCATTCTTGGAGCTAACACTCCTTGGTTGGTTAATGGAATACTAATCCTACAGTTTGTAGTGGCCAAAGGAGTTTGGCCACGCATTTGAAGCCCATCCATACATAAACTAATCAGTATTTCGCTAATTTAGCAAAATCACTAACTCAAAAATGTCCAAAAGCTTGTTGGTCGGTGTGCTGTTATTGGTTCCTCCGTGCGTTGTTAATAGAAATACAAGCGAATAAGGAGTGGATAATCGCTCAAACGGCGGATGGAACAGCGATAAAACGGCAAAAATTATTGGAACTAAGTCAAAGCCCTTTTTTGATGGAAAGACTTATTGATCTGAACACACCAATTTTCCATATAAGTACATCCACAAATACAAACCTCAAACTGGCGATAAAGAGCTTTAATATTGATAAATATATAAACAGCTTGGGCGCTGAAGAAATTTCAGTATACTGCGCTTAGGTTACACTGTAGAAAAAATCGCCGTATTCCCAGCGGGGTCCTTTGATGAGAAATAGAAATCGCGTTTGAATATGCAACCAAACGATTTTGCCGCTTGCAGGTTATTCGGTATACAAATAATAAACCTTTGACTAGTCCGAAGGTCGGTCGAATGAGAGAAAGTCATGTTTTTTAATAAGTCGCTTCAACAAGAAAATCAACGATTAAAGCAGGAGTTGCAAATCCTGCAGCAAATCCAAACCAGTTTAGATGAAGAGATGATCCGCTTAACATTGGATAGTAAAGGCCTCATTACTTCTGCAAATACCAAACTACAGCAAGAACTTTTCTTACATGATGATGAGATCTTAACGAAATCAATTACTGAATTGGTACCGTCAAATTCGCGCAATACAGACCACTTTCATCGAATGAAGAAAGCCGTCCAAGATAAAGTGTTCTGGAATGGGGCATTGCAAGTACAGAAAGGTAATGGTGAGGAAGCCTGGTTAAGAACGATTATCCAGCCTGTTTTAAATGAGCGCAGAGAAGTAGAAAGCTTTTTTGTTTTTGCTTCTGAACTTACGCGAACGATCAAATCATCCCGTGAGCAAGAGGACATGCTAAATGCATTAAGTCGTTCTATGGCGGTGATTGAGTTCACATTAGATGGCCATGTTTTAAAAGCCAACGATAATTTCCTAAACACAATGGGTTATACGCTTGATCAGATTCTAGGGAAGCATCATCGCATGTTTTGTGATCAGGAAGAGTCGAGCTCTCAAGCTTACCGTGAGTTTTGGCAACGTTTAGCAAAAGGGCAATTTTCATCAGAGCGATTCAAACGAGTTAACCGTTATGGTGAAGAGGTGTGGCTAGAGGCTTCATATAACCCTATCCATAACGACAGAGGAGAGCTCTACAAGGTCGTTAAGTTCGCGACAGATATTACCCAGCAGGTGATGCAGGAACAGAAAATGGCCCAGGCTGCGCAATTGGCGAACGAAATCTCCCAAGAAACTGGAACACAAACCCTGCAAGGGCAAGAGGTTATAGGCTCAACGTTAGAAAAGATGCAGATACTTTCCGAGCAAATGCAGCAAGCGAACACCGCGATTGACGAGCTTAAAGCGCACTCATCGCGTATTAGCGAGTTGGTAAATAGCATCAGTGGTATCGCTGACCAAACTAACTTATTGGCGTTAAATGCGGCGATAGAAGCGGCTCGTGCGGGTGAGCATGGTAGAGGTTTTGCCGTTGTTGCTGATGAAGTCAGACAGCTTGCTACAAGAACCAATGCAACCACCGATGAAATTGTCACAATGGTAAGTGAAAACCTACAGCGAACAGATAACGCAGTTAAGCTGATCGCTAAATGCCAAAAAGAAGCACTAGATACGCTAGAGCTCTCTGAAAAAGCAGGCAATGTGATGAATGAAATACAAGATGGCGCTAGCCGTGTTGTAGAGGCCGTGGAGCAATTTAACCGCTCGTTGTAGTTAATCAATAAGTTTTCATTGTAGGGGCGATGGGTAAAAAGCAATTCGCCTTATTCAACCTGTATTGAGGAGCGCTGAAGTCGCAATACTACTCCTGCCGCAGTCAAGTTAAGCGTTTTGAAGGGGAGGTAGTTCGATACCCGGTACCGGTTTTAGCCAGTTTGCTTGCTGTATAGAATGCTAAAGTAATTTAGTATGCGAAAAGGCTTGCCTTAAGACTTTGCCTGCATTTAATGTATCTAGCAGCAGAACTTCAATCTGCGTGACAACAATACAGGAGAGGATCGGGCTTTCACTTTTTCGCTCGACACAAACCCCTTTCAAATTTACACAATAGCGCAGTAAAACTCTCTTGCTGCGCTATTGTGTGTTCCATATTTTGTGAGTACTTATGTTTAACTCAGAACGCAAAGCGACGGTTATTCTGGTTGCGACGACGATGATCGCGGCACTTGGCTGGATATTCTCTAAGGAAACAATACAGGGTTTACCACCTTTTGGCTTTATTGGGGCGCGATTTACTATCGCTTCGCTCTGCTTACTGCCTCTATGTTACCGACCTTTGCTGAAAGCAAACTTAAAAGATGTGCTTTCTGCTGGTGGTGTCGGGCTCCTGTTAGGCAGTGCCGTTATGACATGGATTTACGCTATTTCTATCAGTGATACTCTCGGGGAAGGCGCATTTATCATGAGCCTTTCCATGCTGTTTGTGCCGATTGTTGCATGGGTTATGTTTCGTCAACGACCACAACGAATTTTCTGGCTTTCTTTGCCTATCGCTGTATTAGGTCTTGCTTGTCTTTCTTTAGTTGGTGGCTGGAAACAATCGGCCAGTCAATTGTGGTTTCTTGGTGCAGCACTGGTTTTGGCGCTTCATTTTAATGTGAACAGCAAATACTCTCAAAAACTACCTGTGCTGCTGCTTACTTGCGTGCAACTTTTTTCAGCAGGTTGTTTAGGTTTGTTGGTTTCATTTTTTATGGAATCTTTCCCGGCAGAGGTAGACTCCTCTATTTGGTGGTGGTTTGCGTTGAGTACCTTATTAGCGACGAGCTTGCGTTACGTAATGCAAACCATGGGGCAAAAATTTGTTCAGGCAGGTAACGCTGCTCTAATTATGATATTAGAACCAGTTTGGACGGTTATTCTGAGCGTGCTGTGGTATGGCGAAGTGCTAACGGCAAATAAACTAGTAGGTTGTGTGCTTATCTTATTTTCTCTAATTATTTATCGTACTGGCGGGCGGTTTCGCTTCCCTACTCGAAAGTAGAGCAAATTAACTTGGGTTGGGAGAATTTGAGGTGCCGGATGGCCTTCTACGAAAGTGATAATACGCGGTTACGCAATGCTAATGACACTTTTGATGTAGGCTGCCGACCCAGCTCTTCGCTGATCATCCAGCCAGCTTTAGCCAGTAGCTCTAAGTCGATCCCCGTTTCTATTCCTAACCCTTGGCATAAATACAGTACATCCTCCGTTGCGACATTTCCTGATGCGCCATGAGCGTATGGGCATCCACCCAGCCCAGCTACACTACTGTCGATGGTATTGATGCCCATACTCAGTGCCTGATAAATGTTGGTGAGAGCTTGTCCCCATGTGTCGTGGAAATGGACAGCAAGCTGGGGAAGAGGTGCAACCAACATGACGGCTTCCAGCATAGCAGCAATTCGACTTGGCGTGCCTGTGCCGATTGTATCGCCTAGGGATACTTCATAGCATCCTAAATCGATGAGCGATTTGGTCACGCTCGCCACCTGTTTAGGGGCTGTTGGACCGTCGTAAGGGCAATCTGCAACGCAGGATAGATAACCTCGAACAGGGATGCTGTGTTTGGTGGCTAATCGCATTACAGGCTCGAAGCGAGTTAAACTTTCTGCAATCGAGCAATTGATATTGTGTTGGCAGAATCCTTCTGAGGGTGAAGTGAAAATCGCGACCTGATTGGCGTCAGCCTCCAACGCTTGTTCTAAGCCTTTTAGGTTTGGTGTCAGGGCAGAGTAGGTAACATGATTTCGCCGTGTTATTGCTTTCATGACCTCTATTGAGTCCGCCATTTGTGGCACCCACTTGGGTGAGACAAAAGAGCCCGCCTCAATATGAGTTAGCCCAGTATCAGAGAGTAAGTTGATCAGCCGGATTTTAGTCTGGGTCGCAACAGGAGATTCATTTTGCAACCCATCTCTAGGACCTACTTCGACAATCTTTACTTTGGAAGGTAGCATTACTTGTCCTGTGACTTGGTGACCCAACTTGGGCTACGTTTTTCAAGAAACGCGTGCAGCCCATCTTGACCTTGGGGTGATACTCTAATGTCCGCAATGAGCTTGCTAGTATAGTGAATCAGTTGTTGATCGATGGGGTTTTGATGACATTGATGGCAAAGCGTTTTCGCTTTACGCATCGCATCTGGGCTATTAAGTAGCAACGTCTTGATTACGCTATCGACCGCATTTTCAAGCTGTTTGGCTTCTTTCACTTCGTGCACAATACCAAACCGTTCGGCATCTTCGGCTGAAATGACTTCACCACTTAAGATATAGCGTCTAGCTTGTCTATTCCCCATCGCGCGCATGACGTAAGGCGCAATGGTCGCTGGAACTAAACCAAGCCTAACTTCACTTAAGCAAAAGTTGGCACTTTGGCTTGCGATGGCGATATCACTACAACAAATCAACCCTAAAGCACCACCATAAGCGGAACCTTGAACAACTGCGATGGTGGGTTGAGGGAACGAATCTAATGTTTCCATGAGTCTTGCCAAGTTTTGGGCATCAACGAAGTTATCTTGCATCGTGCTGTCGGCCATCGACTGCATCCAATTCAAATCGGCCCCGGATGAAAAGTGCTTGCCGTTACTTCTTAATACCAAGCACCGCACATCCGTTCGTAAAGCGAGATAATCTAGGCGGTGGATCAGCAAGTCGATCGTACAAGCGTCAAAAGCATTGTGTTTAGCTGTTCTGTTTAGGGTAATGGTCGCTACGCCATTATCATCGACATGCCAAAGAACATCATCTTGCCTTTGGGCGTTGGGAATAATGCTTGGTTGCATTTCCTGCATACTAACTTCCTTAATTCATCTTTGGATGTTTACATTCTGAAGACGCCAAACTCGCTATCAGGAATGGGGGCATTTAATGCTGCCGTTAACGCTTGACTCAACACCTGACGCGTTTTTTTAGGGTCAATAATTCCGTCATCCCATAGCCGAGCGCTCGCAAAATAGGGATGTCCTTGTGTTTCATACAAGTCTATGATCGATTCTCTAAAAATGTGCTCTTCTTGCTCTGACCACGCTTCCCCCTGACGTTCCTTCGCGTCTTTTCGAACTTGTGTTAAAACGCCTGCTGCTTGTTCTCCGCCCATCACAGAAATACGCGCGTTCGGCCACATCCACATCATGGTTGGATCATACGCTCGGCCGCACATGCCGTAATTACCAGCGCCGTACGATCCACCGATGATCACGGTAAACTTCGGCACGTCAGCACAAGCGACGGCCATCACTAGCTTGGCGCCATGTTTTGCGATGCCTTCTTCTTCAACCTTTTTTCCGACCATAAAGCCGGTAATGTTTTGGAGAAAAAGAAGCGGTGTTTTCCGTTTGGCGCACAGCTCAATAAAGTGCGCGCCTTTTTGTGCCGATTCAGAAAACAAGATACCGTTGTTTGCCACAATGCCAATCAAGTGTCCTTGAACACGAGCGAAACCACACACTAGCGTTCTGCCGTACAAGGCTTTGAATTCGTCGAAATCAGAATCATCGACGATGCGGGCAATAATTTCTCGAACGTCGAATGACAGTCGTAAGTTGGCATTCACGATTCCGTAGATTTCTTCTGCGTCGTAGCGGGGAGGAAGTACGGTGTTTTCTGGCTTAACAGGTCTTGTTCTATTGGCATTGGCAATGGCTTCTCTCGCAAGCATTAGGGCATGTTCATCATTTTCAGCGTAATAATCTGCGACACCAGATTTTCGACAATGCACGTCTGCACCGCCGAGCTCTTCACCCGTCACGACTTCGCCAGTGGCCGCTTTCACCAAAGGTGGCCCCGCCAAAAAAATGGTGCCTTGCTCTTTAACCATAATGGACACATCCGCCATGGCAGGAACGTACGCGCCCCCAGCAGTGCAAAGCCCCATCACAACAGCAACTTGGGGGATGCTTTTCGCTGACATTCTCGCTTGGTTAAAGAAAATGCGACCAAAGTGTTCTTTGTCGGGGAAGACGTCGGACTGATGAGGGAGATTTGCGCCACCGGAGTCCACCAAGTACACGCAGGGGAGTTGGCAACGTTGCGCAATCTCTTGCGCTCTAAGGTGTTTTTTTACCGTGAGTGGGTAGTAGGTTCCGCCTTTTACCGAAGCATCGTTGGCGATGACCATGCATTGAATCCCCTCTATGATACCAATGCCGGCGATAACACCAGCGCAGGGGATCGCTTCGTCATACACTTGCCAGGCGGCAAACTGGCTGATTTCAAGAAAGTCAGTGTTGTCATCAAGCAAGCGCGCGATGCGTTCTCGGGCGGGGAGTTTTCCTTTTTGCCTCTGGTGCTCAATGGCTTTTTCACCGCCGCCCTGTTTGATGGTCTCGATGTGTTGATTAAGTTGAGTGACCAACGTTTCCATAACAGCTTTATTGGAAAGAAATAACTCGTCAGTTGGCTTAGTTTTACTTTTGATAATGGCCATAATGACTTCCTTGTCGTATGTTCCGTTAGCGAGATTCTTCGAACAGCTCTCGGCCTATTAACATGCGGCGAATCTCAGAGGTACCCGCGCCGATTTCATAAAGCTTTGCATCACGTAGCAAACGCCCAGCAGGGTATTCATTGATGTAGCCATTCCCACCGAGCAACTGGATTGCATCGAGTGCCATTTGTGTGGCGAGCTCTGCACTGTACAAAATCGAGCCAGCGGCGTCTTTGCGTGTTGCGTTACCTCGATCACAAGCCGCTGCGACGGTATATACATACGCTTTTGCTGCACTCATTCGAGAGTACATATCGGCGATCTTGCCCTGAACTAACTGAAACTCGCCAATGGATTTTCCAAACTGCTCTCGTTCATGTACGTACGGGACCACAATGTCCATGCAAGCTTGCATTATCCCGAGTGGTCCGGCAGCGAGGACGACGCGCTCGTAATCCAGCCCACTCATTAATACCTCGACGCCTTGATTCAACTCGCCAAGAATATTCTCTTTTGGCACTACGCAATGGTTAAATACAAGTTCGCAAGTATTCGAGCCTCTCATGCCTAGCTTGTCCAGCTTTTGAGCATGAGTGAAACCTGCGAAGTTACGTTCAATAATGAATGCGGTAATGCCACGTGAACCTGCGCTGACATCTGTTTTAGCGTAAAGCACCACTACGTCAGCATCGGGCCCGTTTGTTATCCACATTTTGTTGCCATTCAGTACAAAATGGTCGCCCTTGTTCTCCGCTTTCAGTTGCATGCTTATCACGTCTGAACCGGCATTGGGCTCGCTCATCGCTAGGGCGCCAACGTGCGTACCATCAATGAGTTTTGGAAGGTATTTTTCGCGTTGAGAAGGCGTGCCGTTACGAAAGATTTGGTTGACGCACAGGTTAGAATGAGCGCCGTAGCTTAAAGCGACAGACGCAGAGGCACGGCTGATTTCTTCCATGGCAACAACATGAGCGAGGTATCCCATGCCTGCACCACCAAGCTCTGCATCGACGGTCACACCAAGCAACCCCATTTCTCCCAACAAAGGCCATAAATGATTCGGGAACTGGTTATCGCGGTCTATCTCAGCGGCGATGGGCGCGATATGTTCCGTAGCAAAGGCATTAACGTGTTCTCGGAGCATATCGATGGTATCACCAAGTCCGAAATTGAGTGGGGTATAGGTGCTTTTCATAACGTCTCCCGGTATCAGAGGTAAGGTGGAAAAGCCTGTAGCGGTGTTGCTAATTGAGTATAGCGTTTATGTCTGCTTGCTTTTGAGTGTTTGAATACAACGCTCCTTAGCGGCATTCAACTCTGCCATAACGACGCTGATGTCGTTGAGTTGTTGCTGTAGGACGGCTTGTTTCTCTTCAATGATATTGAGCATTTTCAATAACTGTCCTTCGGTTTGTTGCATGTCGTAGAGCTCGAAAAGTTCACGAATTTCTGCCAACGAAAAACCGAGTCGTTTCCCTCTTAAAATCAGTTTGAGGCGAATTCTATCCCTGCGTTGATAAACGCGCATATTGCCTTTTCGCTCTGGTTCAATCAGACCCACGTCTTCATAAAACCGGATACTGCGAGTAGTAATATCAAACTCCTTGGCGAGGTCACTGATCTTGTATTTTTCCATAACATACTTACCTCGAATAAAAATCCAGTTTCTGGAAATCGAACCTTTAATGGGAAGGTCGAACATCAACTTTGAAATATAAACGCCTGCTTGGTGTGTTTTTTCATCTCATTGTAAAGGCTAGTGCTATGCTTACGTAAACGTCAAGAAATCGCGGAATGAAAGTTTGTTAGTGAAAAAGGCGATAAAGGCTGGTGTGGCGCTTGGTGAGTAATTCTATGTAGGGTGTCATCATTCTGCCAAGTGTTCACATATACCTTAAGGGAATGCGAATCATGGGAAAAGACATCTGGATTGTCAGCGCGAAAAGAACGCCAATTGGGCGCTTTCAAGGCAAGTTGCAAACTTACTCTGCTCCTCAATTAGGCGCACTGGCGATCAAGGCGGCAATGCACGAAGTGAATGTGACTTCGGTGGATGAAGTGTTCATGGGATGTGTGCTTCCAGCAGGGTGTGGACAAGCTCCTGCGAGGCAAGCATCTATGGGGGCCGATCTTCCTTTGGGTGTAGGGTGCACCACCATTAACAAAGTGTGTGGCTCTGGCATGAAGAGCGTCATGTTAGCGCACGATCTCATTAAAGCTGGAACGATTCGCTCTGCCATTGCTGGTGGTATGGAAAGTATGACCAATGCGCCGTATTTGCTGAGGGAGGCGAGAAAGGGAATGCGCATGGGGCACCAGTCTACGTATGACCACATGTTTCTCGATGGGCTACAAGATGCTTACGAAGGGCACTTAATGGGTGTTTATGCTCAGCAAGTTGCTGACAGGCTTAAGTTCACCAGAGAGCAAATGGATGAATGGGCCGTGATGTCGGCAAAGCGTGCGTTGGAAGCTCAAGAGCGAGGCTTGTTTGCCGATGAACTTTCGCCGGTTTCACTCAATACCAAGTCAGAACAAGCGGTGCTGGACTACGATGAGCACCCTCGCTCGATTGACCTTGGTAAAATTCCTCAACTCAAACCTGCATTCGATGAAAAAGGTACGGTGACCGCTGCTAATTCGAGTGCCATTTCAGATGGCGCGGCGGCTCTGGTGCTTATGGATGAAGACACTGCGCGTCATCAGGGGCTTAAACCACTTGCGATCATCAAGGCGCACTCTACACATGCCAGAAAACCTGCAGAATTTACTTTGGCACCCGTCTACGCAATTGAGCAACTGCTGTTCCAGCTAGATTGGTCAATTTATGAAGTGGACCTGTGGGAAATCAATGAAGCCTTTGCCGTCGTGACACAAATAGCGGTGGCGGAACTTGGACTAGATACAAGCAAAGTAAATATTAAAGGTGGAGCCTGTGCACTTGGGCATCCGATAGGGGCTAGTGGCGCACGAATTCTGGTGACATTGATTCACAGTTTGCGTCAGCTACAAGCGCTAGGCACCAATGGTGATCTCGAAGCCAAAAAAGTGATGCGGGGTGTTGCATCACTTTGTATCGGCGGTGGAGAAGCCACGGCGATAGGCATTGAAATACCGCTTTAATTGAAATCAGAAAGGAGTAAATGATGACTCGTTTGGTTCCCTTGTTTATTGGTGGCGAGTTTCGTGAATCTCAAACATCGGATTGGGTTGAGGTAACCAATCCCGCCACTAATGATGTCATTGCGTACGTTCCATGTTCCACAGAGCACGAGATGGAAGCCGCCATTGATAATGCGAAAGAGACATTCCAATCTTGGAAAGAAGTGGCGATACCCGAGCGTGCCCGAGTTATGCTTCGTTATCAGCACTTGCTCAAAGAGCATCATGATGAGCTTGCCACACTGCTTTCTCATGAAACGGGTAAGATTTTAGCGGATGCTAAAGGCGATGTGTGGCGAGGCATAGAGGTTGTTGAGCAGGCGGCAAACATTGCCAGCAACATGATGGGCGAAACCGTCGAAAACGTTGCCACGGATATTGATAGTTACTCAATGATTCAGCCCCTAGGTGTGTGTTGCGGCATTACGCCATTTAACTTTCCTGCCATGATTCCGTTGTGGATGTTCCCAATCGCTATCGCTGCGGGCAATACATTTGTGCTTAAACCCTCCGAACAAGTGCCGTTGACCTCTATTCGTTTAGCTGAACTATTTGAGCAAGCTGGCGCGCCGAAAGGAGTGTTGCAGATCGTTCATGGCCGCAAAGAGCAAGTCGACTTTCTTCTGGCTCATCCTGATATTCGAGCGGTGTCATTTGTTGGCTCGGTTCCCGTTGCCCGTTATATCTACACCACAGGGACTAAACATTTTAAACGGGTTCAAGCTTTTGCTGGTGCAAAGAATCACATGGTGATCATGCCTGATGCAAACAAAGATCAAGTGGTGAATAACCTAATCGGAGCCTCCGTTGGGGCTGCGGGGCAACGCTGTATGGCGATTTCTGTTGCGGTATTTGTCGGCGATTCAAAACAATGGATTGCAGACCTGAAACTGGCGATGGCGAAAGTACACCCAGGGCCTTGGGATGATGAACAGGCTGCTTATGGCCCACTGATCAGTGAGCAAGCCAAGCAACGCGTATTGGACCTAATCGAAGATGGCAAACAACAAGGCGCAGTGTGTGAACTCGATGGCAGTCAGTGTGAAGTGGACGGCTTTCCCGATGGAAACTGGATTGGCCCAACCTTGTTTAGCGGTGTAACAGCGAACATGTCGATTTACACGCAAGAGATATTTGGCCCTGTTTTAGTTTGTATGGAAGTCGAAACGTTGCAAGAGGCCATTGAGTTGGTGAATCGCAACCCTTACGGCAACGGAACTTCTATATTTACCGCTAATGGCGCTGCTGCGAGAAAATATCAGCATGACATTCAAGTCGGTCAAGTGGGGATTAATGTGCCAATTCCAGTCCCTTTACCATTTTTCTCCTTTACTGGTTGGAGAGGCAGTTTCTATGGTGATTTACATGCGTATGGTAAACAAGCAGTGCGTTTTTATACCGAGACCAAAACGGTGACGGCGCGTTGGTTTGATGACGATATTCCAACGGGGCTCAATCTGACCATCCAACTGCGCTGAGTGAATAAAAGGAGCTTTTATGGACTTTGAACTTAATGAAGATCAACGTGCATTTGCCGATACCGCTCAACAATTTGCCGATGAGCGTTTAGCACCGATGGCGGCGGAGTGGGATGAAAAGCAGATTTTCCCCAAAGACGTATTGAGAGAGGCGGGGGAACTGGGGTTTCTCAGTCTCTACACACCAGAAGAACATGACGGCTTAGGGTTAAGCCGTTTGGATGCGTCAATTATCTTTGAACAACTCTCAATGGGCTGTACGTCGACGACCGCTTTCATGACTATCCACAATATGGTGAGTTGGATGATAGCCAGTTTTGCTACCGATGAAGCCAAAACGCAGTTCTGTCCGAAATTAGTTACGGGGGAGTGGTTAGGCTCCTATTGCTTAACCGAGCCTAATGCGGGATCGGATGCCGCTTCGTTGACCACAACCGCGAGCAAAAAAGGTGATACTTACGTGTTGAATGGTGGCAAAACCTTTATCTCTGGCGCAGGAGAGACAGATGTTTTGGTCGTGATGGCGCGAACCGGAGAAGCGGGTGCCAAAGGCGTGTCTGCATTTGTTGTTCCTGCTCAAACAGGTGGTATCAGCTATGGGCGCAAAGAACCCAAAATGGGTTGGAACAGCCAACCAACACGAGCGGTTACTTTTGAAAATGTCGTTATTCCAGCTAGCCATTTACTGGGCGAAGAAGGGCAAGGTTTTGTCTTTGCGATGAAAGGGCTTGATGGAGGGCGTATAAATATTGCGACCTGCTCCGTCGGTACGGCTCAACAGGCCCTTAATCAGGCGGCACGGTACATTCAAGAACGTAAGCAGTTCGGCAAGCCGCTTGCGCAGTTTCAAGCCTTACAATTCAAATTGGCAGACATGGCGACAGAGCTAGTGGCTGCGCGGCAGTTGGTGCGCTATGCCGCCAGTAAACTCGACCGAAATGACCCGGATGCCACGGCTTATTGCGCGATGGCAAAACGGTTCGCAACCGATGTGGGCTTTCAGGTTTGCGACCAAGCGCTGCAGCTTTATGGCGGCTATGGCTACATCAAAGAGTATCCAATGGAGCGTCATTTCAGAGATGTGCGTGTGCATCAAATTCTGGAGGGAACGAACGAAATCATGCGCTTGATCATCGCGCGCCGTTTGCTCTCTGAGGAATCGACCTTGCTGTAGCGAAGTATTGGATTTGCTCATTGAGAAAGGATTCAGATATGCCATTAACCCAAGCAGCCATTCAACATACGATCACTAATCACGTTGCGGTGGTGACAATGAACAACCCGCCAGCCAATACGTGGACAGCAGAGAGCCTCAAGGCACTGAAGTCGCTGATACTCACACTTAACGATGATAAGCAGGTCTATTCATTGGTTTTAACTGGCAGTGGAGACAAGTTTTTCTCTGCTGGTGCTGATCTCAAGCTATTTTCTGATGGTGACAAAGCGGTTGCGTTAGACATGGCGCGATGCTTTGGTGAAGCGTTTGAAACACTCTCGGAATTCCGTGGTGTTTCCATTGCCGCCATTAATGGTTACGCCATGGGCGGAGGGTTAGAAGTGGCATTAGCTTGTGATATTCGAGTAGTTGAAGAGCAAGCGGTACTTGCTTTACCTGAAGCCAAAGTCGGACTTTTGCCCTGCGCTGGCGGTACCCAAAACCTCACAGCGTTAGTAGGAGAAGGCTGGGCAAAGCGCATCATTTTATGTGGAGAACAAGTCAGCGCTGACAAAGCAAAAGAACTAGGCTTGGCTGAGGAGTTGGTTCCCAAAGGTGAAGCTTTAAGTAAAGCGCTGGAGCTTGCTGAATCTGTTTCGAACCAGTCGCCATCTTCTGTCGCCGCATGTAAGGCGCTCATTCAAAATATGCGCTCTGCGCCACTTCAACACGGCTTAATGAAAGAGCGAGAGTTGTTTCTGAATCTTTTTGATACGGAAGATCAAGTTGAGGGTGTTCGCGCCTTTTTAGAAAAACGCCCACCGCAATGGAAAAACCGATAGGAGGCCACATGGCAGGGATGGTAACCATCAGTGAAATAGAGTGCTTAGATGGCGTGCACCGCATTGGTATCGCAACGTTAGACAACACCGCTTCATTGAATGCATTGACGTATGACATGTTAGTCCAACTTAACGATCAGCTTGTCAAGTGGCAAGACGATCCGCATGTGACTTGTGTGGTACTCACTGGCGCTGGAGAAAAAGCATTCTGTGCTGGTGGTGATGTTCGAGCTATGTATCATGTCATGCATAACGAGAGCAAAGAAAAAATCGTAGAGTTCTGTACGGACTATTTCTCGTTGGAGTATGAGTGTGACTATCTCATCCACACTTACAACAAACCCATTATCGGTTGGGGAGAAGGCATTGTCATGGGCGGTGGGATGGGGCTTTTTATGGGAACCAGCCATAACGTTGTGACAACAACATCACGCCTTGCTATGCCAGAAATCAATATCGGACTGTATCCTGATGTGGGAGGTACGTGGTTTTTAAGCCAGATAGATCCGCAAGTGGGCTTATTCCTCGGATTGACAGGTTCAATGGTAAATTCAAGTGACGCTGTCACTATTGGTTTGGCCGATTGGTTACTGTTGGAAGAGCAGTATCCCACCTTACTGGATGAGCTAAAGCGGCTCCAGTGGGGCAAAGAAGATGCGAAAGAGTTGGTAACTGCGCTACTAAAATTAATGGAAGAACAGGTTATTGATAGCAAACCAACCACGCAAATTTGTCCATACTTAGATCAGATAGAGGAAGCGTGCAAAGGCTTTGATCTTAATGCGATAGCACAGCGAATCATGACTATCGAAGGGAATAGCCAGTGGATAGAAAACGCGAAACAAACGTTCGCATCGGGCAGTCCGATCACCGCGCATATTTGCTTTAGACAAGTGAAAGAGTACCACAGCTTACCGCTTGCAGATTGCTTCCGTTTAGAGTTGAGTTTGTCGGTTCGCAGTGCCTTATTAGGTGAGTTTAAAGAGGGCGTCCGTTCTCGGCTCATTGACCGGGATGGCGAGCCGAGCTGGATATTTAACAGTGTCAGTGAAGTCGATGAAGATGTTATCGATACTTTGTTTACCTCGCTTTGGTCAGATAACGAGCATCCGCTTGCTAATTTGGGTGAACAAACACTAGGTCAATAAGGAGAATGATCATGAGTACCATCGCATTTATCGGTTTAGGAAGAATGGGGCATCCTATGGCGCAAAACTTACTCGCGTCTGGATTTAACGTGCAAGTATTCGATGTCGATAGCGAAGCCGCAAAGCAACTAGTACCTTTTGGTGCCGTGGTGGCGAGCTCTATCGAAGAGGTAGTAGATGGTGCAAGCACAGTCATCACGATGCTACCAGCAGGATCTCACGTTCGTTCCGTGTATCTTGGCGACTTACATGGTGGCGTAGGTGTCCTCAACCTTGTCTCGCCAAGTACCTTGATGATTGATTGTTCAACCATTGATCCGGACTCCGCGCGATTAGTCGCCAATGAAGCGGCAAATAAACGCGTGTTGTTTGTCGACGCACCCGTTTCGGGGGGCGTTGCTGGCGCTAAAGCGGCGACATTAACCTTTATTGTTGGTGGTTCGGATCAAGCGTTTTCTAAAGCCAATGCCATTTTGCAGTATATGGGAAAAAATGTTTTCCATGCTGGCAAAGCAGGCGATGGTCAAATGGCGAAAATCTGTAACAACCTTATGCTCGGCATTTTAATGTCTGGTACGTGCGAGGCATTAAACCTAGGTATCGATCATGGACTCGATCCAAAAGTGCTATCAAACATCATGCTGCAAAGCTCTGGCCGAAATTGGGCATTGGAGCTTTACAATCCTTGCCCAGGTGTGATGGACAGTGCGCCAGCCAGTCACGATTACCAGCCGGGCTTTATGAGCAAACTCATGCTAAAAGATCTCGGCTTGGGGTTAGATGCGGCGTTACAAACACATTCTTCGGTTCCGATGGGGTCGTTAGCGCGCAACTTATATTCTTTCCACAACGCGAGCGGCCACGGCGAGCTCGATTTCTCAAGCTTATTTGAGTTATACAAGAGTAAGAAAGGCTAGACCGAGTTTTGTGACAAACCAGCCCGAGATGGTGACCTAAAATGCGCATCATTTCGGCCAACTTAGACTGGTTGAGATAGAGAACATTACGAGCTATGGAGTGCACCAATATGGACATAAAAAGTAGTGTTATTGCCATTACAGGAGCAGGGCAGGGGCTTGGGCAAATGATGGCCATTACCTTTGCTCAAGCTGGCGCTGATTTAGCGTTGTTGGATGTAAACGCCAGTGGCTTAATGGAAACACAAGAGCAGTGTCGAATGCTGAGTGCGAAAGCGTTGACATATCAAGTGGATGTCACCAACGAAATCGACGTTGAAACCACGTTTGAAGCGATTATCCAAGATTTTGGTCAACTCAATGGGTTAGTCAATAACGCTGGCGTATTAAGAGATGGACTACTTGTAAAAGCAAAAGATGGCGTGATCAGTAAGATGTCTTTGGATCAATTCAATTTGGTCATGAACGTTAACGTGACAGGAACATTTTTGTGTGGGCGTGAAGCGGCCGTCAAGATGATTGAGAGTGGCTCCCAAGGCGTTATCATCAATATTTCTAGTGTTGCGAGAGCAGGGAATATCGGACAAACCAATTATTCTGCATCTAAAGCGGCGGTCGCGACCATGGCGACAACATGGGCCCGTGAGCTCGCAAGATACGGTATTCGCGCGGCGGCGGTTGCACCAGGTGTAGTACATACCGCGATGGCAGAGCAAATGAAACCCGAAGCCATAGAGCGATTAGAAAAGATGATCCCAGTTGGCAGGATGGGCGAAACAAGCGAAATCGCGCATGCAGTAAAATACATTATTGAGAGTGATTACTTTACTGGCAGGGTTTTAGAAGTGGATGGAGGCATTCGTATGTAAGTGACCACTGAAATAAGGCTCTGATAGACCTGAATAATAAGTTTCTTTCCATTTCAACATTTTCTATGTTGTGGAGTGCTAATTCTGCGCAACCCAAATGTATTTACAACTTATGTTTGGATTTACCTTGAGAATGATTTCTCGCAATCCAATAAAGAGATGTAAATACCACTCAAATATTAAGTGAAATCATTAATTTGATTCTGATCACACTTTTGGTTTTTTAGTTTCCGCTTCTCACTAAGGCTATCTGCGTAAATGAAGTTGATAGTCAGTCTCATCAATTTTTAGTTTCAACTGTTTGTTTTTAAATAATTAATTGTTGAAGCACGAGAAATTCGTGTTGAGGTTAATATTCTATTTAAAGTGTGTAACTTCCATTAATGGAAGGTTAGTTTCCAGTTGTGGCTAATGAGCTTTAACTTTTTACTCCTCATAATGCGCCAAATGTAACATAGTGTTTCAAAGTGTAACAATAAACTCACACTAAGAGTGTGGTTTTGATCTCCACTCAATTCCGTTTTGTTTCGCTCTGAGCCCGACGTTACTCATGCTCAACACATAAACATTCTAATGACTATAACAACTGGTTCTTGGCTTGATACCAATCGTATCGTAGTAAATAACGGTTCATTCTAGCTGGTTAAATGCTTGATGACGAAGTTGAAAAATTGTAAGTAGAATAACTACTTATCGAAGTTTTTCTTGTTCTCATACATTACCTCTGCGCTATTTGTGAGCTCTTATTTACTTTGATTGGCATCTGCTTTGAAACCAGACAACCATCGAGAAAGTTAATGGAAGCCTCAAGATATAAACGCATCTTGTCGAGGGGAAGTTTGGCGTCCGTCATACTTATGCTCTCAGGATGTAATTCAGCTTTACTTGACCCCAAAGGTGCCATTGGTGTGCAAGAAAAAGAGTTAATTATTACTGCTCTTTTGCTGATGTTGATCGTTGTAATCCCTGTGATTTTAATGACGATTTACTTCGCTTACCGATACCGCGCCTCTAACACTGAAGAAGAGTACGCACCCGAGTGGTCACACTCGACCAAAATCGAAGTGGTGGTATGGACAATTCCAATCATCATCATTGCGATTCTTGCGACGATCACATGGCGTTCGACTCATGAACTAGAGCCATCCAAACCTTTGGAAAGTGATGTTAAACCAATGACCATCGAAGTGGTGTCACTCGATTGGAAATGGTTGTTCATCTATCCAGAAGAAAACATTGCGACGGTGAACTATGTGGCGTTCCCGAAAGACGTGCCAGTGCAGTTCAAACTGACTTCGGACAACATCATGAACGCTTTTTTCATCCCTCGCTTAGGTACACAGATCTACGCGATGCCAGGCATGGTAACCAAGCTCAACCTCATAGCGAACCACGAAGGTGACTATAAGGGTTTTGCATCGAACTACAGCGGCGAAGGCTTTTCGCAAATGAAGTTCACAGCTTCAGCAATGTCTGATCGTGCTGCGTTCCTAAATTGGGTGCAGAAAGTGAAGGCGAGCCCTGATCGTATTGAAGATTGGGAGCAATACAGCTCACTGGCAGCGCCAAGTATCGCAGAGCCAGTCACTTTGTTCTCTAGCGTTCCTCCGTTCTTGTTCACCGACGTTGTGACTCAGCATCCTGGTTCAATGAACTGTTTGCCTGAAAACCAAGGATAATCGTAATGTTTGGAAGATTAACTCTTGATTCAGTTCCATTCCACGAACCTATTATTGTCATCACCCTAGCGGTTGTGGCGCTGGTTGGTTTAGCCGTAGTTTACGCGGTGACCAAAGCCGGAAAGTGGCAATATTTGTGGAATGAATGGTTTACTTCAGTAGACCATAAAAAACTTGGCTTCATGTACATCGCAGTAGCGATGGTGATGCTTGTTCGTGGTTTTGCTGACGCAGTCATGATGCGTAGTCAGCAACTCCTTTCTTCTGCGGGTGAAGCAGGTTACTTACCACCGCATCACTACGATCAAATTTTTACTGCCCATGGCGTGATCATGATCTTCTTCGTAGCGATGCCATTGGTCATTGGTCTGATGAACATCATCGTGCCATTGCAGATTGGTGCGCGTGACGTAGCTTTCCCGTATCTGAATAACTTGAGCTTCTGGCTGTTTGTTGTAGGTGTCATCCTAACAAACATGTCTCTCGGCTTAGGTGAATTTGGTCGTACAGGTTGGCTAGCGTATCCGCCGCTTTCAGGTATTGAGGCTAGCCCAGGAGTCGGGGTCGACTATTGGATTTGGGCGCTGCAGATATCAGGTGTTGGTACGACGTTAACAGGCGTGAACTTCTTCGCGACCATTTTGCGTATGCGTACACCGTCTATGCCAATGATGAAGATGCCAGTTTTCACTTGGGCATCTCTATGTGCAAACATTTTGATCATCATTTCATTCCCAATCCTAACGGTGACTATCGCTCTGCTTACGCTGGATAGATACCTAGGCATGCACTTCTTTACCAATGATCTTGGCGGCAACGTAATGATGTACGTCAACCTGATTTGGGCTTGGGGCCACCCAGAAGTGTACATTTTGATCTTGCCAATTTTTGGTGTGTTCTCAGAAGTCACCGCAACCTTCTCACGTAAAAAGTTGTTCGGTTACACATCGCTAGTTTGGGCTACCGTAGTTATCACGATTCTTGCCTTTGTCGTTTGGCTACACCACTTCTTTACGATGGGGTCTGGCGCGAACGTAAATGCCTTCTTCGGTATTGCCACGATGATCATTTCTATCCCAACAGGGGTGAAGATCTTCAACTGGCTATTCACGATGTACAAAGGCCGCATCCGCTTTACGACGCCAATGATGTGGACGGTGGGTTTCCTGATCACCTTTACTGTTGGTGGTATGACGGGCGTACTAATGGCTGTTCCGGGCGCAGATTTCGTTCTGCATAACTCAGTATTCCTTATCGCTCACTTCCACAACGTTATCATCGGTGGTGTGGTGTTTGGATGTTTCGCTGCGATCACTTACTGGTTCCCGAAAGCGACCGGTTTCACCATGAATGAAACTTGGGGCAAACGCGCGTTCTATCTTTGGATTATTGGTTTCTTAATGGCGTTCTTACCGCTTTACGCGCTGGGCTTCATGGGGATGACTCGTCGTTTAAGCCAAGACATCAACCCAGAATACTTCCCACTGTTGTCGATTGCCGCAGCAGGTACGGTTGTGATTGCGCTGGGCGTATTGTCTCAGTTCATCCAAATTTACGTGAGTATCCGTGACCGCGAGCAAAACCGTGATTTAACTGGTGACCCGTGGGGTGGTCGTACTCTTGAGTGGGCAACATCGTCTCCACCGCCGTTCTACAACTTTGCGCACCTACCAAAAGGTGATGTGCTGGATGCCTTCTGGTACCAGAAACAAAGTGGCGAGTTCGATCCAACTAAAGAAGTGGAATACGAACGTATTCATATGCCAAAAAACACGGCAACAGGCATCTACGTGTCGGCTTGGTCGCTCCTATTTGGCTTCGGCATGATTTGGTACATCTGGTGGCTAGCGGCGGCAAGTTTGGTCGGTATTATCGTGACGTGTATTCAGCATAGCTATAACGATGATGTGGATTACTACGTGGAAGTTGAAGAGATCAAAGCAATTGAGGCCGAACGTCGAGCTCAGCTTGAAGAAGCGAAGAAAAACTCAGTGAAAGACAGCGAAAGTAAAGATGATCTGGAGGTGACGTATGCAAACTAATATCGCAGCACATCACGACCATGATCACCACCATGACACGAATGGCAACAAGCTATTTGGCTTCTGGGTTTACCTGATGAGTGACTGTGTATTGTTTGCGACCTTGTTCGCGACGTACGCTGTGCTGTCGAGCAATTCAATTGCAGGCCCAACAGGTAAAGACATTTTCGAACTCCCATTCGTGTTTGTCGAAACCATGCTGCTGCTGTTTAGCAGTATCACATTTGGTTTTGGCATTATCGCGATGAAGCGCAACAACGTTGCTGGTCTCAAACGCTGGATGTTAGTCACGTTCGCGCTTGGTCTTGGCTTTATCTGTATGGAGGTCTATGAGTTCCATCACCTGATTGAAGAAGGCTATGGGCCCCAAACAAGTGCATTCCTGTCGGCATTCTTTACGTTGGTTGGTACGCACGGCCTGCACGTAACCTTTGGTCTGATTTGGTTAGCGGTAGCGTATCATCAACTGTCGACGAAAGGTCTGAACGACAATATGGCAATGCGCTTTAACTGCTTAAGCCTATTCTGGCACTTTCTAGATATCGTTTGGATTTGTGTCTTTACCATCGTTTACTTACTGGGGGTAATGTAATGGATCAACATGTAGAAACCAGTTCGTCAGATTACGTGAAAGGCTTTATTGCCTCACTGATTCTGACGGTAATTCCGTTCTACTTTGTTTGGACGAAATCATTACCAGATACAACGACCTATGCGATTCTATTTGGATGTGCATTAGTGCAGATATTTGTTCACTTTAAATACTTCTTGCACATGGAAACAAAAACATCCGACGGACGTTGGAATCTTGTATCACTGATGTTTACCGCCATTGTTGTACTTATCCTTATCGCTGGCTCGGTATGGATCATCTACAACATGAACGTCAACATGAAGTTGTAGGTCAAGGCATGCTGAAAAGTTATTTGTCTATCACTAAACCGGGCATTATTTTCGGCAACCTGATTTCTGTTGCGGCGGGGTTCTTCCTCGCCGCAAAAACAGAACCAGCCAGTCTAATGCTGTTCGTTACGACGTTAGTTGGTGTTGGGTTAGTCATCGCTTCAGGTTGTGTGGTGAATAATATTTTCGATCGTGATATCGACCAAAAGATGGCACGTACACGAAATCGTGAAACAGTGAAAGGCAACATCAATATCGATATTGCGTTTGTTTATGCACTTGCTTTATTGCTGGTAGGAACCGCACTGTTATTTATCCGAGTGAACCCACTATCCGCTGTCGTCGTGTTGCTTGGCTACGTGTATTACGTGTTCTTTTACACGATGTGGTACAAACGTAACTCGGTGTATGGAACCTTAGTGGGAAGTATCTCAGGCGCAGTTCCGCCATTGGTGGGTTACTTGGCGGTAACAAACTTCATTAGCTTGGAAGCGATTTTACTCTTTACCATGTTCTGTCTCTGGCAAATGCCGCACTCTTATGCCATTGCCATGTTCCGCATGCAAGACTACCGAGAAGCCGGGATTCCCGTATTGCCAGTTAAAGAAGGTATTCATAAAGCGCATCGACACATGAAAGCGTATGTCGTGGCGTTTGGAGCAGCATCATTGGGGTTATTTTTACTAGGTGAAGCCGGGTATGAATACTTAGCGGTTGCAGCGGTTGTTTGCTTTATGTGGACGAAAGTGACCTTTCGCAGCATTGATGACAACAACTATATCGCTTGGTCAAAGTCGGTGTTTAAAGTCTCACTGCTAGTGGTGATGGGGATCAGTGGTGTGCTTGGTGTCGAGTTGATTCCTCTAGCTCTGTAACAACCAGACCTAAGCGTTTGCTACGCGCTAATATCTTGTGCTGCTGAATGCATCAATGGCCTTACCTAGAAGTAAGGTCATTTAACTTTCTATTGTCCTTTGTTTTCCCTGTTCCTCCTCTAGCTTCACTATCACGTATTCATATCTAAAAGCAAAAACAACCAGCGTGTAAAACATAGTAGATCGCGCGTTTCCGCTGACGCGTAATAATGCCAAGAGATAGCGACGATTAAGCTAAAAGTATAAACAGCGCAATAACTCTACTTACCATATGAGAATTCAATATCGACAGTTTGTAATGTAAACATTTGGGGGGGAGTGCTAGTTCTCATAGCAGCATACAAACTAACAATGTGAATGTTTGAGTTGAATCACCTGCTAGCGAAATACACAAGTTTTACTACTGAAAGTGGGAGAGGAAGCATCTTAACTCCAGTGAAATGAACACGATTAAGAATCATCCTTTTACATAATCTAAAAACTCACTAAACCTTAACCCAGATTAAAGTTTTGTCGTCTCCGAGGCATTAAGGTGCGCCTGTAGTTTGCAGGTCTCAAGGATTCAGAGAAGGAACAGCCATACATCGTGTATCGCTGTTCCTTTTTCGATCTTGTTTACTTGCGAAAAGATAAAACATAAAGACAACTTTAAGAGGACTGGTTTTGAGCATTTTGTTTTCCGAAGCCCGCATTGGCAACATGATCCTAAAGAACCGTTTTGTGCGAAGCGCAACGTGGGAGAACATGGCGACCGAAGATGGTCACATGACGGTAAAGCTTTACGATATTTACGAAACGCTTGCGAAAGGGGAAGTTGGGCTTATTGTCACGGGTTATGCCAATATCGTTGAAGAAGAGAAACCCAACGCAGGTATGATGGGGATCTACAACGACTCTTTTATTGAAGAATACAAAAAGCTAACAGAGCTAGTACATCAACAAGATTCTAAAATCGTGATGCAAATTGCTTACGGTGGCACCAAAACCACCCATAACGTCGGTGAGCGTGTCATCTTCGCTCCGAGTGACGTGCCTGAGCGTGGTACAAATACGCAAGGCAAAGCGATGACAAAGGACGAAATAGACTACATCGTAAAGGCATTCGCATTGGCGAGTAAACGTGCTCAAGACGCTGGTTTTGACGGCGTAGAGATTCATGCGGCGCACACTTATTTAATTAACCAGTTTTTAAGCCCGTACTATAATCGTCGAGAAGACGAATATGGTGGTGACTTAGAAAATCGCATGCGCTTTCTTTTAGAAATTTATTCTGAAACCAGAAAGCTGGTTGGAAGCGAATTTCCCATCCTCGTAAAACTGACGGCAACAGAGTTCTTTGACGGCGGTTTAACGTTCGATGAAACTCGCGTCGTCTGTAAGAAACTTGAAGAAGTAGGCGTTGATGCGATCGTCGTGTCTGGCAATATTCACGGCAAAGCAAACGAACTTGTTGGTCAAACGTTCGATGGTTACACACTACAAGAAGAAGGTTACTTTCACGAATATGGTCACGTGATCAGTCAGGACGTTAGCATACCGGTGATTACTGTCGGCGGGCTGAGCGACATTGATGCGATTGAGAAAATTGCAGAAAACACAGGTATCCAATTTTTTGCTGTGTCACGCCCTTTATTGGCTGAGCCACAGTTGATCAAACGTTGGAAAGAAGGCAATCGCGCACCAGTAGATTGTGAACGTTGCTCAAAGTGTCGTACCAAGCGTGGTAACTTTTGCGTGGTGTATAAGAACCGAAATCGTCGCAAAAAATAGAACGAAGCGAATACACAAATACAAATTAGCCTCCACTCTGAATATGGAGGCTTTTAATTATCCGCATGTTAATCGAACCATTATTTATCTTCTTTTTGATAGTTTAAATAATGTACACAAAGATCGTGAAATGCTTTAGCTTGAGGCGAGATCGTGCGATCGGTTAACGTAAATATACCAATTTGCCTTTCAAGTGGTGGATCGATAAGCGGAATCCAAACCAAGCGTGTTTCATTGGTTGGGAAAGCAAGCTTCGGTAGGGTCGTGACACCAATCCCAAGTTCTAAGACAGAAAATAGCGAAGTAATATTTTCGACCGAATAGAGCGCTTGCTGACTCAGAGCTCTTGCTGGGGTTGGATCTAGAAGTGTACAAGTGCCGTTACGGATAAAGGGTTGTTCCAACAAAGTTTGCCACTCGATTCCTTCTGGATGACTCGCAATAGGGTTGTCCTTTAAACACACCACGCCTATTGGATCGGCTAACAGCGGCGTAAAGTCAATGCCGCCCTCATCGAGGTGAGAGGGGTTACCGAGCGCTAAGTCGACTTCACCGGAGAGTAAGCGAGCCTCGACGCCCGCCGCGTTATCATCGATCAAGCTTACTTCTACATTTGGATACTGCTCGCAAAAGGCACCCAACACGCTCGGGATGAGTTTCGCTGCAACAGAAGGAACGCTCGCAATTCGCACTCTCCCTTGCTGTCCGGCCGCGGCAGCTTTGAGATCGTTGTCCAGCGCACTGTAGATATTGAGAAACTGAACCACTTTGGGCAGACAAATTTCACCAAACGGGGTCAATTTGGTTTTGTTTCCGGGTTCAAACAGCGTTTGCCCTAGAATTTTTTCAAGCTCTTTTATCGATGTGGACAGTGCCGCCTGAGAACGATTTGCACGATGTGAAGCGGCTCGAAAGCCTCCTTCCTCGACTACCATCACAAAATGCATTAATTGTTGAAGCTTAATACTCATCCCTAATGCCTCTTAATCCCTTTATTTACGTTATTTTAAATAGAGTGATAAGTTTAATTTATCAAATGTCAAAAATTTACCGTTAGATTTATCGCCTGTCAATGTGCATCATTTAACCATATTGAAACAAAGCTGTTACAAAGGTTGAAAGGCACGTGAATACTCCTACTAAAAAACACCCAGTTAAAACCAGTCTATTTGCTTCTAAAGCGCCGCTTGAATGGGCGATAGTCAACAACGGAACCCTGTATACGGCTCAAATTCCTATTGATGACACAGGCGCGGTTGTGGAAGGCGGTATCGAAGCACAAACACGTCAAACCTTTAACAATCTCATTCACACCCTGGAGTGTGCAGGGGAGTCTTTGGACTCGGTGTTGCAGGTCCTGATTTATGTGACCGACAGAGAATACTTAAAGACCGTTAACCAAGTGTACGCGGAATATTTTGAAGCGCCGTACCCAAATCGCGCCGCCATGGTGGTTGCAGGGTTAGCGCGAGAAGAGATGTTGGTGGAGTTTGTCGTCTACGCGTCGGCAAGCCAACCAGAATAAATCCAATAAGAACAATTAGAGATCAGTGAGTGGGTGGCTTGCCATCACAAATCGGAAGAACAAGGAAAGAACCATGACTTTTATTAACAATGTTCAAGCAGAAAAATCCCTCTATATAGCAGGTGAATGGCAATCGGGCATGGACACCATCGCCAATATTAACCCTTCTGATATCAGCGAAAACATTGGCGATTTCGCACAAGCGAGTGTGTCGCAAGTAGAGCAAGCGATTCAAGCGGCTAAATCAGCGCAGCCAGAGTGGGAAAAAACACCAATCGAGCGCAAGCAAGCAGTGCTACAAGCGATTGGTGATGAGCTCATTGCACGATGTGACGAATTGGGCACCTTGCTTTCGCGTGAAGAAGGTAAGCCATTTGCTGAAGGTCGAGGTGAGATTTACCGTGCTGGCCAATTCTTCCAATACTTTGCTGCTGAGGTTCTGCGTCAAATTGGCGATAGCGCTGCTTCCGTCCGTCCAGGTGTCTCCGTTGAAGTTACTCGCGAAGCCGTCGGCGTTATCGCCATTATCTCTCCTTGGAACTTCCCAACAGCAACAGCGGCTTGGAAAATCGCGCCAGCACTTGCGTTTGGCAACAGCGTCGTCTGGAAGCCTGCCAACCTAACCCCAGCAAGTGCCGTTGCGCTGACAGAGATTATCCATCGCCAAGGTTTACCTGCTGGCACGTTTAACCTCGTTTTGGGTAGCGGTTCGCAAGTCGGTAATACCCTTATCAATTCGAAAGATGTGAACGGCGTGAGCTTCACTGGGTCTGTGGACACTGGCCGTAAAGTTGCAGCGGCTACGGCACCAAACTTTGTGCGTTGTCAGCTAGAGATGGGCAGCAAAAACGCGCTCGTAGTGGCAGATGATGCAGACATTCAAATTGCCGTTGAAGCCACAATCGCAGGCTCATTCTCGGGTGCAGGTCAAAAATGTACCGCGTCTTCTCGTCTTGTGGTTATGGACGGAATTCACGACGCGTATGTTGAAGCGCTAATCAAACGCATGAGCGAATTAAAAGTGGGTCACGCACTAGAAGAGGGCGTATTCATGGGTCCTGTTGTTGATGGTAACCAGCTGAATGCGAACTTTGAGTGGATCGAAAACGCGCGCCAAGCGGGCGCAGAGCTGGCTTTTGGTGGCGAGCGTCTGAGCCTAGATCATGACGGGTACTACATGTCACCAACCCTGTTCTTGAACACACAAAACAGCTGGGAAGTGAACCAAGAAGAAGTCTTTGCACCAATGGCAAGCGTGATTCGCGTTTCTGATCTGGATGAGGCAATTGCAGTCGCGAACGATACGCGCTTTGGCCTGACAGGCGGCATTATCACGCAAAGTCTGCGCAATAGCGCGATCTTCAAACAGCAAGTCCAAACGGGCTGCGTCATGGTTAACTTGCCAACTGCGGGTACAGATTATCACGTTCCATTTGGTGGCCGTAAAGAATCTAGCTTTGGTCCTCGTGAGCAAGGTCAGTACGCCAAAGAGTTCTACACCGTAGTGAAAACCGCTTATCAGCGTCCTTACTAAGATCGGCTGGGTAACTGATGGTGTCAGTTGCCCGCACGAAAAGGCTAAGAAATTGTTTAAGGAGTGGTTATGTACCAACAACGGATTGTGATTGACGGATTGCAGTACTGCAATTGGGATCGAGAGTATTTCCAAACGCTTAAGGCGAGTGGCATTACCGCCGTTCATGCCACCATCGTCTACCACGAAACTGCGCGCGAAACCTTAACGCGTTTTGCTGAATGGAACTTGCGCTTCGAGCAAAATGCGGACCTCATCATGCCTATTTATTCAATGGCAGATGTAGAAAAAGCCAAAGCAGAAGGCAAAGTCGGCATCTTCTTCGGCGCGCAGAATTGCTCACCGATTGATGATGAAATTGGTCTGATTGAAGTGATGCGCCGCCAAGGTCTGCTGATCATGCAACTGACCTACAACAACCAAAGCTTACTAGCGACAGGTTGTTACGAACAAAACGATTCAGGTGTAACTCGCTTTGGTAAGCAAGCGATTGAAGAGATGAACCGAGTCGGGATGATCATTGATATGTCCCACAGCGCGGAGCGTTCGACGTTGGAAGCTATCGAGCTCTCTTCGCGTCCAATTTGTATCAGCCATGCTAACCCGACGTTTGCGCATGACGCACTGCGCAACAAGTCTAACACCGTGATCAAAGCACTGACGGAGCGCGGTGGTTTGATTGGATTCAGTTTATATCCGTTCCATTTGCCAAATGGCAGCCAGTGCACGCTGGATGATTTCTGCCAGATGGTTGCGAAAACCGCAGACATGTTTGGCGTTGACCATTTAGGTATCGGTAGCGATTTGTGCCTAAATCAGCCGCAACAAGTGTTGGAGTGGATGCGCAACGGTCGTTGGTCAAAAGCGATGGATTACGGCGAAGGTTCAGCAAGTAACTCGGGATGGCCAGATGCGCTGCCATGGTTCTGCGGCAGCGCAGGGATGGAGAACATCTACAACGGATTAATGGGTCACGGATTCAGTGAATCTGAGGCTGGAAAAATATTGGGTGAAAACTGGTTCAACTTCCTTAAAGAAGGATTAGAGCCTATTTCATAGCATTCCCCAAAGTAGGAACCGCCTGCCCACATAATAACAATACGGCAGGCGTAAAACTCACATTTGTAGCCAGTCTTTGGCTGCTGCAAAGAACCTCTGGAGCCAGAGTATGTCTGATTTAACCAATAGCATGAAAGCTTCCACGATGAGCGTGTCATCGGGCAAGTCAAAAGCAAAACACAACACATCAACAACAGAAAACACGACGGACAAATTAGGACTGAATAACCCGGCCTTTTGGTATAGCGGTGGTTTCATCGCGTTGTTCGTTGCTATTGCACTTTATGACGGCGAGCTGTTATCTACAATCGTTAACGCCGGTTTTAGCTGGGCAGTTCAGGTATTTGGCCCATACTGGCAGTTACTGCTGCTTCTCACTTTTCTTATTGGTCTTGGCTTGGCTGCAGGGCGAACAGGCAAGGTGATGTTGGGCGGGATTGCAAAACCAGAAATGGATTCTTTCCGCTGGATGGCGATTATTTTCTGTACCTTATTGGCTGGTGGTGGCGTTTTCTGGGCCGCGGCTGAGCCTATCGCGCATTATGTTAGCCCACCTCCTTTGTACGGCGCGCAAGATAACCCGCAGCAAGGTGCGGTGAATGCGTTGTCGCAATCCTTTATGCACTGGGGCTTTCTAGCTTGGGCGATTGTAGGTAGCTTAACTTCCATCGTGGTGATGCACCTACATTACGACAAAGGTTTACCACTAAAACCCCGTATTTTGCTTTACCCAGTCTTGGGCGAACGAGCACTTAAAGGCCAACTCGGTGCATTGATTGACGCATGCTGCATTATCGCGGTAGCCGCGGGCACCATTGGTCCAATTGGGTTTCTGGGCTTGCAGGTTAGCTACGCGTTAAATGCGTTGTTTGATATCCCTGATGGCTTTACCACTCAGCTTATCATCATCTTGTTTGCGATTGCGCTTTACACCTTGTCAGCACTCAGTGGATTAAGCCGAGGCATGCAACTGCTTAGTCGTTACAACGTGATTCTGGCAATGGCATTGATGGTTTACATCCTGTTTTTTGGCCCTACGAATTTTATCTTTAACGGATATATTCAAGGTGTAGGGAGCATGCTGGATAACTTTATCCCAATGGCGACCTATCGCGGTGACGAAGGTTGGCTAAGTTGGTGGACAGTATTTTTCTGGGGCTGGTTCCTGGGTTATGGTCCGATGATGGCAATCTTTATTGCGCGTATTTCCCGTGGTCGCACTATTCGCCAAGTTATTTCCACCATCAGTATTGTGGCTCCGTTAACCACCTGTTTTTGGTTCACGATTGTGGGCGGCTCAGGCCTTGCGTTTGAAATTGCTGAACCGGGTAGCGTGAGTGCGGCGTTTGAAGGCTTTAACTTGCCAGGTGCTTTGCTTGCAGTGACTCAGCAACTACCAATGCCAATGCTGACTTCAATTCTATTTCTGATTTTAACCACGATCTTCATCGTCACGACGGGCGACTCAATGACCTACACAATCAGTGTCGTGATCAGTGGTGAAACGGAGCCGAATGCGATCATCCGTACCTTCTGGGGAGTAATGATGGGTGTGACGGCACTAATCCTGATTTCTCTTGGCTCTGGTGGCATCTCTGCTCTGCAATCTTTCATTGTTATTACCGCGGTTCCGGTTTCGTTGATTCTGTTACCGTCACTTTGGAATGCGCCACAAATTGCAATCAAAATGGCGAAAGAGCAAGGGCTATAACAATTATCCAATTCAAACAACGTGGAGCTTGTGCGGGTGTTTTCCTCCTGCATCCGCACAAACCCTAGTATTCTTACAATAACAAATAGGTGGTGAGCAAAATGGATGCACATCGTTCTACTTATACGGAAGCAACTATGCGCGATGCAGCGATTGTCATGGCAGCCGAAAGGCTTGGCGCAATGCACCAAAACCGAATCAGCTTTGTTCGCAGTCTGATTCGTAATATGGCAAGCCAAAACTGGCAAGTAACCAAGCATGAGTGGCAGCTTTGTCCTCGTGGTTATGGTCATGTGATTTACAAATTGACCACGCCAGAGCACGTTTATCATTTGGTGGTATTCTGTGATGAAATTGCCGACGACGAGCGTAATGATCGCGTAATTGCTGAAAAGTGGGACGTCACATTTGCACTGGTTCAAGGCGATGTTGATGTTACTTTGTTGGAAAGATTGCGAGAAAATGTACCGCTGCAAGAAGCGGGACGTAATCCAAACAACGTACTTGTTCTTGCTCGCGCAAACAAAAGTGTGCGCGTGTTTGAGCACATTGTTAGCGCGCTTTCTCAAGGCGAGCAGCCTGAGCCGAAAGAGTTAGCGGAAGTGGGTTATATCCTGCGTACCACAGCTGTTTATGGTAACGGAAAGTTTGGTATCGCCGATTTCAAACTGTTAGAGAACAACTCAGATTTCAGCCAGTCTTTTAGTGCGCAAATGTGTGCAGTATATATGTTGCGTGAATTCAGCCTAGATTGGGTGCACTATCTGGCACTTCAACAAGGTGGCGACAACGCGGTGGCTTTGCATCGTGGCTTGCAGCGCTACCTTGGTGTCGGCAATGCGACTGGCTTAGGCATGGCTCCATACTTGATTAATCACCCGTGCATCGTTGACCAATGGATGACCTCTCGCGAACGTGCGGTAGCGCGAGTCTTTGCCATGCCATGTGAAGCGTCGTTCCATGCTCCTTTGCAAGGATTGCTGCAAAAAGCACAGCGTCATTTAGAGCAAGTCATCACCATCAATGAACATCAAGACAGGCTCAATCATCAAGCGATAGCAGACATCAAACAACTGCTATCGAAGCTAACAACGTTAATGGAATTACATCCGAACTGGGCGAGTTTGGTCGAGCATAAGAAAACAATGAGTGTGGAAGCCCAAGAAATCCTCACCTCTTGCTTGATCGAACTCTACCCATCTTTAGTGGATGAATTTGCTAGCCAAATGAATACGGATGAAACGTTATCTATTCCGGGCGGGAAAAAGATCCAAGATTTACTGGAAGTGTTGCAAAGCAAGTACCGCTGGGCGATTGATGCGGATTACTCACTAGCCGAGAACAACTACTGGTTCTGGTATCGCTCACAAGATAAAGAAGAGCCAAGGCTTGGTGTTCGCGGGGAAGAGGCTGGAGAAGAAAAAGAACTGCCGCTTGATATCGGCAGACAAGTGAATCGCTTGTACCAGGCCTTGCTTGACTGTGATGTAGAAATGTCCGTAGCAGAGTTTCTATTGCAAAAACCGGCTTATCGTTCGATCACACGTCGCGTATGGACGCTAGGCAACCGTGCGATGGGGGATATTCAAATGAATGTGCTGCGTAAAGATGCGTTACCAATGCACTTACTGCGCTGTAAATTGGCGATCTTTGGCGCGACTAAGTTTGATCCGCGCTCGGATCGTTGGGTTCGAGTAACTTTCTTCCAAGGTGCGCCGTTGTTAGATGAAATTCACGACCCTAAACTGGCAGACACATGGATTTTCCCTAGCATGCCGCCACGTGACGAAATTGCGCAAAGTGATAATCAAAAAATCAGTGGAGGATTTGCATTATGATCGTCTCTCACAACGAATTGGTGGCCGCGGTTAATAAGGCATTTCTTGGCATGCGCCGTCACTGTGGTGAGGCGGATGTCATTGCGAACATGGTGGCGGACTTGCAAATGGTTGGCTTACATGGAGTTCGTCATTTTAATAACGCCAGTCTGTTTCTTGGGTTAGATTCAGACTGCGCCGTATCGGTGACCAACAGTACGCCGTCAAACATAGAGGTAGAACTGCACAACGGGAGTGTAGCGTGTCATTTACCCGCTGTGTTGGATTTCGCACTTGAGAAAATGATTAACCGTAAGTCGATTACTATCACGTTGACGCAGTGCCATAACCGTTGGCTAGGTTTTAGTGAGTTGTTGAAGCTCTCTGCAAAAGGCATCGCGTGTCGCGCACAATGGGTCAATGGCTCTAGTCCCAAGCGAACGCTTTATGTGTTAAACCGCGGACGAATCGCACCAGAAGTCTTTTTCTCGGATCAGTTTGATGGGCATGATACGGATTTGCATAGTATGGTTATCGAGCTCTCCGTGAACGATTTCGATATCGAGAAAAGTGCACAAGGATATACCACCCACATTGAAGGCGATGAGTTAAGCCGTACGCAACAAGCTTCTTGGCAAAATGGTATCTTTGTCGAAGACCAAGAATGGGAAACACTGAAACAAACCGCAACCGCGTTGCTGGTGGAGAACAGTGAGCGTTCTATGCTCGGTGCTGGTGGTGTGGTTTAAGCTATGAAAGGCGATGATTCCAAGTAGAAGTGATGAAGGCTGCTGTTTAGCGGCCTTTTTTGTGCGCGATGTTCAGTCACTTCTGAAGTTCAAAGACTATGATTACCGTTATCCGCAAGATGGAGCAACACAGGTAAGAAAAATGGATCTGCAAGAGAATAAAAGAAATGCCATTGCGTTTTACGAAACCGCCTATAGAGGTAACCCAAGAAAGGCAGTTGAAGACTACGTAGGTGATGAGTACATCCAGCACAATCCATTAGTTGGAAATGGTCCCGAGGCTTTTATAGAGTATTTTGAGCGGATGCAAAATGAGTATCCCGATAAAGATATTACGTTTGTGCGAGCCATTGCTGAAGGGAATTTGGTGGCACTACACACGCACCAAACATGGCCTAATGATATTGAATACGTGACGATGGATTTCTTTCGTTTTGATCATAATGGGAAAATCGTCGAACATTGGGACGCTCTGCAAGAGATTCCTAAAGAAACATTGAATGGTCACACCATGTATTAACGAATCGTTGATTAGCCTCCAATACTATTTATTCAAACGGTATGGGAGGCTAAATTATTTGGTACGAGTTAGACGTCAATCACTAGAGTGCTTTTTCGATCTTCATCGCTACGTCTTCAGATACCCAACCTTTCCATAAGTCAGGGTAGGTATTAAAGAAGTAAAACATCGCTTCTTCACCATCTGCGTAGTTATCTTCCATCCAGGCCAGCATTTCACTCATTTGCTCGTTGGTAAATCCGCGTTTCTGCAAGTACGCGAATGCTTGGGGTTCTTTGTTCGCAAATGCCTCAGTTGTTACTGTGCGAACTGGAGAAGGTGGGTACATTGTTACTTTTGGTGAAGCGCAATCAGGCTGAGTGGTACAGTTGCGATACTCTTCTAAATCTGTTCCGCTACCAAAATCCACTTTGACCATATCATACTTGCCCAATACGGGGGTCGGTGACCAGTAGTAACCAAACCAAGGCATTTTGCGATCATAGGCTTTGGCGATGGTGCCAGCTAATGCTGCGCCAGATCCTGGGTCAACCATCTCAAAGCCGTGCTCACTTAACCCTAATGCATTAAACAAGTGACCGGAGGTGATTTGGCATGTCCAACCAGCAGGGCAGCTATAAAAGGCGAACTTGTCATCATCCTCTGGGTGTTCAAATAGTTTGGCGTGCTTGATGACGCCTTCTATCGTCGCGAGCTCTGGATACTGTTTTACCAGATAGGCGGGAACCCAAAACCCTTCTTCACCGCCATTGACAAGCGATTCACTAGCGATACGCAAGCGTTTATCCGCAATCCCTTTATCAAGTGCTTCTTTAATGCCGTTTGTCCATAACTCTGGCGCAACGTCAGGTTGCCCCTTTTCAATCATAGAGGTGCCCGTAGGAACGCTATCACCAGGGATCAATTCCGCATCGCACTGGTAGCCTTCATTTAAGACAAATTGGTCGATGTGCGCCATTAAGCTGGCCGAATTCCAATTCATGTCTGCGATAGTTATTTTTCCGCATTCGTCCGCATTTGCATGAGTAGATAATGCTGATAGCAGCAGAACAGAGAGCATTGAAGGTGTCGTCTTCATGTGACTGAATTTCCTTGTCGTTGTCATTTACTTCAGTATATACATCGGTTTATAAAGATTCAGTGAACAAGTTTTTTTCAGTGACGTTGAGCATAAAAACGGCGATTTATGAAGCGTTTGGTGAGAGGGGTTGAAAGGGAGTTAATGTAGCAAGAACACTCCTTCGTAGCCGCCAATCTCAATATGAGAAACATAGTCGCCGATGTTACCGTCTTGATCTACAGGTCGCATAGGCTCTGGAAGCGCGATTGTCATCTTCGGTGAGGTGAAATAATCGATATTCTTGCCAAAGAAATCAGTTCGATACAGAACTCTGCCTTTGGTGAATTCTCGGGCTAACACCATCTCTGTAGGGCCATGCATCACTACCGTATCGTCTGAGTGATACGCAAAGTACGTATGGGTTGGTAACAAATCGATAGAGCCATTGGGCAAGTCAGGATGAGCCACTTTGCTCATAGAAGCATCTCCAATGACTGTGTAATCGGCAGGATAGGGCGTGCTGGTGGACATCATTACCGGAGTCGCCTGATATCCCTCTGGTGTTTGATTGGCAGGCTCTCCCAAATCAACGGCAAGCAAGGTGCTAGGTTGATAAGCAATATTCTTTGGTACGCCTGCTTTCCAGAAGTTGTCACCTGTTGTGTTATTACTTCCATATAAGTAGCCATTGTTCCACTGATTAAAGTAACTGCGCTCAGGGTGATAGTTTAAGTAGAACACCGCTAGTGCAGAGTATTGGTCCTGTTTCCAGTTATCCTCAGTGTTGCCAAAGTATTGAACTCGACCATAACGCGTGGTCGCTTGATAAATCACTTTCTGACCCGCTTTGGCGAGTGCAGAGTTATCCCAAAATTTAGCCAAGCCAGCATAGCCACTAAAGCCGGTAGCAGGGAAAAGGTAGTGCTCGCGCAAGTACAAGGAGCCAGCGTTAACCAAGTGGTTTTGCCCATTACGACCGAATAAGTTTGCCGTACCTATGTTGAGGCCAATTAACGCATCTTCATCCAGCGTTGCCAGTTTATTCAAGAACGCCGAGAATTGCGCTTTGTAAGCATCGTCAGCAGCTTGGCTACCCGCCACCAAACCAAGTTCATCCACTGTGCCTCCGGAATATATGTAGAACTGATTTGCACCGAGTAACTTATTCGTATCGTCGTTGTACGCACCATTTAAACCTTGTTTCGCCCATTCAGCTTGGTAATAGTGGCGCATTGTATTGGTAAAAACGGGATTACCGAGATTGGTCAATGCCCAAGAAGAGGTTTGATTCCACATACGACCAAATGGAATAACCCGTGACTCCCAACGAAATCGGGCCGTTGCATTCTTATTCGAACGGTTTTTGTATTCATTCCAAGAAAGATAATTGTCTTGGTTTCGATCTGCAGATTTGTCGAAGCCACGAATTTTACGCCAGCGTTGAATGGTTTGGCCTTCCGGTGTCTCCGTTGGTGCTCCTGAGATATTGACGGCAGGGAAGCTATTTTTGAGTTGAATGTTTTCGAGACGTGGGCGGTTTTCTATGTTGCCGTCATGCCAAGTAATTTTCGCAAAGTAAAGGCGGCCGCCGTCGCGTAAAAAGGTGGAGCCAAAGTACTGACCGCCACCATAAGTTTTTCCGCTACCATCATGCGTTGTAGCGCGAACCCAATCCGAAGGAACAGACCAGTTTACTGTTTGGTTTTTAGTCATGTTCTCAGTTTTGTCTTTTTTAATCGCGAAGCGTTTCCATTCTGTTACCCGACCAAACGAGTCGATAGCAGAAGGGTATTCAATCGTGAAGCTGCCGCCTTGAGCAAACTGAGAGAACGTAAAGGCTAAGCGGTCGAACTTCTCTGAGTGATAGACATAGAGGGCTCCACCATTATTCGCCTGGCCAAATACATCAGCATCCCATGGCGGTGGTTGATATAGCCAAAAGCCGGCGTGGTCAGCGCTGGCGGTATAGCCAACGATCATCGGTTTTCGATTGAGTAAGGTATTTTCACCATGGCTTGAGTCGACTTCAGCTAGGATAGTGTCTTCAGAAAAGTGGAGAAAGAAATCTTCGTAGTCAATTCCATTCAGTTCTGCTTGGTTACGTATATCGTTTTCCAGCCAACCTGAGTTAAGTTCCAGCTTTTGGTTGTACATGTAACCAAGCGCTTTTACACGCTCGTTATCACTCTTATCTTTGTAAGCTCCAAACACGATATCAGCATGATCCAGTTCCCATTCACGTGTAGCCACAGCAGAGATAGGCTTATCTTGAAGATCAATACCCTGTTCATGCAATCCAGGTAACACGATTGCTGTTCTACTCCAAACGCTGGGTATAGAAAGTAAGCTCAGAGAAGCAAGTGCAATGAGAGAAAAACAATGCGACTTCAACATGGGGTTATCTCACTCATACTTAGATGACTCGAATTAAAGGCCAGAATACAAAGAGAAATTATAGTCCATTCACAAAGTCCTAATCAGGAACCCGCCGATAGAAGGCTTTACCGGAAATCGAGGGGAGCCCGGCAAAAATGAGAAGGTCTGCGTCGGGTGTAGTACGCTCAAAGACTCAAAATTCCGTCTACACAAGCACAAAAGTAACCAGAATTTTAACCTTGTTTCGATTGCCATCATATTGTTGGATTTTCATCAACAATTTCAGTTAAAACCAACTGATTAAACCAGTCATATTCTCTGTTGTATTGATTGCTTATCATACAAAAATTTAACAAAATTAATTTTTATACATTTTTATTGCATAAAAAATCCTTTTGAGTAATATAAATGCCAAGTGACAATTAATGCGGTATGTCAGCATGACTATTCAGGTAAGCGGAATCAATAAATCCTACGGTGAGACACAAGTGCTTCACGATGTCAGCTTTAAGTGTGAAAGCGGCGAAACACTGGTGTTACTTGGTCCAAGTGGTGCAGGGAAGAGCTCTCTACTACGTGTTCTTAACCTTCTTGAAGGTGCGGATAACGGCAAGCTAAACATCGCAAATGATGTTTTTGATTTCTCTACTGAAATCAAAGAGAAACAAGGTTTAGCACTTCGTCGTAAAGTAGGCATGGTGTTCCAGCAGTACAACCTATGGCCACACATGACAGTGATGGAGAACCTGATTGAGGCTCCGGTAAAAGTCGCTGGCATGGATAAAGAAGAAGCGAAGAAGCAGGCAATGCAAATTCTTGCGACGCTGCATTTGGCAGACAAAGCGGATGCATGGCCGATGCAACTTTCTGGTGGTCAGCAACAACGTGTGGCGATTGCTCGTGCATTGATGATGAAACCGGAAGTCTTGCTTTTTGATGAACCGACCGCTGCGCTTGATCCGGAAATTACTAACCAAGTCGTTAAGATTATTAAAAATTTAAGCGAAACCGGAATTACACAAGTAGTTGTGACGCACGAAGTGGATTTCGCCAAGAAAATCGCTAGTCACGTACTGTATTTAGAAAAAGGACACATCGTTGAGCACGGCACAAATGATTCGTTTTCTAACCCGCAAACCGCCCAGTTTGCTGACTACTTAAATCACTAAATCACGTTTTTAAAGTTCAGTCTATTTAACAGATAAGCTCGGCTGTCATTGCGAGTGTCAGCCCACTAAGTACACACGGAGTATTGCAATGAAAAAGATTCTACTAGCTTCACTAATCGGCCTTTCTTCTGCAACTATGGCAGCAAACGCAGCAGCACAAGAAGAGATCAAATTCGCGATGGAAGCGACGTACGCACCATTCGAATACATGGATGAAAACAACCAAATCCAAGGTTTTGACGTGGATCTAGCGAACGCACTATGTAAAGAAATGGAAGCCAAATGTACCTTCCATAACCAATCTTTTGACAGCCTGATCCCTGCATTAAAATTCAAACGTTACGATGCGGCTATCTCTGCAATGGACATTACCGAGGCGCGTTTGGAGCAAGTGAATTTCACGAATGCATACTATGAGAACTCAGCTGCGTTTGTTTCTATCAAAGAAAAAGTTGCTGATCAAAAAGCACTAGAAGGTAAGCGCGTTGGTGTTCAAAACGGTTCTACACACCAAAGTTACCTGATTGAGCAAATGCCGGGCGTAACAGCGGTTCCTTACTCTAGCTACCAAGACGCATTCATCGATATGAAGAACGGTCGTATTGATTCTGTATTCGGCGATACAGCTGTTGTAGCTGAATGGTTCAAGAAAGAAGACAATCTAGCATACGTGGGCGAGCACGTAACCAACCCTAAATACTTCGGTAACGGTTTCGGTATCGCAGTAAACAAAGGTAACGACGAGCTAGTGAACAAGCTGAACACGGCACTGAAAACAGTGAAAGCGAACGGCGAATACGACGTAATCTACAACAAGTACTTCGGTAAGTAATATGGCACTAACGGGTTACTCTTTATCGCTTGTTCAAGCTAGTTGGATGACTGTCCAGCTAGCCTTCACAAGCCTTTTAGTCGGTTTGATTCTGGCAGTGGTATTCGCCAGTGGTGAAATGTCTCGCCGCGTTTTCGTTAAATGGCCAATGACGGCGTTTGTGACGATTGTGCGTGGCTTGCCAGAAATCCTTGTCGTGTTGTTCATTTATTTTGGTTCGACTCAGGTTCTGTTTTTAATCACCGGCGACTTTATTGAAGTTAGCCCGTTCTTGTCTGGCGTGGTGGCGTTGTCATTGATCTTCGCTTCTTATGCTTCTCAAACTCTACGTGGCGCGTTAAAAGCCGTTGGAAGAGGGCAGAGAGAAGCAGCAAGTGCACTCGGCATCAGTCAAGCACATGCTTTTGTTCGCATTGTTTTGCCACAAGCAGTAAGACACGCACTACCAGGTTTAACTAACCAATGGTTGGTTTTGCTGAAAGATACCGCGCTTGTATCACTGATCGGAGTAACGGATTTGTTGAAACAAGCACAGCTAACATCTGCAGCGACACATGAAGCGTTTACATGGTACGCAACTGCTGCGGCGATTTACTTAGGCATTACTTTGATTACACAACGTGCCGTAAAACTGATTGATAAGAAGTTCTCAATTCAAGGCATGAGCATGGGACAGGAGGCAACCGCATGAACGAACAACACGTTTGGCAAATGCTGGATGGCTTAGGCACTAGCCTTCAATTGACCGCCGCTTCTTTGGTAGTGGGCTGTCTCTTAGCTTTGATGATGACGCTGACTCTGATCCTACGTACTCCGGGTTTGCATTGGGTAAGTCGTGGCATCATTACCTTGTTCACTGGTACGCCTTTGTTGGTACAGATCTTTTTGGTGTACTACGGTCCAGGTCAGTTTGATGCCGTAAGAGAAAGTGTATTCTGGACATGGTTAAGCCAACCTTGGTTCTGTGCGATGTTAGCGCTAGCACTCAATACCGCGGCGTACAGTACTCAGTTGTTCAAAGGAGCGTTTAACGCGATTCCTTCCGGTCAATGGCAAGCGTGTCGTGCATTAGGCATGAACAAAACCGCAACACTGAAAGTGCTGCTGCCATACGCCATTCGTCGCGCTGTTCCGGCTTACTCGAACGAAGTGATTCTGGTCTTCAAAGGCACGTCACTAGCAAGCACGATTACGATCATGGATTTGATGGGTTACGCGCAGCGCATTAACGCACAAACCTACGATACGTTGACGGTATTTGGTATTGCAGGTGCATTTTATTTAACGGTAAATGGTGTGCTAACTCTCATTTTCCGTCAGGTAGAGAAGAAAGCATTGGCGTTCGAAGCCGCATAAACCTTCAATCAACACTCAATTTAGTTCCACAGTGCCTCTGCAAATGACTCTCTTGCAGGGGCATTTTTTATATTCGTCATGGCAAATTCCTCAAGTTCCCCCAAACTTAATTCAACGCAATTGCATTGGTGGCATCATGGAAAGAAGACACTTTTTAGCGCTGTGGACATTGTTGCTCGCACCCTCTTTAAAAGCGAAAACACCAATGCGGCCAACGCCAGCACAAACAGAAGGGCCATTTTATCCAGTGGTGGACATTCCTCTTCGTCAAAACTTGATTCTGCAATCGGAGGGCTTGCTTGGTGAACCTATTGTGCTGCAAGGCAAAGTCGTAGATACATCTGGAAACCCAGTTTCAGGCATCAAAGTAGAAATCTGGCAATGCGATGGGCAGGGGATTTACGATCATCCTAAGCAGCCAAATAATGATAAGTTTGATGCACATTTTGCAGGCTTTGGCGCAGTCGAAACTCAATTGGATGGTCGCTACTTATTCCAGACTTTGTATCCTGTGCCTTACGCCTCTCGCCCACCGCACATTCACGTTAAGTTGTGGCGGGATAACCAAGAGCTTCTGACCACTCAGTTGTACTTAAAAGGCAATACTGGTGATGAATGGTGGGGTGGCAAAGCCCGTGATTATCTACAGTTTGAAACGATACGAATCGACGGGCGGTTAACGGGCGAATTTAACTTTGTGATTGGCTAGCGAATCCGGTTAAGCCATCAACTCAACCAATTGCGCCAAGCATTCTTTGTCCAGTATTGGATGAGGCTCAACACCCGTGACCAGCACTATATCCACGGAAGGCAGTGATGGCATATCGCCTAAGATCTTAAGATCCTCGCTAACGCTAATACTGCCCATCGCACCGATAGCCATGCCTGAACGTACAATTGCTCGTTGTGCAGAAGCCGTATTGCAACATGCCAGTAGTTGATAAGGAGTGCCACGTTTGGTTAATCCGTCTACTGCTGCCGCATGGTATTTACAGTCGGTTTGGAATAGGGCGAGAGGGAGAGGTTGGGCGTTCTCAATGTCAAAATCAGGATGAGCAATCCACACGCCTTTGTCGCTTGCTAGCCAGTAACCTTCCTCACTGTCCGGTGCTCTTGTCACAATAGCGGCGTCTAGCTTTCCTTCATCAAGTTTTTCTCTCAAGGTGATGCTCGGCTCACTAAAGACCTGAATCGAACATGTGGGCTCAGATTGCTGTAATACGCGGATGACTTTAGGCAAGATATTGTCGTTGTAATCTTCTGGGCAACCTAAGCGAAGAGGACGCTTATTTTCATAACGTTTCACTTGTTTCAGTGCTTGATTGTGCAAGCTAACCAATTGCTCTGCGTGAGAGCGTAGTGCTAATCCCGCTTCACTTAAGACAAGATTGCGACCTTCTTTTTCAAACAAACTGACGCTGAGTTCGTCTTCTAGCTTACGCATTTGCGCACTGAACGCGGATTGGGTGCGATTGATCTGCTTGGCTGCACGAGTGAAACTTCCCGTTTCGACAAAAGCCAGAAAGCTGCGTAACGCATCGATATCCATATCTAAAACTCATCCATCGTTTTTGTTGAAGTGTTCCATCAAAACTATCCGTTAGTCCCCTTAAATACAATCAGATATTGTGAATGGGTACTCAAAACACGAACCGCATGGAGGCGTCATGAAACTGTTTATTGCTAATCAAAACTACTCAAGCTGGTCACTGCGCGCATGGTTGATCTTTTCTCAATTCAAACTAGATGTCGAAGTCACCAAGCTCAAATTATTCACAGAAGATTTTTATAAGACCTTGGAAGGTATTACACCAACCGCGAAAGTACCTACCTTGGTGGATGGTGACGCAACCGTGTGGGATTCATTAGCGATTTTGGAATACGTTAACGAGCAATACTTACAAGGTAAAGCTTGGCCAAGTAACTCCGCAGAACGAGCTAAAGCACGCGCCATTGCATCAGAAATGCATTCGGGTTTCTTTGATTTAAGAAACGAACTTCCAATGAACATCCGCGCACACAGAAAAGTCGACTTAACGAAGGGTGCGCTTAAAGATATTGCTCGTATTGACGCCATTTGGGTAGAGCAAGCCAAGCGGTATCCCAACGGCTGGTTGTTTGGAGAATGGTCTATTGCAGATGCCATGTATGCACCTGTGGTATTGCGTTTCCAAACTTACGGCATCGAGCTATCGGAAGGTGCTAAAGCATACCAACAGAAGGTGCTAGCAAGTGAATCTTTACAGCAATGGCTGGAAGAGGCGAGCCAAGAAACAGATATCGTAGAAGAGGACGAGGCAGGGGAAGAAGTATAAGCGCATCTTGCGATCGCCTGTAGCAAGGGAAAGCATGACAAAGCACGCTTTCCTCTTCTAGGATGGTTGTCGTTTCCGGCGCGTTTAAGCTAGGTGTTCAACAATCGTTCTGCCTACGCCGTGTGCGCTCGTTGGGTTTTGACCTGTGATGACACGATCATCCACAATTACAAACTCTTGCCATGGTTGCACTTTAGAGTAGCGCGCTGCGCTGCGTGCAAGAGATTCTTCCAATAGGAATGGGATATCGTTGATGGTGCCGAAGTCGATCTCTTCTTCACGAGTGAAGCCTGTTACTGATTTAGACGAAAGTAGCTTTTCGCCATTGCTAAGCGTGATAGGGAGAAGAGCGCCCGGACCGTGACAAACTGCTGCAACAATACCGCCATCTTCATAGTGTTTTGCAGAAATCTTGGCAAAATCTTCGTTGCTCGCTAGGTCTGAAAGAAGACCAAAACCACCCGGATAGAAGATCGCATCATAGTTGTCACCGTTGATTTGTGACACTGGAATCGTGTTGTTGATGCGGTTCTGGAAATCATCATCCGCTAAGATTTTCTCGTTGACTGCGTCGCCTTCGATGTCGGTTCCGTACAGTGGTGCTTGCCCGCCTTTGATAGAGGCAATGTCGTAATCGAAGCCTGCATCTATTAGTTCGCTAAGCGCATGAGTGAGCTCTGGCGCGTAAGTTCCGTTTGCTTGGTCAGTTTCACCAAGGGTCGCATGGTTCGTCACAATGATGAGTACTTTCTTCATGATGGTTTCCTTTTTGGCTTACGTGTATTTGTTGAACACCTTCATACTAATTGCTAAACAAATAAGTGATAATACGATTAATTGGCAAAACATTATTGCTATATAGCAAAGGTAAGTATGGACAGTTTTGAAGGCATCAATGAGTTTGTTACGGTTGCTGAGAGCTTAGGGTTTTCTGCAGCGGCAAAACAGTTAGGTTGCAGTACCAGTCATGTCAGTCGCCAAGTCACAAGATTAGAAGAGCGATTAGGTGTCGCTTTGTTAGCCCGTTCGACAAGAATGGTGAGTCTAACGGAAGCGGGGCAAGCGTATTATCAGCAGTGTAAAGAATTGGTGATTGGGCTTCAGCAAGCCAATGAACAGCTCACCACGCAGCAAACTCAGTTGAGTGGTACGTTACGCGTGAGTGCCGCTGGTGCGTTTTCTGAGAACCATGTAGCGCCTGCCTTGATGGCGTTTGCCAAGCAACATCCTAATCTCACGGTTGAAATTAACTTCAACACCAGCATGGTCAACTTTATTGAAGATGGTTTCGATTTTGCCATTCGTTACGGCAGGTTGAGTGATTCAGGCTTGGTTGCGAGAAAGCTGGTGGATCGTCCCATGGCAGCGGCAGCCAGTCAGCGTTATCTCGATGAACATGGTTTACCAACGCACCCAGAGCAACTCAAGCGTCATAGCTGCATTATTGCCAATAAGGACGTTTGGTTGTTTGAAAAAGACGGCAAGCCTTTAGATGGCGTAAAAGTGCAGGGCAGATGGAAGAGCAATAACGCACACACGGTCTTGCAAGCCTGTGCAGAAGGATTAGGTGTGGCGTACTTACCGAAGAGCAGTTTCAACGATGCTATTTCGTCTGGTCGTTTGGTGCCAATCCTAGAGCCCTATTGGGGAAGTGGTAACAGCAGCTGGATTGTTTATCAGAATCGTCACTTTCTGCCACTACGAGCGCGATTGGCTATCGACTTCTTGCTTGATCATTTTGCCGATTGGCAGGAGTAATGAGGCTCTGCCAATCGGTTTGTTTATCCATTTGTTAGATCGTCAACATACTAACGTATCTACATGTTTTGATAGCTCGGTCCACCGCCACCTTCTGGTGCTTTCCACGTGATGTTTTGCGAAGGATCTTTGATGTCACAGGTTTTGCAATGCACGCAGTTGGCGGCATTTATCTGAAACTTCAACTTATTGTCCACTTCCACCACTTCGTAAACCCCAGCGGGGCAATAGCGCTGACTTGGTTCGTCATACATACCTAAATTCACATCAATTGGAATGTGAGGGTAAGTCAGAACAAGGTGACAAGGTTGATTCTCTTCGTGCTGTGTTCCCGACAAAAATACCGACGAAGGCTTATCAAAACTGATTTCACCATCTGGTTTTGGGTATGCAATTGGGTGGCACTCTTGTTTAGGTTTTAACTGCTCATGATCGTGCGAATAGTCCTTGATAGACCAAGGTAACGGCTTCTTAACCAGTGGTTGCCACAGGTTGTGTTCAAAAGTCGAAAGAGCACCGCCAAGTATGCTGCCAAACTTATGAATGTTCGCACCAAAGTTACGCGTTTCGGCGAGTTCGTCATACAACCATGATGATTCAAACAACGACTGGTAGTCTGGCTCAGAAGCTCCAGTTTGTCGGGCCGTATGTACCGCTTCTGCTGCAATGATTCCGGATTTCATTGCTGTGTGGCTGCCTTTAATTTTAGCAACGTTCAAAGTCCCCGCATCACAACCAATCAATAAACCGCCAGGGAATTGTTGTCTCGGCAGAGAGGAAAGCCCACCTTTCGCAATGGCTCTTGCGCCGTAAGCGATGCGCTGAGCACCTTTCAAATGTGGTTCAATAGCAGGATGGTGTTTAAAGCGTTGAAATTCGTCAAACGGACTCAAGTAAGGATTGCTGTAATTCAAGTCGACAATAAGCCCCACGGCGATTTGGTTGTTCTCCATGTGATAGAGAAAACCGCCGCCTGTGGTATTTGTTTCACTCAAGGGCCAGCCAGCGGAGTGGATAACACTGCCAGATACATCCTTACTGTCAGTGGGTAACTCCCATATCTCTTTTAGGCCAAGCGCGTAGTGCTGTGGTTGCTTTCCTGCGTCTAGGTCGAACCTTTGAATAAGTTCTTTACCCAGATGTCCGCGACAACCTTCAGCAAAAAGGGTGTATTTTGCCCTTAGTTCGATACCTGGTTCAAAGTTAGGTTTGGCCTGGCCGTTCTTATCTAGTCCCATATCGCTCGTGTTAATGCCTGTCACGGCGCCAGTCTGATCATAATTGATGCTTGCAGCGGCAAAGCCCGGAAAAACTTCCACCCCAAGATTTTCTGCTTGGTTAGCGAGCCAACGGCAAAGGTTGGCAAGGCTAATTACGTAATTATTCTCGCCATTTATCATTGGACGCGGTGTAAGGAAGTGGGGAACGCGAATATGGTTTTGTTCAGTAGTAAGATAAAGGAAATCATCTCGTTGAACCGAGGCTGCTAGCGGGGCGTCCATTTCTTTCCAATTGGGGAAAAGCTCATCTAAGGCACTAGTTTCAAAAACAGCGCCAGATAAAACATGTGCGCCCACTTCTGAGCCTTTTTCTACAACGCAAATTGAAAGTGCGTCACCTTCACTGTCTTGGCTGAGTTGAGCTAGCCGACAAGCGGCGCTTAAGCCTGCAGGTCCGGCCCCCACGATCACGACATCAAACTCCATGCATTCTCGTTCCATCTTTATGCTTCCTTTCTATTATCGTCATCTGCGTGACAGGTTTTGGTTTCTATACAGAAAACTATAGCTCAGTTGACGTTAACGTGAAGTGGACTAAGCTCAAGTAATGGATCTGACGTGTTATATGAGGCATGACCATGGAAGACCGACCATTAGCAACACTTGTGCTCGCAGAGCATGACAACCAATCGTTGGCTGTAGGGACGCTGTGTGCAATTAAAGCGGCATTTGAGATTAAGGATGATGATAAATCGCTTCCTGTTTCTGTGTTGCTTATTGGTTATCAGTGCCAATCAGTTTTGGATGAGTTGAATTGCGTTCAGGGTGTTGCAGAAATTATCTGGGTTGATGCGAAGGGATATGAACATGGCTTAGCGGAAAATATCGCACCTTTGATCTCACAAGTAGCCAAAAACTACTCACACATTCTTTCTCCTGCCAGTACATTTGGTAAGAATGTGATGCCTCGTGTGGCGGCGTTGCTTAATGTTGGTCAACTTTCTGACGTGATGACAATCGAGTCTATCGATACGGTGATTCGTCCAATTTATGCTGGAAATGCATTGGCGAGAGTCACGTCGAATGACCCCTATAAAGTGATGACCATAAGAAGTACGGCTTTTGATGCCGCAGAGATATCTGACACGCCAGTTGTCCCTAAGCTTACTCAAGTCGACACGGTGATTATCAATAAACTTAGTGAGTTTGTTTCGCAACAAACGCCAGAAAGTGAGCGACCAGAATTGCCAGCGGCTAGAGTAGTGGTGTCGGGGGGGCGTGCATTCGGGAGTAAAGAGAAGTTTGCTTTAGTAGAACAATTGGCTGACAAGCTAGGTGGAGCGGTAGGGGCGTCACGAGCGGCGGTCGATGCGGGCTATGTGTCTAATGACCATCAAGTCGGGCAAACCGGCAAAATTGTTGCACCGGAGTTATACATTGCCGTCGGAATTTCTGGCGCGATCCAGCATTTGGCGGGAATGAAAGATTCCAAGGTGATTGTTGCAATTAATAGCGATCCTGATGCGCCTATTTTTGACATTGCAGATTATGGATTGGTCGACGATTTGTTTGTGGTAATGCCTGAGCTGTTAGAGAAGCTGTAGATATAGTCTTGCTTCCTAAAACAAAAGGCTTCCGGACTGGAAGCCTTTATCATTTGATTTTAATAAGTTACTTTTCGCTCGGACGTTGCAGGTGCTCTGCAAGTACTTTCGTAAACCTTGCAGCTTCACCACCAGTACAAGCGCGATGATCAAACGTTACGGATAGCGGCATTGCTTTCACCGAAATTGCTTGACCGTTTCTTATCACTACTCGGTCGAGTATTCGGCCCGCGCCGACAATAGCGACTTGTGGCGGTGTGACGACAGGTGTTGCGTAAATACCGGCAATCGCGCCGAAGTTGGAAAGCGTAATCGTCGCGTGCTGCAATTGCTCACGACCGATTTTTCTCTCTCTGATCCCTTCAACGGTTTGATCGAGCCAACGACGAACATCTTGTGGCTCGTATTCATCTGCGTGGCGCAAGACTGGTACGTACAATCCATGACGGCTATCTACTGCAATTCCTACATTGACCGTTGTGTGTACACAGCGTGTCATGGTTTCGGCATCAAACCAAGCGTTTAAAGCGGGCTCTTCTTGACACGCATGAACAATCGCTTGAACAAGGCGGATACTGATATCTTCGTTTGGCAGCCAATCTTCCAACAATGCTTCTTCCGTAATGGTTACGGCAGCAACATGTTCGTGCGATTCGGTCATAGACGATACCATGGTACGTCGAGCGCCTTTCAAAACTTCGGTGCCTGGACGCTGTTTTCCGGCTTCGTCGTAAATATCGGCATCTACGATAAGTCCGTTCGGGCCACTACCTGACACAAGGTTAAGATCTACCCCAAGTTTTTGTGCCAACAAGCGAGCCGAAGGCAGGGCGGTAACGAGGTTACTTTCTGTCGTGTTGTGGTTGCCACCAATCCAGAAATCATCAACGTTAACATGATGCGCTTGGTGAGAAACGCTACCGACGACGGTTGCGGCGTCAGCAGTGGCTTTTTTCTCTGCCGTTACTTCTCTCCCGGCACCTGTTTCATCAATCTCTAGCAGTAATGCACCAATATTGACGATTTCACCTTCCTCACCATGACGGCTGACCACACGGCCCGAATAGGGGGCAGGGACGTCGACCGTCGCTTTTGCTGTCTCTACGGTTAAGATCACTTGATCTAATTTAACCATGTCACCGACATTAACGTGCCATTTTACAATTTCTGATTCAGCGAGGCCTTCGCCGAGATCGGGTAAGTTAAACGTCTTCATTTCCAATCCTCCACGAGTTCGCGCGCTGCGGTCACAATGTCTTCTTTCTGAACCATGAAATAATCTTCGTTACGGTAATAAGGCATAATGGTGTCCATTCCAGTTACTCGTTTAGGTGGGGCTTTAAGTAAGCACATGGCGTGTTCAGCGGTTCGAGCTAATAGCTCAGATCCCACACCACAAGTTTTACTCGCTTCATGAACAACGAGTAAACGTCCAGTTTTTTCTAGTGAGCTGAAAATCGTCGCGGTATCAATTGGCTTAATACTCGCCAAATCAATCACCTCGACTTCAATTCCCTGACTAGACAAGGTTTGCGCGGCCTGAAGTGACTCTACGACGCATGCGCCCCAAGTAACGAGCGTGATATCTCGCCCCTTGCGTAAGGTGAAGCAGGTGTCGAGTGGGAGTGCTTCGCCGTTATCAACGACTTCAGATTTAACGGTGCGATATATGCGCTTCGGTTCGAAGAACATGACGGGATCATTGCTTCTAATTGCAGCGAGAAGTAAGCCGTATGCGCGTTGTGGAGAAGAAGGAATCACCACTTTAAATCCAGCAGTGTGAGCAAATAACGCTTCCACGCTTTCTGAGTGGTGTTCCGGAGCGTGGATACCGCCGCCAAATGGCGCACGGAAAACCGCGGGACAAGTGAGCCGACCGCGAGTTCTGTTACGCATTCGAGCCGCGTGGCACATTAAGTGCTCCATCGCAGGAAAAACGAAACCTTGAAACTGAAATTCGGCGACAGGTCGTAATCCTTGCGTTGCCATACCGACCGCAACCCCGCCGATTAAGGCTTCAGCGAGTGGCGTATCGATGACTCGTTTAAGACCAAACTCTTGCTTGAGTCCAACAGTGGCACGAAATACACCACCATTATCGCCCACGTCTTCACCTAATACGACAACATTGGGGTCTTGTTGCATTTCGTGGTGCAGGGCAAGGTTTACTGCTTCAACCAACGTTAGCTCAGCCATGTCTGCCTCCCTGCATTCTCATTGCCTTGTTGATGAGTTCATCTCTTTGTGCATGAAGCTCTTGAGGTAGCGATTCATACAAATAATCGAAACCGGTTTCTGGTGCTTGTGGCGGTAAGCTCAGATAGCGTTCAACAGCTAACTCTACTTGCTCTTTACAGTAATCTAGCCATTGCTGTTCTTGTTCGTCGCTCCAAGCGCCTTGATTAAGGAGATACGTTTTAAGACGTGCGATAGGTTCGTATTGCCATGCAGTTTGAACATCATCTTCTTTACGATAACGAGTCGCATCATCGGCCGTAGTGTGGTCACTCAGTCGGTAACTCACCGCTTCGATGAGTGTTGCGCCTTTCCCTTTTCTTGCTCTCTCAAGGGCGGTTTTAGTTGCATCATAAACGGCGACGACATCGTTACCATCGACAGTAATACCCGGTATACCTGCACCTTGCGCTTTTTCTGATAAGAAATCGGCGGCACATTGGAGACTACGCGGCACTGAAATTGCCCACTGGTTATTGTTTACGACGAAAACAAGTGGAATATTCCAAGTACCTGCGCAGTTTATTGACTCAAGAAAGTCCCCTTTGGATGTACCACCATCGCCGCACATGACTAGCGCAGCTTCATGGTTACCTTGAATTTTTAGCGCGGAAGCCACCCCGACAGCATGCGTACATTGCGTCGCTATGGGTACACAGTAGGGAAGGTCTCGGCTAGGAACCGGACTGCCCTCAGGAGCAAAATCACTCCCGCGCTCATCGCCACCCCAGTATTGAAGGTTCTTTTCCATGCCAATGCCACGACACCACATCGCAGGCATATCGCGGTAGTAAGGGACAAACACATCATCGGCTTTAAGTGCTCTGCCGACCGCAATGCCTATGGCTTCCGCGCCTAAGTGTGAGGGATAGGTCCCTAGCTTACCGGTGCGTTGCAAGGCAACTGCTTTGTTGTCGTAAGTGCGAGTTAATACCATATCTCGGTAAAACCCGACCAATGTTTCAGTGTCAGCCCAGTTGGGTAGTTGGCCGACTAGGTCCCCACGATGGTCGATAAACCGATGCATGGGTAATGCCTGAACGTTCATCTCAAGCTCCTTTTGACGCTGCGGGTCTTTTGGACTGCAGCTGTTCATACAAAACCAGAGTTTGTATGGGTACTCAAACTCTGATATCAGCGCAAAGGCCATACCTAAGGTTGCGTGTGCTTTCGATAGCGGTAGGCATCTGTTCGTCCCTTAAACTATTTGTCGATAACATCGCTGCGACTATTTCACCGCAAGATACAGAGAAAGGCTTTTCTGTATCTAACCCTCTAACTAAATCGTGGTATAGCCAGATACAATAAGTGTAAACAAATTGTTAAATTATGCTTCATTTTGACTTTCGCTCAGTAGTAAAGTTTTGCTTACACCCTGATTTTGCAGAGTAATATGCTGCTATTTTGTTGGTGGTATTTTTAAAATCGAATTTAATTACTGGTTAATGAAACATATTTGCAACAAAGTTTGGCTGTAAAATTTGACAAAGTGAGTCATTATTAATGAATCAACTCAAACAGTTGCTATATGATGAATTGCAAATTTTTGTTGTGCTCGAAGCCTCGACCTTATGAGAATGCATAACTTCTTCCCAACTGAGTGGAATCAAGGTAGGGTGACGGCATTACAAATGTATACCCTCGGCAGTCCTTGAGCTTATCCAAAGTAGGTGGTGCTCAAGCGGAAGTGATTATGGAGAAGTTATGTACCACGCTCATGTTTATTTTCCCCTAAGAGAACAAGATAAAGCGCAAGCCTTGAACGAGATCATCCGTCAAGAGCGTCAAGATGTGCTGCGTGTGTTTCCATTAGTTGGAAGGTTAGTTGGCCCACACAAGATGCCGATGTTTGAAATTCACCTAGAATCATTGAGTGAAGAGTTCTTGGCGTGGCTTGATACGATTCGAGGCGATTTTTCTGTGCTTATTCACCCAGTAAGCGAAGATGAGTTGCTCGATCACACAGAACGCGCGATTTGGTTGGGCAGAGAGATTGGTGTATTTGAAGAAAAGTTAGAGAAATAGTTGCTCTTCTCGCCCATGCATGACCGCTTTGAATCCTTCTCTTCTCATTGCGGTCGCAGCTTCTGCTTAACGCCTCATCTTCATTGATGGGTGCGGAATCCCTCTCTTACGCTTTGCTGTAGTTATTTTTGTGCTAAACCTAAAAGTAGGCTTTCGAACTTCACGCACAAAGCGTGAAAATGTTGCTGTTTAGCATGCCATTAAATGAATTTTGGTGGTAATAAAATAATAAGTCTTTGATAAATCAAATAGGTATAGCAGGGAAGTGCAGTTTACGACCCCAACGCCATTGGCAGTGGCGCCGATAATTTCTGAGGGGGAAGGGTATGTTTTCGATACTCTTGGTTATACTTGCACTCTATATATTTTGGCTGTTGTTTCGCAACGAGCCTGCGTTTGCCGGGCGTACCGCTCAAAAAAAACGTGACTGGGTTGGGCCTACCGCCAACAAAGAAGAATGGCGAGGGTTTTGTACAGACGTATTTCAGCCGTTCAGTTCTCAAACGACTTTCTACGCCATTGCTTATTTTGCCAATTACGTAGCAGCAGCGAACGCAATATCTTGGTCAACGATATACGAAGGCGATTATCCGATCATCATAAGCCGATTTGGTAGCTACTTCATTTTAAGTACGCATGATGCACTGGTCGTAGCTGGGTTTATTGCGCTTGCTTTCTTTATCATTAATTGGCAACTTGCCATGCGCTGCTCCGGTATTCTTAGCCAGTATCTAGTGCGGATTCTTATTATTAATCAAAAGCGCTTTGTCGCGATTAGCTTGGTGTTTTGCAGCTACTTTTCGTACCTACTGACGCTTGGTATATTCTGGCTGTTCCATGATGGGTATTCAATCTGGCATGGATTAATGCTTAGCCCTGTGTTCCTGCTGTTAGCTTTATTGGTAGCGGTTGTTGTGCCATCTGCAAAAAGAGAAAATAGTGTACCTAAGTAATCCCGAGATGGTTTGTTCAGCGGGAATAGTTTGGCTTGTAGACTAGGTAGTGATGTAAAGGACTAGCGAGTCTAAATCACGAAGTGGCAACAAAGTATACGAGCCGAGATCTTTACTTCATCAGGTATTTTTGGGGCGTTTACTTAAGCAAGGTAGGCTGCACTTTTAACTCGATCAGATTATCACGTTCTGGTTTAGCCTTATCAAATGACAAAATAAAGCTGCAATTCGATAACCCTAGACAAGATGATATGTCTTCGTAAAAGGGTGAAGTGTTCGTACTGGGAACTTAGAATTAAAAAACGCGGCCAAAGAATAGCCGCGTTTATTAGAATAAGAGATTTAACTTTCTGTCACAGGTTCAGAGGCTTGTTCAGCGCTTGAATCCACAGCTTTTACAAGTAGTAGACCAACACCTCCGACGATGGCACCACATAGAATAAACACTAAGCGCCCCCATACTGGGTTAGGTAGCAGAGCCATAAACATGACACCTATACCTGCGACCGCGATAAGTTTACCCAGCATTTGACGTTGCTTGTTATCGAGTTTTCTCTGTGCCACTGATTCCGCTACAAGAGGCGTTGATAGGTTTTCAAAGAACTTATCGACATCTGCTTGGCGTTTGTCAGTTAGAGGCTTGTAGAATAGAGTCGACAACATGAAGAAGCCACCAGTTAGCGTCATGTGTCCGATTAGACCTATTGCTACTTTCACATCAGACCATTCTCGGCTAGTCAACTCCTCAAGGCCAAACGCCGATGACACCATATCAGCTGTGATAACAAACCCAACAAGGTAGGAAACGATGCCACCCACGACTAGAGTTCCCCAACCTGCCCAGTCTGGAGTTTTCTTGATAAAGAAGCCTAAAAACGCTGGAATTGTCATTGGGAATCCGATGAGCGCACCAACGTACATCATAGTGTCGAATAGACTCAGACCTTTTAGAGAGTTTATAAACTGCGCGATTAGAATAATTGCAACGCCAAATACCGCCGATGTTGCTTTAGAAACTGCGACTAGCTCTTTCTCTGATGCTTGGCCTTTACGAACGATCGGTTCATAAAAGTTCTTTACGAAAATACCTGAGTTGCGGTTAAGACCAGAGTCCATAGAGGACATCGTAGCAGCAAACATTGCAGCGACCAGAAGTCCAACCATACCTGCTGGCATGTATTCTTGAACGAAGTATAGGTACGCGAAGTCGCCTGCTTTGTTACCAGCATCTGGATAAGCTGCCGCTAAATCAACACCTTGGCCTGCAATATACCAAGAAGGCATGAACCAAATGAAAACTCCACCCAGCATCAATACACATGCTAGCAAAGCTGCTTTTTTTGCATTTTTAGAGTCTTTTGCAGCTAGGTAACGGTAAGAGTTCAACATATTGTTTGTAATAGAGAACTGCTTAACGAAGATAAAGAACGCCCAAATACTAAAGATGCTTAAGTAGTTCAGGTTGTTACCTGCAACAAAGCTGCCACTTTCTGCGACTGGGAAGTTAGAGATAATTTCAGTAACGCCACCACCTTGAACAATAGCAACGGCTGCACATGTGATCGTTACCGCCATGATGATGACCATTTGCATGAAATCGGAGGCGATAACCGCCCAAGAGCCGCCAGTTACCGACATCGCAAGTACAACTAAACCGGTAATCCAGATGGTTGCTGTCATATCAAAACCAAAAATACCTGAAGCTATAATAGCAAGGGCGTTAAGCCATACACCTGCAGAGACAACACTGTTTGGCATCGAAGACCAAGTAAATACTTGTTCGTTTGTTGTACCAAAACGCATACGAATGGCTTCTATGACAGTTACGACGCGTAACTGACGAAATTTCGGTGCAAAGTAAGCGAAGTTCATGAAGTAACCAAACGCGTTTGCAAGGAAAATAATGGCGACAGCAAAACCATCATTGTAGGCTTTACCAGCGGCGCCAGTAAATGTCCAAGCAGAGAATTGAGTCATAAACGCCGTTGCTCCAACCATCCACCAAAGCATGTTGCCGCCACCTCGGAAGTAGTCGCTTGTAGTACTAGTAAAAGTTCTGAACATCCAACCTATTGCGATTAAGAATAGAAAATAGATGCCCACAATGAGAGTATTGAGTTCCATCTTTAGACCTTTGAAGTAGTTTATTGTCCTAAGTAATAGTAACGTTCGCCTCTCTTATTTGTAGTACAATAACTCAAAACCGTGACCAGTAAGGCGTAATAAACCCTTTAATTAATCATACAAGTGATCGGTGTCAGATATTGCTTTTCTCTGAAGCTGCTAAAAGTGTCGAGTTTAGGCATGGGTTCTATGAATATACTTATAAAGAATCTTAAGTCCTCTAATAAGAATGGACGCGGATTTATGCATATCTGGCAGAGGGATATAACATCGATTGATGTAGGATTGTTAAAAAAAAGCCCATGCAAGCCTGTACTGCATGGGCCAAACGGTAGTAGTACCGCGAGCTGTCGGCTGAAGTTCGCAACAGCGGCTTTACATGATTACTAACCACTGCAGATGACGTTCGAGGGGACATCACCTGAATTCGGTTGTTTATGTAACGCTGCTAGATCTTCGACAATCATTGCGCACATGCAATGCTAAACTCTCTAAAATGTAGTTATGATATGGAGCAACTAATCAGTTTACACTCGCTCTGATGTTGGCAAGTGACAATGGCTATTCGCTGCATTTTGCTAACGTCGCCCCATTAATGATATTGTATTATTAATTAAGGTAAATGCTGATGATACCAAATTGTGACAGAGAACATGTTTAGCAAATAGGCCTGTGATCTGGATGATTACAGGCTAAGTCGGTAAAGGGGCCCGACTGTCGCTTTTGTCTGAGGTGCGATACGGGTTTGTTGAACTAATAGTAACTCTGCAGTTGCAATTGCATCTGCAAGTGCATTATGGCCGTTGTAAGCGGGTAACCCGTAACGTTCCCTTGTCGCTGCTAGAGTCACATCTGATTCATCGGAAGCATTGATAGCTCTTTGTAACCTTTTTTCTATTCGCAAGGTGTCTATCCAAATGAGCGGCAACTCTTTTATGTTGAAAACTCGCTGTAAATATTGATTAATAAAGCTAGTTTCGACTATACATCCGTGAGCAACAATAACTTTGTTTTCTGCTGCTTTAAAGAATGTCCGCATTGCTTCATGAATAGAGATTCCATCAGTCAGCATTTGTTGGGTAATATGGTTAACAACTATGGTTTCGGGCTTGATTTTTGAGTCGCTATGTACATAAAGGTGTTGGCTTGTTGCTAAGTCAATATGGCCTTGTCGAATCTCTACCCAGCCCATGGAAAGAATGACTTCTTCCTCACTGTCTAAGCCAGTTGTTTCAAGATCAAGAACGATGAACTCAGTGTCAAAAGCTCGTTGATTTATGTCCAGATTTGGCGAGCGAAGCAGCTTTTTAAGATAAAGAGGGATGTGCTTCTTTTTAGAGTGCTTTTGTCTCTGACGATTTTTTCGTGTCAATGGATGAAAGTACTCAAGTAAGCGCTTCATTATCGGCTCCCAAAACGGAGTTTGGCGACTTCTTGTAGATCTGCAATGATGCGGAACGCGTCTTTTAAATGTTGACGTTCAAAACTACCGAACGTATTGGGGTCAATGTGGTTATTTGGCTCATCTCCACTTTTTAGTGCTTCTAATTGATGGGCAAATCGAAACGACAAGATGAATTGATATGCGTTTATTATATTTTTGTACGCGTCATGGCTGAGCAGCCCTTTTTCGTTGGCTGCTTTAAAACGCTCATCAGTTGCAGTGAGGTCACATTCAACTGCAAGACCATAAATCCTTGCAAGATCAATGATTAGATTAATCGCGTATTTTTTTACGTCGAGCGTTTTCTTGTTCTCTCCCGATTTTTGTAATACTAGGCTATTGAATATTCCTAGCGGTGGGTTTGTTTTCACTGCATCGTTAACTAACATCGTAAGGAATTCTCTATTAGCGTTGATGTTAGAGTGAAGCTCATCGCGAAGTATCTGTTCAAAGTCTTTGTTTCCATAAACGGTTCGGATTTCTAAAAAGACACTGATATTGAGGAGGCGCTCGTATTCAGGATTTGCCACCCATTTCTTATAGTACTTTTTCCAAACAGAGAGAGGCTGGCACCATTTAGGGGTCGCTGCCATAAATTTCCCTGGACACAATGGATAGTTACATTTATTCAGACCATTACTTACTATCATTGCTAAATGTTTGAAGTAGATACGGTCGTTATCTGTTGCCGAATCATCTAATACGATGGCGCTATCTTGATCTGACAGCATATGTACTTCTTGGCGAGCATGAGAGCCTGCCACAATCCAAGAGAAGTCACAGGGAGGTGTTCCCAACTTATCAATGGCTATTTGTATTAACCTACGAGTGTACGCATCCATAATCATGGTCATCACTTTACCAATGATTTCTGGTGAAACCCGTCCTTCGACTAATGCTTCAAAAATAGCTTGGCGCTCGGACGTAAAACTAGACAACGCTTTGACACTGCCAGCATATTTGATCTTTTCAATTAAAAATATAGCTTGGACTCGATGGTTTTGAACCAAGTGCGTTGTGGTCAAAACGCCAACGACGTTATTGTCTCTGACTAAGGGTAAGTTTCTTATATTGTGCTGCATCATAATGGAGGCTGCGTGCAGAACTAAATCGTCAGGATGAATTGTTTTAGGATCAGGCGACATGACTTCGACGACTGGTGTTGAGATGCTTAATCCTTTGGCGATGACTCGCTTTGTCATATCTCGGTCGGTAATCAGTCCAACTATTTTATTATCACGATAAACGACAGCGCAGGGAGAGCACTTATCGATCATCTCGTTGGCGACTGACTGAATGGATTGCTCAGCGGTTACAATTGCAACTCGACCACTAGCGACTTCCTCTACACGCCGAATAAACAACCCTTTTTCTTTGTTAGACCACACGACATCTAATGCTGACTTTAGCCGTACCTGAGCTTGTGATGCAAAATGTTCAGCACATTCAGGATGAGAAGTGCACAACTTTTTCAGCGCAGCATTTGGAATTACATAAACTAATGAATTTTCGATTGCAATTGCTTTGTATTCTTTTCCGCTTTCGACTTCGTTACCAAGAAAAGTGAAGCCAAACAAATCTTCCGGACCAAGTTTAGCTCTCAATATGCCATCAGATTTACGCTGTTCGATAGAGCCAGTTCTAATAATATAAAGTGACTTTTCGTTCTTAGAAGAATACTGATCAACAACATCCCCCTTGCTTAAATAAGTGATCTTAACAGATGAAGCAAGCTCGCGAAGTGCACCTTTAGGTACCTTGTCAAACGGATCAATCTGGCTGATAAACTGTATGATATTTGGCAGTAGCGAGTCGGTCATAACACAACATTCTCAAAATACATTTGTATTACTATATATCAAAATATTGATGGTGTGCCATAAAGAATTGGAGGAAACGAAATTAAAAAAGCACGCGAGATGCGTGCTTTTGCCTAGTTATTAGATCGCCCAAGCCCAAGCTTAACTGGCTTCGGGTAAGCGATGTTTTGACTCCAACAAGTGGTTAGCCGAAGCTTGACGTGCTTTTTCAGCATTGCCTGCCATTATTGCTTCATAAATCTCACGATGTTCTTCGATGCACGTATTGCCTTCCTCAGATGAGTGTGCAATAAAGTTAATGAACATTGTAGTCAGAACATGCCCAAACGGTAAGAAAAAGTCGTTTCCGGTGGAGTTAAAAATAATGCTATGGAAACGAATATCTACATCCATCCAACGCGCTTTGTCCAGTTCGTCTGCTTTAGCGACTTCCAACATATCTTGGAATGCTTCTGATAGCTGAATTCGCTGTTCCGCAGTGGCATTTTTCGCTGCGAGTGCACAAGCTTCAGGCTCTATCGCGCGTCGTAACCCCAAAAATTGATGACAGAACTGATCTATCTCTGTTAGACCGTCCATCCATTCAATTAATTGTGGGTCTAAAAAGTTCCAGTACGCTCGGTTGATGACTCGAGTACCAACTTTTGGACGTGACTCGAGTAAACCTTTTGATGTTAAAAGTTTTACGGCTTCACGCAAAGCTGTGCGACTGATACCAAACTGTTCACACAGGGACATTTCTCCTGGAAGAATGGACCCTTGAGGGATCTTGCCTGACAAAATGCTACGAGCAATTTCGCGAGCTACTTGTACATGTAAGCTGCGCTTGGAACCGGAGATAGAATGAAATTCACCAGACATAAAATCACTTATCGTTAAAATTGTATTATTTAAGCTTGGACTATATCATCCAAAGTGTAGCTCACCAAGAAGATGTTTACGTAATAACAGCTGTCTTCACAAATCCATTTTGAATCTCCGACTGCTTTATGAAGCCTTCATGATTATGATACTTAGCGTATAACAGATGAGGCCACCGATTCTTACATCATTCCTTATTTATTTGTTAGCTCAATATGTTAGTTAACTCTAGTCGCGCCTACTTATTGTACTCACTGATTTTCAATACACAGCACACAATTTGAATAGAAGATCAGGTTTCTTGTTAAATAAAGTGATATTGTATTATTATATACTAAAGATCGGTGTGCATGATGTTACTACTCGACCATTCAATATTGAGTTTGGCCAATATACCTCGCGAGTAAAAATCATATTCATAAGATCGTTAGATTTTAGACGCTAAATAACAGTGCTTTACATTTACACAGAAAGTCTCCGCCTTCAAAGCGTGTTTCATTTGGCCTTTTCTAACTATTAGCTAAACAAGTCGTTTAGGCTGCTGGCAATGAGGAATATAGATGGCAGAGTTTTCACTTCTCGGGAATTCAAATCACAAGATACATGTACAAGTAGCAAGACAGATTTCTTGCAAAATATTGTCAGGAGAATTAAGTCAAAATGAGAAGCTCCCGAGTGAAATAGAACTGTGTAAGTTGTTTGGTGTTAGTCGGACAGCACTACGAGAGTCGACGAAGTTGCTGTCTGCTAAAGGCTTAATTATCTCTAAACCAAAAGTTGGAACTACGGTACTACCAAGAAACTATTGGCATTTTCTTGATCCTCAACTCTTAGAGTGGATCCAAGATTTAGAAGATACTAAGCCGTTTCTATCTCAGTTTTTAGGATTGCGTAAAGCCATAGAACCAGAGGCGTGTGCGCTGGCAGCCCAAAATGCCAATGCTGAGCAAAGAAAGCTGTTGTCAATTGTATTTCAAAGAATGACGATGGCAGCACGATGTCACGATTATGATGAGTGGATTGCTAACGATCATTTGTTTCATCAAACGATATTCCTTTGTACCGATAATCAATTCTACGTTCCCTTCAGCAATATACTTTCGACCATATTTAAGGTGTTTATTGACAAGTCAGTTGAAGGAGGGAGGTTCTGCCTTAATGAGCACCGTGCAATTTATGATGCAATTATGGTCGGAAACTCATTTCAAGCTCGTTTAGCCTCTCAAACGCTGTTAAATGATGAGAATCAGAGGCTTTCCGACGCCGTGAATAGTTAAGAGCTTGCGTACACCTTTATTGACTAAAAAGAGTTTTCTGTCGTTTCTTTTTGTCATGAACTTTGCCTAATGACCGAGCTCTTTAGTTTAAACGTTTAACCTCATTACAAAGGTTTACTAATGTTTTCCCAACCATATATAAAGAAAAATTTATCTCTTGCTTGGCCGCTCGCTCTTAATGCTTTGTTGATGCAATCAATGCTTATGATTGATACGCTGCTTGTTACGCCATTAGGTGAAGTTTCACTTGCTGCTATGGGGATTGCTACAACAATAGTTTCTTTCGTTTTAGGTATCCAAATGGCTCTAGCAAATGGGTCTCAATTGGTACTTAGCCGTGCAGTAGGCTCTGGTCATTATCTATCGTTAAATAAAGGTTTCTGGGCAGCTTTAGTTATCAACGTTCTAGTCGCATCCTTATTCTGGCTGTTGATTACTGTCTTTGATGAAGCGTTAATCAGTAAGTTGACGGATAACGTTGATCTCTATGCGGAGACAAAATGCTACCTTGCAATTGCTAAGTTCATCGTCATATTCAATGCCATTACTCAGGTTATGATTGCGGTGTTCAATGCGCTTGGACGGACCAAAGTTCCATTTAAAGGCTATTTGATTGAATTGCCAGTCAACGTGGCGATGTCTTATGTTCTGATTCACGGCCTGACTAATTTTGAAGGTATTGGCGTTCAAGGCGCCGCGGCGGGTAGTTTGGTTGCTATTAGTATTCGGCTGTTATATTTAACCATGTGCATTAAGCTTGATGATTCTATCATCTTGTCTATTAAGAAGCTTGATGCGTCATTGAAAAGCAATATACATAAGCATTTTAAAGAGATTTTCCCCGTCGCGGCGAACGTCACAATGTTACAAACTGGCGCAACGATATACATGTTGCTGTACTCGCAACTGACCTTAAATGCTTATGTCGCTATGACTATCGTGATGCCTTGGATCAAAGCGGGTACTCAGTTCATTACTGCTTGGGCGCATTCATCGGCAATCACGATTAGCCAAGCAATTGGATCAAGAAAAATGGATGAGCTGCGTAACAATGTCGATATTAGTATTGATATGGCCGTGATGATCTCGTTCGTTTCAGCATTTTTCTTTTTTGCACTTAGTTTCGTTCTTCCTGATTTGTATCCCGACTTAGACCCGAGTACTTACAAAGCGTTATCCGCGATTGCTCCACTTTACATACTGCTACCGATAGTACGTGGCTATAACACCGTTCATGGTCATATTTTGAGAGCGTTAGGTAAAACAACGGAGGTGTTTAAGATTAACTTTACCGGTCAGTGGGTAATCTCAATACCGTTATGTGCTTTGATGATTTTATACTTGGACCTTTCAGTGTTTTGGGTGTTTGCAATCATGCCGTTTGAAGAAATTGTTAAGGCATGGCCATTTAGGCATTTAGCACGTAAGTCTCTGAAAGATTTCGATATTAATAAGGCAGACAAGCTAATGTACGATTGATTCTATGACTATTGGATTAGGTCGAAAATATTCGTAGATGCTATGGACTAAAGAGGAGTATGTCTAGCTTATCATTTTGGGGTTTATCGAGTTTATAAATTGTGATCAATAGAGCACATCATAACTTCTTTCCTCGAATCATTCCGTTGCAAACCTTATTATATGTATGACAATATTACATATAATAAGGTTTGAACATGAAACTCAATCTACTCGTAGCCGCAATGGCTGTTACCTTACCAACTCTTGCTATCGCTTCTGATTTAAATAATGGCGTTGATTATCCAGTCCCTGCCGATAAATTTGATATGCGAAACTGGAAGATCACTATTCCTTCCGATATCAATGAAGACGGAAAAGTGGACGAAATCGAGGGTGTGGCGATGCTGAGTTATTCACACCGAGACTTCTTCTTCTTGAACGAAGAAGGCAACTTGGTGTTTGAAGTGCAGAATAAAGCGGTAACGACAAAAAACTCGAAGAATGCTCGCTCTGAACTACGTGAAATGCCTCGTGGCGCTGACTTTTCTATTCAAACCGATGATTTAGCAAACCATTGGGCTTTATCGAGCCACCCTCAGGCTGCTAAACACAGTCGCGTAGGTGGAACGTTGGAAGCGACCTTGAAAGTGAACCATGTTTCTGAACACGCCAAATTTCCAGAAAAAGGGCCTGCTCATTCTGTTGTTGTCGGTCAAATCCACGCGAAAAAAATTGATGCAAGAATAAAAGAGGGTAAAGGTTATGGACATGGAAATGAACCCATTAAAATCTTCTATAAAAAATTCCCAGAACACAAAATGGGCTCTGTATTTTGGAACTACGAGCGTAACCTAGCAAAGGAAGATCCAAATCGTATTGATATTGCATATCCAGTATGGGGAAATACTTGGGATAACCTTGAAGAACCAGGCCAAGCAGGTATCGCTCTTGGTGAAGAGTTCAGCTACAAGATAGAAGTTCAAGGAACTATGATGAACTTGACGTTTGAAACAGAACGCCACGAGACAGTGACTTATTCCATAGATCTCAGTAAGGGGATTGATAGTAAGGACTTTGAGCATGGCTACGCAGAAGACATGTTCTATTTTAAAGCAGGAGCTTATGGTCAATGTAGCGTCAGTGAGTCTCACCCTGTGTGGGGTACAGGATGTGCGGGCACCGGTGATTTTTCAGTCGACAAGAAAAACGGTGACTATAACAGCGTGACATTTTCTAAGCTCAAGCTAAATCAAAATTGAAACTAATAGAAAACTAAGAGCTACTCGATTTCTACTTAAGCCTCATCGATTTGATGAGGCTTTTGTTTTCAGTGGAATTCTTTAAAAGGTAAGAAACAAGATAGAGCAAGCAATCACTGGGACTGGCTTGAATTTAGAGTATTGTGTTGAATTTTGTTCTTCTTAAGAGGTAAAAAAATAAAGCCAGGCTCGAAAGCCTGGCCTAGTATCAAGTGCTACAAAATAACACTAGAGTTGCTTTGAATCGATGTTATCGAAATATGCTTTTGTTGAAGCACCACTTGTGTCCCCTACGTAAATAGTTAGCTGTGATGGTGTATTCGTTGCGTCTAAGCCTGTTTCGGACTGGCTTGGCGCATCAACCGTTTTTCCATTAATAGAAACGTTAATCTCATCACCATCCCAAGCTAGGGACATTGAGTTCCAAGCGTCAGTCGTAATAGTGCCTATTTCTACGTCATCTGATCCTGCTTCGGCTTCAACTTTACCACTGCCCGAAATTCTCAATTCGTAGTAACGATCTGAGTTGTTTTTACCTGAGCCAACATTAATGTATGTAGTTTTTTCGTTGTCTGACGGAATGTAAACATCGAATGACACGCTACCGTTTGATGTTGCTCCGTTTGAAAACTCGCGCGTAACGTATGGTTTGTTGGTCGTATCTGTGTCGGATATTAGCAGAGAGTTAGCGCCGCTCTTTGATACGTCATCACTTACTACAGCCACGGACGTCAAGGTGGAGGAGTCATCAGCAACCGTATTGTATTCTTTCCAACTAGAGTTTGCTGAACTGATATTTGTTCCTACTGGGTATGAGTCAAAGTTTTCACTCACGTCTTCTGACGGTTTATCAGGATTAGAACTTCCGTCTGAAATGACAACCGCTTCGCTTGATGCACTGTTGTAAATTGTCGCGAGGTCTAAGCCTGGAATGTAGTTGTCAAAATCCTCTTCTAGAACCAACACTTCAGAGCCCGAATCACTAGAGTAAATCTTCAAGTTGTCTGCATTTAATTCAAAGTTTGTAGTGTTGCCATTATCACCTAGTCTCAGTGATACATAGGTTACAGCGGTGCCATCAGCGACAGGTAACATTTCACCTATTTGTTTACCGTTAACCGAAAAAGAGAAGAAGTTTTCTATCCAACTGACTTCTATCGCGAGGTTTTCACCTAACTCAAACGTGTCGCCTGTTTCCGTCAAGTTTCCACTTGCATCGCGGTATTTGATTTTGCCGTTTTCAAATGCCACTTCGCCATGCAAGTTGGAATTCGAGGTTTTTGCTGCATAAAATGAGATGTAAGCATTGTCACCAGAACCGTCGGCTTCCTGTTCTGTTTCTTCATGATGCTGGTAAGTTAGATCTACAGTTAGTCGGCCTGTTGAAATTTCTGAAACACTCGTTGAATCAGACAGCTTGATTCGTAACTCACCGGTGTCTTCTTCTGTTCCACCTTTATTGGTATCCAAAATTTGTACGACGTTGTTATCGCCAGCGTCATTATTTGCCGCTGCAACTGCATCTTTCACCGCATCGTTTTCTGATTCATCGTTACCGGTGAAGTTTCCGTCATTTGTTCCTGAGATGGTTAACATGCCGTTTGAAACTTCATAAGTCCCTGTTAACTCGGTAGGGTTACCTAGATCGCTCTCGTCATAAAGGTTGAATGTAAGCGTCTCTGTATCTTTATCTTCGGTATAAGTTGAAGTGTAGATTGTGTAAGTACCGAAGTTATCATCATCGTTATAATACTTTTGCGTACCGTCTTCAAAGACATAGACGTTTGGCAGGTCGTGCTCATCATCGGATTTCGCCACAGTGGCTGGTGTTGAAATATCCCACATACCTTGGCTCAACTCAGACTCAGTTTCTGTTGGTGGGGGAGCCGATGGTGCATCCCTTAAATCAGTGTTACATCCGGTTAACAAACCTGTGGAAATAGCAATTGCTGCTGCAATTTTTGTTACTTGCATGGTAGGTACTCACTTCTATGTGTTTTTATTTATGTAATATTGTTAGACAAATAATTTCTGTCATCTAGATGGTTTTATCAATAGAATGATCCGACTCACACTAGATACAATGATTGCTCACTGAAGTGATGAATAAGTCACACAAAATAGTTGAATATCAACATCAATGAGAGTTGAACGTTTATGAGGTTGAGGGCTTTCTTTATAGAGAAACAGCAAAAACTACAGGTGATTTAGGAAAGAAATTTGATTTCACATCAAGATTTTTGATTTTAAGTCATTGAAATTATTGTTGTTTATATTTTTTAATCTTCTTCTTTATCATATGAAACGAGTTAAAACATTTCTCTGTAAGTGATGTCTACAAAGGTCGTTTTAGAATCAGACATAGCTAACACTTTTGAATATATAATAATACAAATTGTCAGTTGAGGGGCACTTACATGATTAATATCACAGAACTCTCATGATGAATTAACTAGTATTTGTCATACATTAATTCAATAGTGTTGAATCAAATCCAGGGATTTAAGTGGTATCCCAAAAAATATATACAGAGAGATATAATCATGAAAGCAGTTACAACAATGTCCCTATTCGTTGCTTCCACATTAATGGCGGGAGCGGTTTCCGCAGCAACTTTAGACTATCGCGCAGAATATAAGCATGAGAGTGAAACTTATGCCCAACGTATCAAAATTAGTGGTAGTTCTAAAATTAACGATCAGACCAAACTGAACTTTGGTGTTGAACAAAAATTCCATAGTTACGACAACTCGCATTTTTGGGATCAACTCGTTGCTGGTGATTCTGAGTTTGATTGGGGAGTTCGCTACCAAATAAATAAACAATGGTTTATCCAACCAGGGATGCCTATTACTTTTGGCGATGATGACGAAAAAACCACTTATAAACCACAAGTTCGTGTTGGTTACAAATCCTCTTTTGGCTTAAGTACCGCTTTACGTTACCGACACGAATTTCAAGTTTATTCAGATGGTGCAGGTAACAAAACACTAACGGATGGTACTTCGGTAAGCGTTGCTGGGAAAACAGTTGAACAAGGTAAGTGGACACTGACAGGCTCTTACGATATGCGTCAGTTTGATAACGAGTACCTTGATAACGTCAAGCTGAGCTATGAGATCAACTACAACAAAAACTATGACGAAGTGCGTTTATCTGATTGGAAAGATTCTGAGTGGGATGCTGGCTTAATTGTTGGTTACCAAATGGGAGATTTCCGTCCTTACTTTGAATTGTGGAATGTCAAAGGTAAGGATGGTTCAACCACGGATGACCGCCAATTGAGAACACGCCTTGGCCTTAAATACAGCTTTTAACCCGAGTGTTATTGCCTAATTGTTGTTACAGCAAAAGAGCTGTTAATTCATTTTTATATTGTAGGTGTTAGATTACATGAAGCATATTTTCTTCAAAAGCTTGTTAGCTTCTTCTATTTTACTTGCTGTGGGCTGTAATAGTACGGCGACCATGGTAGATCCATTTCCAAACAACCAAGAAACTGGTGCTGATATTCTGACTCCCGTTATGATAACGGCGAGTAGTCATGATGGTAATGTTCCAGAGCAGTTGTTTGACCAAGATATTATGACACGTTGGTCAGCAAATGGTGATGGTGAGTGGGCGATGTTGGATTACGGCTCGGTTTATGAGTTCGACGCAATTCAAGCCTCGTTCAGCAAAGGTAACGAACGCGTCAGCAAATTTGATGTTCAGTTTAGTACTGATGGTGAAAACTGGGTGACGGTTATTGAGGGTGCGCAAAGCTCTGGTCGAGCACTTGGCTTAGAGCGCTTCCAGTTTGAGCCTGCAGTAAAAGCACGCTATGTTCGTTACGTTGGCCACGGTAATAGCAAAAACCAATGGAACTCAGTTACTGAGTTAGCTGCAGTTAATTGCGGAATTAATGCCTGTCCGGCAAGTCACATCATTACTGATGACGTCGTTAACGCTGAAGCGGCTATGATTGCGCAAATGAAAGCGGAGCAAAAGGCACAAAAGGATTTACTCAAAAAGAATCGTAAAGGCGACTTTGGAGCACCAATCGTCCGTCCTTGTGAAACGACGGTGACGTGTGATCTTTCTAAAGCGATGCCTTACCCTACGTTACCGAAAGAGCCACTCGCTACAAATGCACCGGGTGAAAACTTTGACTTAACACGTTGGAAACTGACGACACCTTTCGACCATGACAAAGATGGTCGTGCTGATGATATTGATGAGTGGGACTTGGCTAACGGCTTCCAACACTCTGATATATTCTACACAGCAGATGATGGCGGTATGGTATTCAAGAGCTATGTGAAAGGCGCTCGAACTTCTGAAAACACTAAATACGCGCGAACTGAGTTACGTACCATGCTTCGTGCTGGTGATAAGTCTTACAGCACAAAAGGTGTAAATCCTAATAACTGGGTATTCAGTTCTGCACCAGTTGAAGATCAAAAAGAAGCGGGTGGTGTAGACGGTACGCTTGAAGCGACTCTGAAGATTGACCACGCAACCACAACTGGTCAGTCGCATGAAGTTGGCCGCTTTATTATCGGCCAGATTCATGACAAAGATGATGAGCCAATTCGTCTTTATTATCGTAAGCTACCAGACCAACCAACAGGTACAGTTTACTTTGCTCACGAAAAAACCAAAACTGGAACAGAGGATTACTACAGCTTAGTGGGTGATATGACTGGTGAAGTCGGTTACGATGGCATCGCGCTAGGTGAAAAATTCAGCTACATCATTGATGTGAAAGGCAACACAATGACAGTTACGGTAAAACGTGATGGTAAAGATGATGTTGTTCAAGTCGTAGATATGAGTGACAGTGGCTATGACGAAGGTGGCAGATATATGTACTTTAAAGCCGGTGTCTATAACCAGAATATGTACGGTAATCCAGATGATTACGCACAAGCTACTTTCTATAAATTAAAACAATCTTTTGGTAAGTACCAAGGCTAGTTCTATCACTTTTAGTTGATTGAAGTCCTTTGCCCTCAGCTTTGTAGCTGAGGGCTTTTTTTCTATAGAAGAATAAAACAGCTCAAATATTATTTTAATTGACATAGATAAATTAATTTAAAAATTTATCACCATAGATAGGTAATAATTATTGATTGCTTTTATCTTCTGACAATGTTTATTTTTAAGTGCTAATGTATATTAGAGTAGTTTAATTGGTTAAATTTAAAATAACTCAGCGTTAGGGTAGATAAATATCTCACGAAACTATAGAAGCTGTTTTTAAGCTGCCTAAGTGGAGGTTGATTTATATATTTATCGTAGAAGGAAACACTATGCGTGAAGCGAGTTGAATTGTGGTGTTCTAAAAGAAGAGGCCACGAGAAAATAAATTTCCCGTGGCGGCAGTATGAGCTTTGTTCGTTGCTTTAGAGCAAAGTAGCAAGCCTATTGCTAAGAGATTGAAATGACTATTGATGAAGAGTGCTCAAAGCACTAAAGCTCACATCAAAGATTTCTCCTCGATATGCATTATCAGGTTTAAACTGAGGGTAAATTCCGGCTTTGAAGTAAAACGCAATATCAGGCGACGCCCATCTTTCAGTAAGAGTATAGGACTTGTTGTTAGCGGTGTCTGAGTATGCTTCTCCCCACTTCAGTGTGTGCGAGACCATATTACTGCCATCTGCATCGTAGGTGGCTAAAAACAGTCCTTCCTTATCGGCACGGATCGTATATTGCCAGTCTTCGTTTACCGCGTAGGTACCAAGCTTAACGCTGAATGCGTTGCAATCAGTACAGTCTTTGTTGTTATCAAGTTTGTAGTTATCGTTCAGAATAACTCGGACTGGCTTATTGTCACCTTCCCAAAGTAGCTTCACGAGTGCTTGGCTGATTTTCCAACCATGTATCTGGCCTACCACGACTTTTGGGAATTGACCGTCGATTTTAGGGTGTTCGTTGATTCTTAGTGTTGCGTTTAGCGTATGCGAAGTTGCACCGGTACGACTATCTTCAATATACCAACTTGTCTCTTCATCGCTGGTGCTGCAATCCGGGGAGTTAGTACTGATGTAGAGCTCTCGCAACTCTGAACGGATGTAACTGGAGTTGGCCGTTGACGTGCCGTAACCCATATCGGCGCGGAAATGCATGCTACCGTCAATAACATTGAAGTATGATAAATCAATCTCGCGTTGGTAAACGCTCTCTTCGTTAGACAGAGGATCTTTACTTGAATTACAACGCTCAGGCTCTAATTCAGCCGCGCTGTCACCGCCAAAACCATACCAATCATTTTTGCTTGCAGGAATGGTTAATTTCCAATCGTCAATATTCCAGGCTATTGAATCAGTATGGTCAGTTTTGGTTAGTCCTAACTGCTTAAATTGTACCTTTGCTTCACCGTTTTCAAACTGGTTGTAAACTCCGGCTTTAAAGTAGCTCAGGAGGTGCTGCCAGTAGGATACATCTACATCTACCTTTTGTTCATCGTTCACTTTAATGGTTAATGTGTTTTCTCCGATTTTTACTTCGAATCGCATGAATGCGTTGAGATCGGCTTTTCCTAAGTCATAACGATCATATGATGTTGCATAACAATCTGATGCGCTAGAAGGTAGACTGCAATCTATGGCATTGTTCTTTACTACCGCCCAGTAATGACCAGTGATACTGTTTCGTTCTTGTTCCCAAACGATTCGTAACAAAGGGTGTGGGATAGCACCTGTACCAGAAGTATCTGTGCCTTTGTTATGAATTTGCAGGAAAGTGACTTCATCATGGTTTGCAGGGGAGCTAGCCATTGCAAGGTTAATCTCTGGTAATCGAACATCTGCATACAAAGTTCTAGAGACGCCTTGTTCTGAAATGTTAAAGTTTTCTCGCTCACGAACTTCTGAGCGCATTTTGTAGTTCGACATTTTAAAGACAAGGTAATTGGAATCCTTTTCTGCGTAAAAGTGGTCACTCTTATAATCCGAGAATGCTCCATTTTTGACGTCACTGGTTTTATTTCCCTCCTTCCCATTGGGATCTGATACTTGTAAATCTGAATTACTCAATATGTTTTGAAATTTTGCTATTGAGTATGGTGCTACATGCTCTTGGTGTGGAATATTTGGTTTATCATCTTGGCTTGTAGGGGAGGTATTTCCTCCACACCCTATTAATCCAAGCCCAGAGAAGCTTATTAGAAGCAATTTAGTTGATTTTATAAACACAGTAGTACGTCTCTTACACTATTTAATATTTATAATACAATATCATTTTAGTGTTGTTGGGGAGTAGTTTAGTCATAAGTTAAATAATAAAAGTGTTAATTAAATCTCAGAAGAGTTCTATATCTATAAGTGGTGTCTTTGATAAGGCGTAAGGTTAAGTTATGTCTGTTTTTCTAAGAGTTATTAACGGTTTTACTATGATTAAACGCTAATTGATAAGTTCATCTAGAGTCATATAAACAATCAAAAAAAGCCGAACATGACGTCCGGCTTAGAATTAGTTCCCGATTTTTACATTAATTTTTAGTGACTAGCTAAAGATTAAATTTGTGCGAATGCGCCTTCCCAAGTGTAAGTCACACCGTCGAACTCAACGCGATGTGCCGCGTTTTGCTTGTCTTCGTCTAGGTTGCAGATAGCGAAGTGGTAAGCGTTGCCTGTTGTTGTTTGTAGACGAATCACAGTACCCACTTCGTTGTTGCCAACGACGGTTACTGACTCTACTAGGCCACGAGCGCCAACCGATGCTTCAATAGACTCGTTGAAGTAACCGTGTGTCTCTAGCACTGAGGCAAACACGTGGTTCTGACCCGATTGACGTAGGATCAGTGCTGGCTCGCTCTTCAAGTTGAAGTCTGGATCATTTGCGCCCGTGCGAGTGAAGAACACTTTGCCGCCGTTTGTTGCGCTTGTGATTAGCGAGTAGTAGCTATTGTCGTGCAACCAACTTACCAGTGAGCTGCCTTCAACTTGGCCTGAACCCACATTCCATAGATGCTGGTAGCCGTTGTCTTCGCCCATTGGACGCAGCGTACTTTCTACATCGTATTCAAAGTCCGTACGGATGATTTGACCAGAGTAGTGCACTGGCAGGTCGTATTGGTGCTCTTGATCTGCTTCGATGCGGTAAACATCAATCACAAGTGGTTTTTCGAATTCTGGCAATTCAGCAAGAATGATGCTGCGCTGCATGTCTACGCCGTTGTAGTAACCAGAAATACGACCGCTCATGCCTTGCAGTTTTTCGTCATCAGCTTTGAAGAAGTGCTTAGAACCGAACTTGGTTTCTGCTAGCGCTGTGTCGAAGTTGTTTTGCGTCTTTTGGTCAACCGTTACTGTGTTGTGCGCGACCGTCTGCTTACAGTAAGACTTGTTCTCTGGGATGTAACGACCGCCAAATTTAGGCTCAACGTTTACCCAGCGACCAAAGCCGTAATCGTGCAGCACTTCATGACCGCGGTTAAACACGCTCAGGTGCAGACCATCGTAGTGACCGTGATCTAGCGCTGAGTGGTACTGATGATCGGAGCCGTGCTGACCAAACCAGATAAGCGCCATGGTGTCGTCATCTTGCTCATCACGGTGACGAAGAATGCTTACGCCGCCTTTTTCACCTTCTGGGCCGTCTGTTACGAATAGGCTACCCCAGTTGAACGGTTTGATGTTGTCTGTTGCTGCAACTGCGTCAGACAATGTCTTGCCTGAGATATGAACCCAAACATCTTGCTGGTGGTCTGCCATGCCAAGTAGCGTTTCAGACTGCTCGTAACGGTGGAAACATACTGACGTTGCCATGATTACGCCTTCATCGTTAATCGAAATCGTCTTCGATGAATCGTTCAGTGCAGGCAAAGTACCATCTGGGAATGCCGTCTTAAATACTGCGTAAGACGTGGTCTTGATGACCGAATCGTTGAACTCGTAGATACCAAGCTCAGGCTGACGACGTTCAATCGCTTCTGCGAATAGGTAGATTGGACGTAGCGAGAAACGGTGGTAGTAAGGACCTTCCATGTAGTAGCCGTCTGGCGAGAACAGTTGGTCTAACTGAGCTAGGAAGCCACCGCTCACTTTGTCCAGTTTCAAGCCGTAAAGCGCTTTGTCTACTGCACCTTGATCGTTAATTGCGTAACCACAGATACCTACTGCTGCTACTGCCCACAGACCGTGGTTGTGTACGATGTCGAAGTCGTGACCGTAAGTAACTACGAACAGCTCAATCATTTGTTTGAACAGGTCGTTTTCAATCAGTGTTTTTTGCTCTTCTTCCAACGTGTGGTAAATGCAGCTGTACGCACAAGAGGCGTATAGCATCCACATGTTCTCGTTCAGAGTTTGGTGGAAGATCTTACCCGGAGGGTTAGAGTCACGGCTGGTGTTGCTCTCTAGCGTCGGGTATACCTTCGCGTAAGCCGTTAGCATGTCCACGATGTAATCGCGGTACTTCTGTTCGCCAGTGATAAGGAATAGGCGACCCGCTAGATCAATGTGGATGTAGTTTTGCTTGTGACGGTTGTGCTCGTAACCGCCGCCTTCGCCGTGACCTGGAACTTCAATACCGACCTCAGCCATGTAAGCGTCAGTTTGTTTGATGTCACGTGCTAGTGCATTTCCTAATAGGCTATCCGTGCCAAGTGCTTTGCTTAGTTCTGCCGCTTCTTCAAAGTTCATTAATAGCGGTTGGTAAGACTGGGTTTGGTAGCTCATTATTATTTCTCCTGCCCGAATGCGTTCACTTCTAGAGAGTAGAAGCCATTCCAGCTATAGGTTTTACCGTTCATTTCTACTTGGTGTGGGGTTTGGTCGTCAGCGCCTAGCACATTGCTGATCATCACAGTAACCAGTGATTTTTCAGTCGTGATTTCTACGATGCTGCCAACGGCGTTGTAACCCACGACGCGGATATCTTTCACCTGACCACGTGCATTCACCGACTGCTCAAACTCTTCGTTGAAGTAGCCGTGTGTTTCTAGCACAGAAGCAAATAGCGTCGATTCGCCCTTGCTGCGTAGAATGAATGCTGGTTCGCTACGTAGGTTAAAGCTCGGGTCATTGGCGCCAGTGCGAGTGAAGATAACTTCATTGTCACCGTTTTGTTTCGCGCTGCTGCTTGTGCCTAACCAAGTGTAGTAGGTGTTGTTTTGTAGCCAGCTAACCAACGCCGTATCTTGCACTTTGCCGCTTGCTACTTTCCAAAGGTGTTGATAACCGAAATCATCGCCAAGCGTGCTCAGTTCACCAAAGCTTTGGTAATCAAAGTTAGTACGTACGATTTGACCATCGTATTGATGAGAGTAGTCGTACTGATGCTCGCCTTCACCTTCGATGCGGTAAAGGTCTAGCAGTAGTGGTGCTTCAAGCTCATCTAGGTTAAGCATGAACACACTGCGCTGCATGTCTGTATTTGGGTAATGGTCGTTCGCAAACGCACTCATACCGTTGATTTCAGTGCCTTCTACTTTGAAGAAGTGAGGCAAACCATGCACTGAATCAGCGCGGTCTACATCGAAACCGTTCTGACATTGCTCATCAATCGTTACCGCGTTGTGCGCGATAGTTTGACGTGCGTACGATTTGTTTTCGTCTAGGTAACGACCGCCGAATTTAGGCTCTACGTTTACCCAGCGACAGAAGCCGTACTCACGCAGCACTTCTTGACCACGGTTGAAGAAGGTAATGCCAAGCGTATCGAAGTTACCATGTCCCATGCCGTGTTGACCGTAGTTCATCACAAGCTGTGACACATCACCGGTTTTATCCTGCATGCGGATAAAGCCTTGTGCTCCGTTGTTACCAGTTGGACCTTCGTTTAGTTCCACACTTGGCCAGAAAGGCATACCGATTTCACGGTCTGCGATGGCTTTATCGTAGGCTTGAGAAAGCTCAAGACCACAAGGGTGCATCCAAACGGCGTTTTGAATCTTCGCCATGCCTAGGATGTTATCGTCTAGACCGTAGTGCTTGCTGTAAACGCTCACTGCAACTTGAACGCCCATGTCGGTAATGCTCATGGTACGAGACGCGTCGTTTAGGGCAGGGAACTCACCGTTCGGGTAAGCCGTTGCTAGCATCGCTTGTACTGTGTTGCCAATCACTTTGTCTTTGTAGTTGTAGATATCTACTTCAGGCATGTGACGGTGTACTACTTCTGCAAATACACAAGTTGGACGAATCGCATAACGATGGTAGTACGGACCTTCCATGTAGTAACCAGAAGGGGCGAACAGTTGCGAGATTTGCGCTAGGAAGCCACCGGTATCATCACGGTCTTGACCGTATACCGACATCTCTAGGTATTCAGGTTTACCAATAGCTAGGCCACAAATACCAACAGCTGCAACTGCCCAGATGCCGTGGTTGTGAATACGGTCGAAGTCGTGCGCGTATTTCACGGTGAACATGTCTAGCATTGGTTCGAAAATTCGCTCAACAACGGCTGTGCGCTCTTCTTCTGTCATCACTGATGCCACGCAAGAGTAAGCAAGGCTAGTAAACATTAACCAACAGTGTTCATTAAGGATCTGGTGGAAAAGACGACCTGTTGGGTTCGTGTTTTTCTGTACGTGGAAATCAAAGGTGAGGTACTTCTCTGCGTAAATAGCGAGAAGATCTTTAACGAACTGCGCGTACTTTTCTTCTTGAGTGATCAAGAACAAACGACCCGCTAAGTTCATGTAGGTATAGTTTTGTTTGTGGCGGTTGTGCTCGTAGCCACCCGCTTCGCCGTGACCTGGTACGTCTAGAGGTAGACGCATGAAGGCTTCAAGTTCCTTGCGATTCGCTTCAATGGATTTGCCCATTAAGCTCGGCTTTCCGACTTCCTTTCTTAGTAGTTCGACTTCTGCTTCAGTCAACAAAATCGGTTGTGTAGTCATTTCTTTACCACCCTCAGATGAAGTGTGTTGTTTTCTTAAACTTCCTATAAAGTAATACAATATTAAGTTTGGGTGTAGTTTTTGTGGCAAAAAGGGAGAGTGAAATCACGCGAATTTAGCTAACCCATTGATTTGTATTGTTGTGGTAATCCTTGTTGTGGCTGATGTTTCGACGTTATCAATCGTTAAGTGGAATGCTTTAGCGAGCGCCATTTGATGAATATCACATATTTTTAGATATATTGTATGACAATTAAAATAGATCGGATATGCTCGTTACCAATTCGACAGCAGACCCTTTCGCTTCGCGTTTCACTTTTATCAATACGACGCTTTTTTAAGAGAACCTTTTAATAAAAGCATGGTTAAGAATGAAGTGCCGTAGGGTTCGCTTTAATAGAGACTTTTTAGGAGTATGACGATGAATTCTTTCTTTGTATTAGATGAGAACCCGTGGGAAGAGCTAGGCGGCGGTATCAAACGTAAAATTGTTGCTTACACAGATGACCTAATGGCGGTTCACCTATGTTTCGACAAAGGCGCGATTGGTGCTCCGCATACTCACGAAATTCACGATCAAATCGGTTACGTAGTACGTGGCAGCTTTGAAGCAGAAATCGAAGGCGAGAAGAAAGTACTGAAAGAAGGCGATGCATACTTTGCTCGTAAGCACATGATGCACGGTGCGGTTGCACTAGAGCAAGACAGCATTCTTCTAGACATCTTCAACCCAGCTCGTGAAGACTTCTTAAAATAATCTATAGCGCAACCTCAGTTGCTAAGGTGACAACATGAAATCATTAAACATCGCGGTCATTGGCGAATGTATGGTTGAGCTACAGAAAAAGGAAGGTCAGCTAAAGCAGTCATTCGGTGGTGATACGTTGAATACCGCACTGTATTTATCTCGTTTGACCAAAGCTCACGATATTAAAACCAGCTATGTAACGGCTCTGGGTAACGATCCTTTTAGCCAAGAAATGCTATCAGCATGGCAAGAAGAGGGCATCGATACTAGTCTGGTTCTTTCCGTTAAAGAAAAGCAACCAGGTATCTACTACATCGAAACCGATGAAACTGGCGAACGTTACTTCCACTACTGGCGTAACGAAGCGGCCGCTAAGTTCCTATTCGAACAAAACGAGTCTCCGCTATTAGTCGACAAACTTTACTCGTACGATGCGGTTTACTTGAGCGGTATTACATTAGCGATCCTTACTGAAGAAGGTAAGACGCAGCTGTTTGGCTTCCTTGAGCGCTTCAAGGCACAAGGTGGTAAGGTTATTTTCGATAACAACTACCGTCCTAAATTGTGGGAAAGCCGCGAGAATGCCATGTCTTGGTACCTTAAGATCCTTAAGCACACAGATATCGCACTGCTCACATTTGAAGATGAGCAAATGCTTTACGGTGACGAGCATTTAGAACAATGCATCGAGAGAACCTCTTCACTGGGCGTGGATGAAATCATCATCAAACGTGGTAGCAAAGATTGCTTGGTTGTCGCGAATGGCGAAGCGCAATACGTGGCGCCAAACAAAGTCGACAACGTGATTGATACAACAGCGGCTGGTGATTCTTTCAGTGCAGGCTTCTTGGCGAAGCGTTTGACTGGCGGCAATGCTGCGGAATCGGCTTACTCTGGTCACTGTATGGCTGGCGCGGTAATTCAACATAAAGGTGCCATCATTCCACGTGAAGTGATGCCAGATCTTCCTTTGTAATTCTTTTGCGGAGCGTTGAGTAATCGGCGCTCCGCAGTGATTTATTGAACTCAAGTTAACGACGACGAGTACACTCTTATGACGACATTAAACGAACAATTAGCAAACCTAAAAGTAATTCCTGTTATTGCCATCAACAAAGCAGAAGATGCGATTCCTCTGGGTCGCACTTTGGTTGAAAACGGTATGCCTTGCGCAGAAATCACGTTCCGCACAGAGTGTGCTGCAGAAGCGATTCGTGCTATGCGCGCTGAGTTCCCAGAAATGCTGATCGGTGCAGGTACGATCCTAACTAATGAGCAAGTTGACCAAGCGATCGAAGCTGGTGTGGACTTTATCGTAAGCCCAGGTTTTAACCCTCGCACGGTTCAATACTGCCTAGACAAAGGCGTGGCTATCGTACCTGGCGTAAACAACCCAAGCCTAGTTGAGCAAGCGATGGAAATGGGTCTGCGTACACTTAAGTTCTTCCCTGCTGAGCCATCTGGCGGTGTTGGTATGCTTAAAGCACTTACGGCGGTTTACCCTGTGAAATTCATGCCAACAGGTGGCGTGAGCCTAGGTAACGTAGACGAGTACTTGTCTATCCCTTCAGTACTGGCATGTGGCGGTACTTGGATGGTGCCAACAAAACTTATCGATGAAGGTAAGTGGGATGAATTGGGTACACTGGTTCGCGACGCAGTAGCTCACGTAGCATAAGTGTCGTAACACCCCGATAAAACTAGCGAAAGAATGAAAAGCGAGCATCAGTGCTCGCTTTTTTGTGTTTGAAAGTTTGAAAGAGGCGAGAGTTAAGAATCGCATTCATATAAATCCTACTTTCTATCCAATTTTTTCGAAACATCTCATTACGTTTCCTTCAAAGAAATGCCGCGCATTTTTGATCTTCAGACAAAGCGCGAAGAAGAAAAATATTCCATACTCTAATAAATTTCAATTAGACAATTTGTATTATAATATATTGAGGTGTTCTGAATGGTAATTATCTCCTAGAAAGCCATTGGTCTATGAAAGTAAGGGGTTTGACGTATTTTTTTCGTTGAATAACTTATGCTTTAGATCACAATTAAAACTTATTGTAGTACAAATAGAGTTATGAGGAGAGTAGTCTAGACGTTAGAAAATGATCAAACTTGAAAGGCTGAAAAAATGACTATTGATACTCTTGTTGTTCTTGCCTACTTCTTCTTCTTAGTTGCAATTGGTTGGATGTTCCGTAAGTTCACTACCTCGACCAGTGACTACTTCCGAGGGGGCGGTAAGATGTTATGGTGGATGGTAGGTGCTACCGCCTTCATGACGCAATTTTCAGCATGGACGTTTACAGGTGCCGCAGGACGCGCGTTCAACGACGGTTTCGTTGTTGTAATCCTATTCTTAGCCAACGCATTTGGCTACTTTATGAACTACCTCTATTTTGCTCCAAAGTTCCGCCAACTACGTGTAGTGACGGCGATTGAAGCAATTCGTCAACGTTTTGGTAAGACTTCAGAGCAGTTCTTCACTTGGGCTGGTATGCCAGACAGCTTGATCTCGGCCGGTATTTGGTTGAATGGTCTTGCGATTTTCGTGGCAGCGGTCTTCAACATTCCTATGGAAGCGACCATCATCGTTACGGGCTTAGTGCTAATGCTAATGGCGGTAACAGGCGGCTCTTGGGCGGTTGTTGCATCTGACTTTATGCAGATGCTGGTTATCATGGCAGTGACGATCACTTGTGCGGCGGCGGCATACTTCCATGGTGGCGGTATTGGCAACATCGTGTCGAACTTCCACGGCGACTTCATGCTGGGTAACAACCTGAACTACTTCAGTATCTTTATCCTTTGGGTTGTCTTCATCTTTGTTAAACAGTTCGGTGTCATGAACAACAGCATCAACGCTTACCGCTACTTATGTGCAAAAGACAGTGAAAACGCACGTAAAGCTGCAGGTCTTGCATGTGTGCTGATGATTGTTGGCCTATCATCTGGTTCCTACCACCTTGGTACGTTGCGGCATTTATGCCTGATTTCGCAGAGCAATACGGCTCAGTAGGTGGTGATGCAGCATACCTAGCATTCGTACAAAACGTAATGCCAGCAGGTATGGTGGGTCTTCTGATGTCAGCAATGTTTGCGGCGACCATGTCTTCAATGGACTCTGGTCTTAACCGTAACGCGGGCATCTTTGTGATGAACTTCTACAGCCCGATTGTGCGTCCACAAGCGTCGCAAAAAGAACTGGTTATCGTGAGTAAAGCAACGACTATCGTGATGGGCTTCATCATCATTGGTATCGGTCTATTCATTAACTCACTACGTCACTTGAGCCTGTTCGATATCGTACTGAACGTCGGTGCATTAATTGGCTTCCCAATGCTGATTCCTGTACTACTTGGTATGTGGATTCGTAAGACGCCGGATTGGGCTGGTTGGGCAACACTGGTTGTTGGTGGCTTTGTTTCTTACATCTTCGGTATCTCACTACAAGCAGAAGATGTAGAGCGCCTATTCGGTCTAGAGCAAGCGTTTACAGGACGTGAGTGGGCAGACCTAAAAGTTGGCTTGAGCTTAGCGGCACACGTTATCTTCACCGGTGGTTTCTTCTTGCTGACAACGCGCTTCTACAAAGGTCTATCACCTGAACGTGAGAAAGAAGTGGACCAATTGTTCGAGAACTGGAATACGCCACTTGTGGCTGACAGCGAAGAGCAGCAGAACCTAGATACAAAACAGCGCGGCATGCTTGGTAAGCTTATCAGCGTAGCGGGCTTCGGTATCCTAGCTATGGCTCTAATTCCAAATGAACCATCTGGTCGACTACTGTTTATCTTGTGTGGTGCGATTGTTCTCTCGGTGGGTGTTCTATTGGTGAACGCAGCCCGAGGGCCTAAAAGCCCAAAGTTAGCTAACGCGAAAAGCTAACCAAAGTTAAAGACTCTCAATGAAAAATCCCGCGGTGTTAAAGCCGTGGGATTTTTTGATCAAGCTGACTGAGAAAGCGTGGCGCATCGTTTGTTGTTATTCGTTGTATTGGGGAACTCCCAATAAGGTGCGACTAAATTCACATTAGAGTCGTCAGCCTAAAGCGAAAAAGCAATCTAACTTTCTTTGCTCGCCGTGTTTACACTTTACACCCCAAACCTGATGCTTTGTCTATTTAAATAAATATGCGTGTCTTCTCAGCAAAGAAAAAGCATTAAATCAGACGTAGCTTTAATGAGGCGTACGCCAGAAATAGGAGAGAGGTTTTGAAGTGTTAGTGGAAAATATATAAGAGAATTGGAAGAGGCAGCCCTGCAAAACCTTAATGGAGTGGCTAGGGTATCAAGGAGTGATGAGCGTCAGGGGAAGAGGAAAAACAAAAAAAGCCCAGCTACATTGGTAGTTGGGCTTTTAGTTACAACTGAGTGTGACTAAGCTTCTAGCTCTGCAAAGTAGTCGAAGATGACTGGAACGTCATTTTGACCAAGGCCTTTATCAACTGCTGCTTGTAGACTCTTAGAAGTGCCCTCTGCAATCAGGGAAGTTGTACCAAGCTCTTCGCATAGAGCAAGGAAGTAACCGAGGTCTTTGTTTGCGTTTGCGACAGAGAAGCCTAGTTTTTCTTCGCCATCTACGGCGTAAAACTTACAGAATTGCATAAATGGTGAGTTTGATGGTCCTGCAGACATGATGTCGAATAATTGTTGACCATCAACACCAGCACGTTTAGCAACAGCAAATGCCTGAGACATGGTTGCTACGGTTGTCATACCCATAAAGTTATTCACAAGCTTAGTTACGTGACCAGAGCCTAGTGCGCCAAGGTGGAATACGTTTTCACCTTGATCGTCCAGCACTGGCTTAACCTTATTGAATGTTTCGACGTCGCCTGCGGCCATGATGTTCAGTAAACCATCTTTTGCGTGGGCAGGTGTACGACCTAGAGGCGCATCAATCATACCAGCCCCTTTCTTAGCAAGGTCAGCGCCAATCTTCTTCGTTGAAGCTGGAATAGATGTACCGAAGTCGATGAGTGTTTTACCTTCTGACATGCCAGCTAGAACACCAGTGTCTCCGTAAACAACTTTTTCGACAACTTCAGATGTTGTTAGGCACAGCATCACGATATCACTTTTCTCTGCTAGTTCTTTACCTGAAGAAGCTTCAGAAGCGTTTCCACGAGCTAGTACTGCGTCAACAGCATCTTTATTGAGGTCCATTACAGCAACTTCGTAACCACGTTTCTGTAGGTTTTCAACCATGTTTCCGCCCATCAAGCCTAGGCCGATGAAACCAATGATAGGTTTAGTCATTTTAACTCCAAAAATACTATTGTATGATTATATTGCTTGTTGATAATCATAATGACTATTGTGGCTTTTGCAATTGAAAATTATGAGCATAGCGGGCTTGGGATGGATTTTTTCTAAAAGTGAGATGTAAGTAAGGTTTGTGAGGGTTTTATTCATCAGAGTATATAAGAAAAGCGGATTCATCACGCTTCCATTTTTATCGTGAACAAAGCCTTTAGGAGGCTTAAATAACGTAAAAAATAAAGTTTATTGTAATACAAGTGGTTTTGTTTCAGCTAGAGGAATACTGTCCATACCAAAAAATGGGTGAAACGTTACAAATGGGGTGAAAGGCGAGGTGGTATAAGGATAAGCCGCAGTACAAACATACTGCGGCCGTTATCAAATCAGTACTAAAGCGTACTTACTGATAGGTAAAAAGACTTATTGGTACTAAATGCCTAAAGCTTGACCACCACCAATTTGCAGTGTTTCTGCGGTAATGAATGATGCATCTTTACTTACCAGAAAAGAGATAGCAGAGGCGACTTCCTCTGGCTGGCCTAGGCGTCCAAGCATAATACTGTCTGCCCAAGAAGCAAATACTTCAGGCTTGGTTGCTTTGATTTGAGCATGGAATGGTGTATCGATAGTGCCAGGAGATACTGCATTGACTCGAATTCCAGCCGGAGCTAACTCTTTAGCTAAAGCGCGAGTTAATGTATGAACGGCGGCTTTTGATGTACCGTAAATACCTGCACCTGGACCACCTGCATTCCAAGCAGCGTTTGAAGTGAAGTTGATAATTGATGCGTTATCAGACTTTTTTAGAAATGGAATCGCTGCGCGTGATACGAAGAATGCACTATCGAGGTTTAAAGCCATGACTTTACGGAAAAAAGCAGTTTCCATACCTTCAATAGGACTACGACCACCAAGACCACCTGCGTTATTAACGACAACATCGATTTTGCCGTATTTTTCACCAATAGCATTGATGTTTTCATCGACGGCATGTTCATCTGTAACGTCAAAACCGTAGTATTCAGCCTCAATTCCTGCGTTATGTAGTTTGGAGACACACTCCGAACCTTTTTCATCTTCAATGCCGTTTAGAATGACCGTGTATCCATCCTGACCAAGACGCTTTGCTACTTGGAAGCCGATACCGCCAGTAGCACCAGAAATAAATGCAATTTTAGTAGACATAATGGTGTTCTCTCATGTTTGTAGAGTTGGAAAGGATTTTTTATTTAACATAGAGTATTATTGTAATACAAATGGTTTTAATAAACAGAGAAACACCAACAATGAGAAGTCGATCACGTACTTTCTTTAGATGCTGACTCATCCAGTGGCATATATCGACTTTTACGGTCGTGCATGATTTGTATCTAGTCAGGAGAATCGGGATATATAAACAATTGAGCATATAGCTGCCGGCTTAGCTCGTTGGGCTGAGGTTTGTTTCAAGTAGAAAGAAAGCTGATTAACCGTGGGTCTTTGTTGCCAAACTTATGATTTCATTCAGGCTTGCCAAGTGATGGTTGGAGAACTTTGTCGAGAGGTTGAGTTTTAAGCGGGTAGGGAACCTTTTTAGGATCTTAAGTCTTTCAAGGTCATTCTGAATAGCGAGGGACGAGCGTGATTTAGAATCTCTTGCCCGAGCACGCTGTTATGATATGTGACCCCGTTTCGCCGAGCGTTATTCATCACCATTATTCTGAAGAGTCGAGTTAGGATCTACCGGAATAATGATTTTGACTAAGCTGAGATAAAAATGCCCGCTAAATCAGCGGGCACTTTTGTTTACGTCATTAATGGTGCATGTGTTTTTCCATGTGACCTTGTTTTTCAACCGCCATTTCTACTTCCACTTTACCCGCGTTTTTGAATGTTAACGTCATAGGGAAGCGGTCGCCTTCTTTAAGAGTTTGTGTTGGGTTAAAAATCATTAAATGGAAGCTGCCTGGCTTAAATAACACTGAGTCATTGGCTGGAACGCGCACTTCGTCAATCTTAATCATTTTCATCACACCATCTTCTTTCTTATGCGTGTGAATTTCGACATGCCCTGCGATTGGGCTTTCTGCTGCGATCAATGCATCTTCACTGTCACCGTGGTTGGTTAATTGAAAAAAACCACCGATAACAGGTGCGTTTGGTGGCGCTTCGCGGCTCCATGGATGGTCGATATGAATTTTTCCTGCTTCATAATCGTGCGCTAAACTCAGTGGGCTAGCGATGACAGCAATAAGCGCGATAGCGGCGGTTTTTAATGATTTAAGCATGTGTTTTTCCTTTTGAATTAATAGCTTCTCTGAATGGACAACAAACAGAGTCATCGTTATTTTTGAATAAAGTTGTCAATGATTAGATGCCTGTTAGGCAGGAAAAACACTCGGCGGAGAGTGCTTAGGCGCGATGTGTTTGTAAACGAGCTTATCGCATTTTGAAAAGTGATAAGTCGTCAGTGCATACTTTACTCGGCGCAGCCAATGGATGGTTGTCAGGTAAAGCCCAATCGCAACTAAAAGAAAGAATTGAACAGCTTGAAGAAGCGGGCATTCAAACTGGAAGCCGTCGTGTAAGTTAAGATCTTGGATGAGCTTAGAAGAAGATTGAGCGTTAGCCTCAATCAACGTATTGATATCCACCCATTTGAAACCATCTGCGGTACACAGTAAAACCTTTTCACTTTGGACTTTGTTGAGCCAAGTTGTGCTGTGAACTTGTGTAGGATTAAGAGCGGCTGTGGACGCTAAACACAACTGAAACAACACCGCGATAATAACCGCAATAGCGTGCAAGCGATGGTGTTTGTGCTGTATTAGAGTGTTTTCCATACAATTGAGTGCTTATCTTCTTCGGCGCGGGATACTAACAAATTAACCAAACAATGTAATTATCAGTTTACTAAAAGGTGATGCAAGTGTGCATTATTTGTTTTGTTGCCTATTTTTAACGCTTTAATGTCTTGATTCGGCTGACATTCACAACCTCCAATTCAACTTGTCAGTCTTGCCTAGTCGCTTTTGAAGATACCGAATTAATCTCTCTTATATGTCACTGAAGCTTCGGTTAGTGGGTGTCGTGGTGGTGTTTTTACGTGCTAGATTTGGCTGATATCGATTCAAAATGCACAGCGAATCTTCACTTGTTTTCCATTAACGGAATTATGACAGTAATTTAATAAAGGATACGGTATTCTGCGCTCCTTTGTACATGCCAGAAACGTCCGTCCTACTTAGTCGGAGGGGCGATTAATCTTAAGAAATTTCTCAAATGAAATACGAACAACAGATTGGATATCGATACCCTAAAGGTCGATTTGCCATGGTGAGTGTATATGCATTCACCGGTGCTGCGATTTTAGCATCGACTATTTTTTCTCTATTGCTGTTTTTGTCGATCGACGAAAACCCGATGATGCAAACCTTATTTGGTGGTTTAGCGATCATTTTTGAAGCGGGTAAATTTTACGCTTGGTATGAATACGGTGAGCGCCGAGCCCATCGCAACTACACAGGAGCAGCCACCGCTCTCGTGTTTTATTTAGTTTTAGCTGCGATTTCCATTGGCGGTAGTATTGGTGGGATTAATAGTGCAACCAATAGTGCACAAAGTCATATTTCGGTAGAGCAGGCGAAAGTGGAAGCGTTTAATCGTCAGATTGCGGCAATCGATAAGCAGATTGAGCTCAACAATATGGCAGCGCAGAAATACATCGAGATGGAGCGTATCGCGACTGGTGTAACTCGCATTCAGGATCAAAACAAAACCTTACGTGAAGAGCAGCAACGCTTGGCTATGGAGCGTGATAGTTTACCGCCGGTGACGCAAGGCTCAGTGATTGGTTTGATTGATAGCCTAGCCAATGCATTTGGTACCACCTCTCAACAAGCTCAGCTTGGCTTGGTTGTATTTCTTTCGATTCTTTTGGACTTCTTTGCTGCATTTTTTGTTGGCTTGATTGGTGAAGAGCAACGGTTCCGATATTTCTATCGCAGAAATGAGGGCATGATATTGAAAACAGTTCGCGATATAGACCCAGCGCCTGCGGGTTATCTTCCTCATATAAAAGAGGAAGAAGAGCAAGAAATACCAGCTGCGCCGGAGCCAGAAGAACCAAAGGAACCGAAAACCTTGTTAGAGCAAGTTAGCGATGCACTTAAAACGCATCAAATTACGTGCACCAAAAAAGCCGTTGCTAAACAGTTTAGGCTGTCTGCGGAAGAGGTAGACAAGGTATTTGAAGAATTGGCAGAGCTCGGTTTAGTGGGGAAAAAAGCCAACCACCATTATCATTGGATAGGTGAAGCAGGAACCGCATAATTGGTTATCTATTAGAGTTCGGAAAGAGCGTCAATCGGCGCTCTTTTTTTTGGGGAGGGGGGAGTTTCGCTATTAAAGTTAACTACAAGAAAGCGTATCAATCTTTATTGAGCTTTTTGGTTACGTCTTTCACCGTTTTCTTCTCTTTTTCCGGTGTCATTGCATCAACAGCTTTACCCGCCATCCCTTCATCTGGCAATTTGTCTTTTCCTGCATCAACTGCGGTATCTTTCAGTGCCTCTTTAGGCGTACAGCGACCCCCAACACCAACCACGGCTTTTGTCGCAGCGGCTTTAGCTGCCTTTTCTGCATCGCAGTCAGGATCCATAACGCTAGCTAAGCTCGTGGCTGAACCAAAAAACAAGATTAACAAAATGAGGTTGCGTTTTTTCATATTCGTCACCAATGTTGTGAAACATAGGTAAAGTGTAACGGAGAGAAAAGGCTTTGGCTGAGAATTTGTTGGTTTGAGCTTGGGAAGCAAAGTAAGGTGAAAAGAAAAAGTGCCACCGAAGTGACACTTTTTCTTAAGCGTAGAAGGGATTAGTAGTCGTAAACGTCTAACTCCACTTCACGGGCAATATTTTGCTCGTTAATGATCACACCTTCGACTTCGACACGAGCACCATTTAGGTTAAGTTCTTCAATGCCTTGGAAGCGTGTTTGTGCATCAATCACAACGGTGGTGTTACTTAGTACTTGATCAGCATCATTCTCACAATGCTCAATTTCAAACACTCTTGAATCAGCATCGTAGTTTGATACATAGCCTTCACATTCAAACTCTTTACCCCGCCATTGGTTGTCATTGTCAAACTCCGACCGCTCAAATTCGATGACGGTAGCTGTGCGTTTGCCATTTTTCATCACAGAGGTCACTTCTACTTCTTGACCTTGTTCTAGATTAGCTTTGCTACCATCCTCAAATCGTGTTGCGTTATCGATGAAGAATGCACCTCGGTAGTTTAGTGAGAACTCACTGTAGTCATTTGCAACCCAAGTGACGATGCCTTCCACATCGCTGTCATTGCTTATGACGTCGTAGCCTTCAACTTCTACCTCATGTGCCATGAAGATACCGTTTTGCATTTCACCTTCTACTTCCACCCATTGGCCGATGCTAAGTTGGCTAATGTTGTCGTAAGATACGGTTATATTTGTACCAAGCTCAAACGTGCCAGCATTTTCATCGATACTGGTAATACGGCCTTCCAGTTCGCAGTCGTTATCAAGTACTGGGTAATCGTTATCTACGTCGAGTTCGACCACAGACAACACTCGATAACCCGCATCCGCAGTCGGCAAGGATGACACCATCACCCAGTCGTTGACCTCTATATCATCACTTAAACCGTCAAACTGCAGATCTACGCCGTTTACCGTAAATGTTTTCTTCACATGATCAATCGCTGTGACACGTCCTGTAATGGTTGGTTCAAGTGTGACTCGGACGCCATTATTCGAAGCTTGCCGAATATCTGACCCCACGCGAACCACCATTTTTGGTTTTACATCGGCCAGTTGCACTTGTGTGTCGTCATAAACCACCTCAGACACACGATACGTATGTCCATTGACGGTTAACGTGCTTTCTTCAGCGTTGACCGCTTCAACAGAGCCAATCGCTACACTTGGTTTCACTGCTGGTTGAGTTGATGTGCTATCGCTATTGCTGCCACCACCTGAACCACCACAACCAGACAATGCCAAACCTACTACAGAAATAAGAGCGAGTTTTTTCATTGTATTAACCTCAATTTACGAGCGAGTTTAGGAAATTGCCTGTATCTTATTGGGCATATCGTGAAGAGATCGTGAAGAAATGTGATTTTATGAAAATTTTAATTGTAGATGACAACCATAACGTCTCGGAGACGATTGCAGACTATCTTGAGCTAGAAGGCATGATTATCGATTGTGCGTTTCATGGAGAGGCTGCGATTAAGTTAATCGAGGAAAATCATTACGATGTAATCATCATGGATATCATGATGCCGAAGCTCGATGGCATCAGTACGGTACAGAAGCTTCGACAAGATAAGTTATGTGGAACGCCAATTCTCTTCCTAACGGCAAAAGATACGCTAGAGGACAAAATCGCGGCTTTTAAAGCGGGGGGAGATGATTATTTAATGAAGCCATTTGCGATGGAAGAGCTCAGTTTGCGTGTTCATGCTTTGGCTAATCGTGGTCCAAGACAAGATATCGGAACGCTCAAATTTGCAGATATTTGTTTAGATGCGCGGATAGGAAAAGTAACGAGAAAAGACAAAGAAATTAAGCTGAGTCGAATTCAAACTAAAATTTTAAAATTGCTCCTCCAACGTGCTCCAGCAGCGGTCTCGCGCACAGAAGTGATCGATAGTGTGTGGGGAGACGAACCACCCGGAAGTGATGCACTTCGTAGCCATATTTACGGTTTAAGAACCGCGCTAGACAAAGGTTTTGAAGAATCACGATTAGAGACTATTCATGGACAAGGTTACCGACTTAAAGCATAACGAATATCCAAGCATTTATCGCAAGATCCGTTGGGGTTTTGGGGTCATGACGTTTGTGATGTTTACTCTTTTTTGGTCGCTGATTTATGTGGCAGAAAACAAACTGGAAGTGCTGAGTTTACATCACTGGCTCGATACTGAAGCTGCGCTTTATAGTGAGAATTTCGAGAAACAGGGCTGGGATGCGCCATTGCCAAACGTATTGGAGTTCAACTCATATTGGAGTGAAGCTCCGACACCGGATTGGTTGCTCTCTTTTACTTCACCTGGTTTTTACGAATACCTGCTTGGTGAAGAAGACAAACACTTTGTTGTATTGAACCATCCCTCAGGGAAGGGGCTTATGTACATTGTATTTCAAGATGACTCAGATGATTACTTGGACGAATACGAAAGCTCGCTGCATCAGTTTACGCTACTGCTCGGTGGCTTATTTTCATTTGTTATGGTCGGGTATGGCATTTACATGGTGCGAATATTGTCTCGACCACTAGCGCAAATTGAAGACAAAATTAGCCAAATGTCACCGGATCAACCCGCTTTCCAAGTTGAAACTAAGTTCAGCGAAACACGCCAGATAGAGCAAACTTTGCTGGATAATAAGAACGATATCGCGGGCTATTTCAAACGAGAACAAGAATTTAGCCGTTTTGCATCGCATGAGTTGAGAACGCCAATCATGGTGATTAAAGGCTCAACAGACATTCTGACGCGTATTCCTGATCAACCTCGAGTTGCGCAAAAAGCCATCACGAGGATGCAGTCAGCTTGTGACGAGATGCGTGTACTGACAGAAGCGTTTCTCTTACTTGGTAAAGAGAAAATAGAGCCTCAGCATTACGGAGAGCATCAGCTTCTCACTTGTTTACAAAAACAGTTGGAAGAGCTAGCTCCTTTATTTGCCAAGCAAGATTCGAATTACGCTTTGCACGAACAACATAGTGGTGTAGTGAAGGCACCAGAGAGTTTTGTGACCATTGTTATCAACAATCTGATTAAAAACGCCTTTAGCTATAGTGTGGGAGATATTGAAATTGAGTTGAAAGGTCATGCGCTTAAGATCCTAAACCGTCACGATGGCAACGAGACGTACAACGCTGGTTATGGTTGTGGGCTTGTTATCGTACAACGAATATGTGAACGGATGGGGTGGGCGTTAGTACTGGACGATGATGGTGTTCGATTTAGTGCAAAAGTGGAGTTCTGCTCTTAGCTTTGTGCGTATTGATTCAAGTGAGAATTAACGCTCTGGCTTTTTCTTGTCGTACGCATCTAACTCGCAGTCAAACAAGAAAAAACTGGAATTTGAATTAGACTGAAGTTAGTGAAGCGGAAACTCGAGGAACCGTTATGCTCTCTTATCTGGTCAGCCGAAGTATTGAAATTAATAAGAATCAAAGTGAAATTATTGGCTATCTCAAGAACTTCAATAACTGGCCCAGCTGGTCACCATGGATCATTCTTGAACCAAGCTGCGAGCTGACATTCAGTGATAATCAGGGCCACGTTGGAGCTGGTTATCAATGGAATGGTCAGCGTATTGGGACTGGCGCGATTGTACTGGAAAGTACTCAAGAGCATCGATTAGATATGGAGCTGCATTTCTTTCGTCCAATCAAGAGCCATGGAAAGGTGACTCTAATCGTGACGCCGTCACAAAATGGCTGTTTAGTCGAATGGCAAATGCAATCTCGCGTCCCTTGGTATCTGTTCTTTCTGAAAAGTATGTTTAAGTCGATGATAGAGATGGATTATCAACGTGGGTTACGCATGCTTAAAAGTAAGCTTGAAACCGGAAGAGTGCATTCAGACTTAGTCGAAATTGGGAACCGAACGTTGCCTCAAATTCATTATATTGGGATCAAGGGTGTGGCTAGCTTGCAGGAATTAGGTTCGGTAATTGAGAAGCATGTTCAGCAACTAGAACAGTTAATTAGTGACGAAACCCTATCCGTGAATGGTGAATTGTTTTGTTATTACCAGTCGATGGATATGCAGAAAGGTACATTCGAGTTTATCACTTGCTTTCCTCTTCATAACTCAGTACCAGCGCCTCAAGGGGCGGTTACTGGTACCATTCCTGAGAGTGAAACATTTGTCGTTGAACACCGAGGTGAATATCAGTTTTTGGGAAATGCATGGGCTTTAGCGATGAACTTGGTTCGTCAGAGTGGTATCAAAGTCAAAACCAGTCCTTTAGGAATCGAACGCTATCTGAATAGTCCGAAGGAAACCACGGAAGAAGAGCTAAGAACGGAAATTATTTTGTTTAAGAAATGACAGGCGCAGGCGAGTAGGGTGTTTAGGTATCATACTAGTTATGCGAAATGTTACTAAAGAATAATAGCGTATCTGTTCCTACCCATAAAAATGCCTCAGCAATCGCTGAGGCATGGTTTTACAGGCCAACTTCTCTTGTTAGAGAATTATTGTGCACGGTATTTACCGCTGTTTAGTTCAATTTTAGACGCTTTTACCCGGCTGTCTGCATTTAAGTAGTCGCTAATACTTAGCAGATCTTGATCTTGAGATGCTTTTAACACCGCTGATTCCCCCTCTGCGAAGATAACTTCTAATTTTAACTCTTTGGCGACTGCTTTCGCTTCGTTAGGATTGTTTACGGTGATATAAACCAGTCCTGTGGCTTTGGATACGTTACTAAACGCATTCTTAAACACCTCATCACCCGCTTGAAGTTTTACGTCTTCAGATAGGGTTCTAACAGTGCCAGTTTGCACTTTTCGATAATCTTGGCCATTAATCTCAACCGCTTCTGATGGCACAAACAGTTCTGGTGCAGGTTGTTGAGAGAGCTGTTGCTCAGCGTATACACTCGACGTCATGATAACGAGAGCCAGCATAGAAAATGATTTGTATTTCATGTTATTGACTCCTTAGTGTCCAAATATGCGCATCGACCAGTTCTTAATAACACCGGGTTGAGCGTTGTTTGCCATCGGAACGTCATAGATGGTGGAAGAGTTGAAATATGCAATGTAAGAATAGGCTTCATCGCCGTTCGTATCTATTGCTCGCAACGTCCATTCGCCTTTTGCATCTTCGCCATAAAATTGGTTAGACAACATTAATTGATCTTTGTAGCCTGTAATCGTTGGATCAAGAGATTGACCAACAAGACCATTGCGCGGTGTTTGCAAAACGGAACGAGTCCCTGATGGCGAAATGAGCTCGATAGCTAAGTCGGGCAGACGAGCGTGGTCCAATGTCAATGTCACCTGAACGGATTCTACTGTCAGCTCATCGGCAATGGCGATACTTGAAGAACCACCAACTAGACTTGCATCGGGTACACTTACTTCTGTAGCGTTATTAACCCATGGCGTAATGACTTGCGCTGGTAAAACACGATTCGTCATGCGAGCACGTTGCATCGCTTCATCTAAATCTACAGCGCCGAAGCCATAAAAAGTATGGAAATCTACGCCTGCTGCGTTTTTCTGCCAAGGGGCAATGGCCTCGTAGCTAACCTGTTCACCATTATGGTTAGTAAATTCAAGCTGTAGGCCTGGATGCGCTTTATCCGTTACTTTTGCTGTCTCCGCTAGTAAAGCACGTACATCACGAGCAGAAAGTGCGTGGTTGGTTGACATGATTGCCGCGATGGCACCCGATGTGTTTGGCGCAGCCGATGAGGTTCCGTTCATCGTACTGGTATAGTTACAGTTCGGATCGAGCTCCGTTCCGCCGTGTAACCCATTAATGCCTAGGCCTTCACTGGTATTTTGCCCTTCTTCACAACCTATTAAATCAGTGGTGACCATAGCAGGGAAATCTTGCCCATATTCACCTGCTGGTGCTGCAACCCACACGTTCGAACCCACCGATGAGTAACTCGCTCGCGTACCATCCGCGCGTAGTGCACTAGTGACTAAATTGAAGTAATTGGCGTTATCATAAGACTGAGCAGAGTTGTGCATCGGTAAGCCTTGATTGTCTCCACCAGCAAAGAAGTTACTTGGCAATACGAAGAATCGCCCTGCATTGAAATAACGGTAACCATTACCTGCTGACTTTACAAATACAGCACCTCGACCCCAGGCGTTACTCTCGCTGACGTTTTTCATCACGTCCATTTCAAGTTTTAGTTGAGGGTCGCTTTCATCAAAAGTAATCGGGTTTATAGGGCTGAAACCGTAACTTTGGTTAAATACGCGAACATCACGTGTTGCTGGGTCCATGCCATGGGAGATTAACCAACCTTCTAATGTCTGGTTGGCTAACCAGTTAAAACCAATGAGGGAAGAGTGAGAAGCGACACCGCGTCCGCCTTCACCGTTGTTGCCGACGGCGCTAATCAAACCGGCTACAGCAGTGCCATGACCATTAGTATCAACCGGATAACTTGGTGGGAATGAAGAGTCTTCGACGAAGTTTCTGCTACCTGTTACTATATTACCTGCAAGGTCGGGGTGATCGATCTGCACTCCAGAATCAATAACGGCAACTTTCACACCAACACCTGCAATCCCCATTGCTTGAGTGAGCTTAGTGTTTAAGTCGTTCCCAGCAACAGCAGGATTAGCCGCAAACGCAGTTTGCCCCGTGTTGTCTAAGTGCCATTGTTCAGAATAGAGTGGATCAAACGCCGAGACGGCAGGTGCAATGCCTACTGCCAACATAGCAGCAAATAGGCGATTAATGCGTATTTCCATTTTTGACCTCATGTCTTTGTTTGGAATTTTTTAGTTCCTGTTTCATATTCCGCTAACAGGAACAAACAAAGCTAACGACAAAGAATAAGGACGAAAACCATTTACAACTTGTTTACATTAAAAGTTCGATGGACAACATAAGTCTTTGTTAATTTACTGAAACCATGAGGTTTTTATATGTCGCATCGAGCATGCATGAAAAGTGAAAAGCAGAAAATACGAGTGTACCGTCTGCTTCAAGAGGGGAGTTATTTAGTTGAAGTGGGTTGAATAGTTGCCATTGGTTTCTTAGGTTCGGCTTTTTCTTTAGGCAGCACGTTATCAATCCACTTTTTAATGTACAACTTATCGAATTCTTTATCACACCACTTTTTGTTTAATCCACGTCGATTGAACTCAGCACCAATCGCCACTTTGGTTTGGTTGGTTGCACGGTTGTAGTAGAGAGTTTCACATAGTTGAGTGTTACTCATTTGCTGGGCATATACATTGACACTGCTGCTGCGCATTCCCAGTTGAGATGCTTGCTGATTACTGCACGCCATAAGAAATAGAGGCGCAAAAGTAATAATGATTAGATTTTTTTTCATGTGTGCTTTTTTATGATGTAGGGTGAATGATGAACTGGTTTCTGCCAGCTTGCTTCGCATCATACAAAGCTTGGTCTGCCAAGAAAAACCACTGATCCCATTCTTGTTTAATTATTTGTGCCGATAGTTTGTCCACTGCTCCAAGGGAAATTGTCGCGCTTAATGGTTTAGAGTCAACCACCAATGGCGTGTTTTCAACAGTATGTCTCAATCGCTCCAAAAACTTAGCGCAATCTTCAACTCGCTGTACTTCGAATAATAGGACAAACTCTTCTCCACCCCAACGAATGAGTAGGTCACCAGAGCGGGTGGATTCATTAAATAGCGTGGCAATATGAGTCAGCATTTTATCGCCAATATCGTGTCCATATTGATCATTAAAGGTTTTAAAATGATCGACATCTAAAACGGCTAAGGCAAATGTTCTATCTGGGCTTCTACGAGCCATTTTGTCCAACCAAATGTGAAGATAGCGACGGTTATGCAGTTGAGTTAATGGATCGGTAGTATTTTCTTGAGTGAGTGCTTTATTAATACGTCTAACGCGCAGTACGTAACGAAAACCAACGACTCCAATTGCCGCAATAGCGATAAAGTAGAACATTTCTCGATAGCGCTGTGAACGCAGTTCAGAGGCTTGTAGCGCATTTTTTGTTTCTAGCAATTTGAGTTCTTTCTGGGCTAACTTAGCTTCGAGGTCAAACTTAATGTTAATCATCTCTTCACCATGAATATGATGAGAAAACTCAGCCTCTAGCTCTCTTAATTGGGTTAAATAATGAAAAGCCGCTTCATAGTCATTAAGAATTTGATGAGCGTTTACCAGTACCGAAAGCATATCAATACGCTGACGCAGCTCTAATTCACTGGTTGATTTGGTTTGTTCTAGAACGTTAAGTGCTGTTGTAATAGCTTTATCGTATTGTTTGTTTGCGAGGTAAGCCTCTGCAAATGCCTCGTAACAAGACGTTTTTAGCATTTCTAGATTTTTTGGAATGAGCAGGTCTACGCAACGCTGTGCGACCATTAATGCATCATCAATTTTTCCTACCGAGCTCAACATTTGTGAAAAGCTGGATAAAGAGTGGTGCTTGACTGTGTCAGACCCCGTTTGCATTGAAAGTCGAATGGCTTCATTGAAATAATATTCCGCTTTTTTGTTATCTCCGAGGCTCGAGTGAACGATGCTAAGGTTTGCGTAGATAACCCCCATAAAAAAGCTATTATCGTATTGATATTCGCTCTCTAGGTAAGTGTCGAGAGCTTGCGTTAGGTAGCTGTTGGCCCGAGCCCAATCTGATGCGTCGATGTAGACTGTCCCAATGTTGTTCAGTGTCATCGCGACTTGTATTTCAAATACTGTTTTTTCTAATAACTCATAGGCATTGCGATAATATTTTAGGCCACTGCGTAGTTGATTTCGAGATACTTCTAGATTGCCTAACCAGCGGTAAGCACGGCCTTCTAATGCTAGATAACCAAGATCACGGGCTGTAGAAACAACGTCATGGAGTAACAATTCTGCGTTCCAGTTATCGTCTTGCTCAATCATTGTTACAGCCTTATTGAGCTGTGCTTCAGCGACGACCCATTCCAAATGGTGCTTTTTACCGAATTCGATTAAATCGGGCATATCTTTCGGTAATGGAACGCCTTCGTAACGCTTAAGGTACTTTCGTGCAAAGTAATACAGAGCAAGAGACTCCGCTGATGCATTCTGTGGCGCATTTAACTCATCTTTTTGAATTGATCGCGGCTTACCCATCGAGCGAAAGTAGAGTTTTAACATGGGCTTGCTTTCTGCTGAAATGTGTTCTTCCAGATAAGCTTGCTTTTCGGTACTCGCCAGTACGTTGGTCGGATGCAAGAAAAGTCCAAGTGCAGTACAAAGTGCGCAAGCCAGTTTTTTAATTGAGAAGTGCATGAGCGTATTAATAAAATGTGATCTCTTAACCGAATACCAGTTAAGTCTACCATTTCTTGTTGGTTAAGTGCGGATGGATTCCCAGTGGCAAAGTGCTTTGGGAGTGAGAGACGAGAAGGATCTCTATAATATTATGATTTATAAAAACAAAATCTATTGAAAACTTATGTAATGATTGGAAGATGGCATAGGTAGGGTAACGATGGAAGGTAAGTGAGCATATTCGGTGGACTCAATCTAATGATTTAAGCCGCGGATTCATCGCTCGAAATCAGGGTGAAGTGTAAAAAATTACGTTTCTGTCATAAATATTTAATGTTTGTATGGGTTGTTAAAAAACTGGATATTAGACATAGTGTTATTAAGCCAATAAAAAATGGCTATTTATAATAAATAGGAGATTAACTATGCATAATGAAATGATTCAACCTTCGCACTTCGGCATTATCGGCCGTACCTGCATCGCTTCAGTACTTATGATTGCGGGTGTTTTCGCTCTTATTTAAGAGTCAAGGGTAACGATGATTACCTTTTAAAGAGTAAGAAAATTCAGGGAATCACCTTAACCTTGTGTAAGGTATTCCCCTGAAAATCCAAGCTAGTCTTTAGTTATTAGCTGAAGAAGCTAAAAATCAATGCACTTACCGCCACAATGCCTGCTGCTAGAACAAAGTAAGTAGAGACATTTCCTCGATATTGTTTCATCGCCTCGATTTTATACACCGCTAACATTGGCATAATAAATAAGATCATTGCAATAACAGGCCCTGACAATGCTTCCATCATACCAAGAATACTTGGGTTCATGATCGCCGCCGCCCAGATTGAGAAGAACAGTGCTGCCACGCTGATACGATCAACACGCTTCTCAGATAGGTTAAAATGCTTGTTAATTAAACCATTTAAGCTTTCACGCGCACCTAAAAAATGCCCAAGGAAAGATGAAGTGATAGCAACAAACGCTACTAAAGGACCAAGTGTTGCAATAAATGGATTATCGGTTGCGTTCGCTAAGTAAGACAATACGGATACGTTTTGTTCTTTTGCTTGAGCCAATTGTTCAGGTGACAGTGTTAGCACACAGGAAAATACAAAAATAAGAACAAAGGCAATCAGCATGATGCTAGTGCGGCGAAGAATAACTTCGGATTTGGCATCTGCCTGCTTACCGTAATGGCGACGTTGTACATTTGCAAAGCTTGAAATTGCAGCTGCGTGACTAAACGAAAAAATCACTACAGGAACTGCTAACCACATAGTGCTAGCAAAAGCTGACGCTTCTGGCACATCCATGACAGGCATGGTCCAGTTCGGTATTAAGTAAAATGATAGAAAGGCAAGAATGGCAACAAGTGGGAACACCATAATGGCAAAGGCCCGTAGCATTACTTTTTCACCCGCCATCATAATAGCAATTAGTGCAAACACTAGTACGCCAGAAAGCAAAGGTCTAGGTAAAGAAGCCATATCAGCCTGATTTACCATGAAGCTATCTACTGTGTTTGTTATTCCAACCCCATATATCAACAGGATCGGGAAGATCGAAAGAAAATACAGCAGTGAAATAGAACGGCCTGCTTTTGCGCCGAAGTGCTCTTCCACTACATCAGTGAAGTCTGCGTTTTTGATCTTAGAAGATAGTACAAAACGAGCTAAGCCACGGTGCGCAAGATAGGTCATTGGAAAAGCAAGTACTGCCATCGCGACTAAAGGCCAAAAACCACCAATCCCAAGGTTAATTGGCAGAAACAGGATGCCTGCGCCAACGGCCGTTCCAAATAGGCTAAGAACCCAATGTGTATCATGTTTTGACCAAGCTGTGGTTGTGTTTATTTCACTAGGATTTAAGGCATTTCGAGATTCTTTCACTTTAAAACTCGCTTTTATAAAAATAATAATGCTGAAAATGGTAAAGGTTTTAGTGTTTATTATCACATGCGAAGCTTGGTGAATAATGCTGTGGATTTGGGGTGGTTGTAAATTATCCAACTATGAATTTTTCAATAAACCAGAATAAAGTTCTTAATTTTAATGTATTTAATGGTTGTATGTGTTGAAATTTTAATATTGTGTGGTTTTTGATTTTGCGGTTAAAACTTAATCACGGATGTATGTTCTAAGTGAGTTAGGCCTAATTTTCAGGAAGAATATTACATTTCTTAAGCACTTAATTGAGATGTTTGTGTCCCGTCATTTAGATGAGATTTAGGTATACTGCTGCCATTCATGTTAAAGAAGGAGTCATTGAATGGACATTTTGTCTGCGCAAAAAGAGGACTTATTTGCCATATATAAGCTCGAAAATACTTTATTTGGAGAACACGCCTATCCTCAATTTTTCTTTCGGCAAGCTTTTGATTGTTGGGGAGAGAGTTTACTGGTAGCAAAAGAGGGAGAGCAGGTCGCAGGGTATATATTGCTAACGACTAGCACAAATGCACATCAATATTGGATCATGTCATTGGCCGTCGATATTCAACATAGAGGTAAAGGTATTGCGCGTTCCCTCCTAGAAAACGTAATTGAGCCGTTGACGTTAGGCTCAAGCGTGAAATTGACTGTCGATCCTAAGAACCAACCTGCATTGTCTTTATACCTCTCCCTTGGCTTTAAAACGTTAGAAGAAGAAGCGCATTATTTTGGTGACGAAGAATCCAGGTTAGTTATGGAATTAGTAAAGTAATACTGCACGATAATGACCGAAATTTGCACACAATCAGTGCGTAGCATTACGTTGCTATAATTGGTTTTAAGCTAACCTTTTGTATAGTAATGGTTTTTAATCTTGGCACCTCACTTGCTTTACATAAACGTTCATCGATAACTCGATGCACCGCTCTCAATAGCAGGCGAGAGCGGTATAGGGTATTACTTTTTGAAAATGTACTAACAGCGTTAAAGGCATTGCTGCCTCTCTCGATTCGGGAGAGGCTTTTTTTTGCTAGTAAGTTGGGCTGAATCGCACTGGAGGTGTTATGTCGCAAGGATGCAAAAAAACCACTTGTCCCTATTGTGGTGTTGGATGTGGTGTCGAGGTCAATGCGAAAGGAATCGTTGGGGATGCGTGTCATCCTGCAAATGCGGGATCACTGTGCGTAAAGGGCGTCGCGTTGGCAGAGAGCTTGAATATGCCTTCGCGCTTGCTGTATCCAAAGCTTGTCACTAAGCAGCGACCTCAAGGGCAAGAAGTACAATGGCAACAAGCCACGGATCTGATTGCAGAAAAGATTCATCAAGCGAAAGCGGAGTTTGGGTCGGATTCCGTCGCGATGTACGTGTCAGGCCAGTTGTTGACGGAAGACTATTACGTCGCCAACAAACTCATGAAAGGTTATGTTGGCAGCGCAAACATCGATACGAACTCCCGTTTGTGTATGTCTTCGGCGGTTGCGGCTCATGTACGAGCATTTGGTGAAGATGTCGTTCCCGTCAATTACGACGACATTGATAAGACTGAGCTATTGATAATTTGCGGTGCTAATACCGCTTGGACGCATCCTGTTTTATTCCGACGTATTCAACAAGCGAGAGAAAACAATCCTAACCTCAAGCTAGTGGTCATTGACCCTCGGGAAACGGTCACCGCGCAGCAAGCGGATTTGCATCTACCGATTAAAAACGATGGGGATGTATCACTTTTTAATGGGCTGCTCAAGTTTCTTATTGAGCAGCAATACATTGATTCTCAATACATAAACTCCTATACCGACGGGTTTGAGGTGCTTGCAGAAGAAGTTGCTGATTTGCGTTACGATGTCACTAATCTAACGTCTTCCATTGGGATTTCAGAAGAAAAACTCACGACATTCTTCCAATGGTTTGCACAAAGCCCAACCGCAATCACGTTGTTTTGCCAAGGGGTTAACCAAGCCGAAAATGGTGTCGATAAAGGCAATGCCATTATTAATGCACATTTGGCGTCAGGCAAAATTGCCAAGTCAGGTTGCGGGCCGTTTTCTATTACAGGTCAGCCGAATGCGATGGGTGGGCGAGAAGTCGGTGGATTGGCCAATCAGTTAGCGGTTCATCGTGCTTTTGACGCAGAGTCTATCAAGCAAGTGCAGGCGTTTTGGGATTCACCAGAAATTGCCACTCAGCCCGGTTTAAAAGCCGTTGAACTGTTTGAGGCGGTAGAACGTGGTGAGATTAAAGTTCTGTGGATCATGGCAACCAACCCCGTTGTCTCTTTACCAGATAACCAATTGGTAAAACGTGCGCTAGAGATTTGTCCGTTTGTGATTGTTTCCGATATCACAGCGGATTCGGATGTGGCGCATTACGCGGATCTGTTGCTGCCCGCCGCTGGTTGGGGTGAGAAGCAAGGCATGGTAACTAACTCTGAGCGTCGACTTTCTAGGCAGCGCCAGTTTCAAGCGCCTCCGGGTGAAGCAAAATCAGATTGGTGGGCGATAAGCCAAGTCGGGCAAGCTCTGTGTGCATTGGAAAAGACACAAAATGGTTTTGCGTTTACTTCTGAGCGGGCGGTATTCAGGGAATATGCGGCGATGACACGCATGAATGCAGATTCGCCATTGAAGCTAGATCTTTCTCAATACGCCAACTTAACCGAGCAAGAATACGAAGAGTGGGGGCCGACACAATGGGGAGGAGAGCGTCCTTTTGCTGATGGCATCTATTCGCACCCAGATGGTAAAGCGCGTTTTGTCGTGACCAGTGAATCTCCAACGCGTTTAGAGAGAACAAAAGGCTGGTGGCTCAATACGGGCAGGCAACGCGATCAATGGCATACCATGACGCGCACAGGTCATATCGCACACCTTGCCGCCTCCGAGTTAGAACCAACCGTGTACATGAACACACTCTCTGCTACTCAAAATCGCTTAAAAGCAGGACAACTCACCAAGCTGTTTCAGCCTACTTCAAACACCAGTATTTATGCCAAAGTTGCCATTGATGAAGGTTTGGGTTTTCAAGAGCTATTTATGTCAATGCACTGGGCGGGTCGATATGGCGGTGAAAGCAGTGTTAACGCGATAGTAAACAGCGCAAAAGACCCTATTTCCGGGCAGCCTGCGTTTAAGTCGTCTTATGTTGAAGTGCAAGATGCGGCGGTAAAAACCTACGGTATGTTCATCGGTACACAGTTCGATTCCGGTAAATTTCTCTACAGCGCATTTCAAGCAGAAAGCAATTTGGGCATTTGGCGCTTTGCACACGATAAGCGACCAAAGAAGCAGAGTTTTTGTCGAACGGAAAAGAGCCGCAGAATTACGATAGATATTGCCCAAGGTTGGCTAGCGGTGGATTACGACCTTGTTGGAGACGTTCGTATCATTCGCTCTGTTTTGGTGGTGTCTAGTGAACCGATTCAAACCGACTACACCAACTTTACCGGCTTGATTGGCAAACCGATGGAGCTATCGCAACTGCTTACCATCACTCAATCGCAAAGCAGTGCCAAACTGGTTTGTAGTTGTTTCCGTGTCACTGATAAACAAATACATGACGCGATGGAGAAACAAGACTGCACGTCACTGACCCAGCTTCAAAACAAACTCAAATGCGGCACCAACTGTGGCTCGTGCGTCTCTCAAATCAAACAAATGGTCGACAGTCATCAGCATCAAAAGGGCAAACAGCAAGCGAACCAGCAAAGTCTGGCTATTCAAATAAAGTAAGTCATAAAGAGGATAAGCACATGGAAGCGCCTTATCAAAAGTCTTGGTTTAAGAAAGGAGAAGCGAGTCAGAAACAAGAACGCTCGTCTCGCTTTTCTAAGCATGATCAAGCAAGCAAACTGAACCAACTCTTAGAAGACCATTCAGTAGACCTCGACGCGAACCGCAAAGGTTTTGTCTCGATTGTTGGAGCAGGGCCGCACGATCCTGACTTGTTAACCGTGAAGGCTGTGAAAGCGATTATGTCGGCAGAGGTTCTGCTGTACGACCGTTTGGTTAACAAAGATATTTTGGAGTTGGCTTCGCCACAAGCCGATTGGATTTACGTGGGCAAACGATGCGGACAACCTAGTATAGGTCAGGAAGAAATCTGTGATTTGATGGTGTCGCTCGCTCAGCAAGGAAAGCGAGTTGTGCGCTTAAAAGGGGGAGATCCTTTCGTATTTGGCCGTGGAGGCGAAGAGGCGTTAGCGCTCGTCAAAAACTCAGTCGCGTACGAAGTCATCCCCGGTATTACTGCTGCGATTGGATGTTCAGCAAACAGCTTGATTCCGCTGACTCATCGTGGCGTTGCTCGCAGCGTTACCTTTGTTACTGGGCAAGTCGTAACAGGCGCATTTGAAGCGTGGAGCCAACTGATGCAAAGCGGACAAACGTTAGTTTTCTATATGGGGTTAGAAAAATCAATGCAAATACAAACGGGTTTAATCAACTCCGGTTTGAGAGAAGATTTCCCAGTCGCAATCATCACTCATGGGTGCAGTCCTCAACAACAAGTGCACGTTACACAACTCAATCAGCTCAATGATTTATCGATTATACTTAAAGGCGTGAGCCCAGCATTGATTGTGATGGGAGAAGTTGTCAAACTGCGCGAACAACTAATAGAAACCGTACAGTCAGTGACGGAATACGAGGGAATATGAGCAGCATTTTGGAATGTATTAGAACAGTCGGTCGTGGCGAACGTGGTAGAAAACCACTGAACTTTGACCAAGCGTTTCGAGTTATGGATGAATACCTAAACGGTGAGTGCGACGACGATCAGATGGCAATGCTGTTGATGCTGATCCGTGTACAGAACGAAACTCAACAAGAAATCGCTGGCTTTGTGAAAGCATTCCAATCCCGTATGCCAGCTATTGGTGCAGATATTGATTGGCCATGTTATGCGGGCAAACGTGAAGCGGCAGGTCAGCCTTGGCATTTGTTGGCAGCGAAGATCCTCGCCGATAATGGTCATAAAGTGTTGATGCATGGCTATCACGACCGTCAATCTGGACGTTTACACGCAGAAGATTACCTCGACAAGTTTGCTATTACGAAAGCGGAATCAGCAGAAGACGCAAAGCGTGTGTTAGAAACACAAAACATTGTGTATCTACCGCTGAGTGCGTTCGCTCCTCAAGCAGAAACCATGATCGGTTGGAAGATTCGTTATGGGCTTAGAACGCCGATTAATACAGTGGTTCGAGCATTGAATCCGGGGCAGGCGACGGTTGGTATTCGTGGTAGCTTCCATCCTGGGTTCCAACAACTTCATGCTGAAGTCGAATATGAGATTGGTCAAACCGCTCACGCTGTTGTGTCATTCAAAGGACAATCGGGTGAGTCAGAATACAACCCGAAAGTAAGCCAAACGGTATGGCTAAGCCAAACAAGCGGCGTGACATCGCACTACTGGACGGAGCAAATGCTGTCTGAGGTGCCAATGCCTGCGAATTGCCCATTTGGGACGTCAGAAGACGACATGAATCAAATGGCGAATACGGTTCTTGCCACCATGACAGTGGTGCTATTTGCACAAATGCACGACAGAGAAAAAGCATTCGAACGAGCCTTCTCTTACTGGCAAGCCTATTGCGCCTAGCAATGACGCACTATTGTCAATTAATGTAAAACCAACGACGCAAAGTTGTTGAATCTGAATCCATTATCTATTGTTTGAAGAAGGTAAAAGATCCTAGCTCGCCAATGATGTGTTTCACCACCTTGCTCCGTATCAGAGTGGTGAAACCGCAGTTTTAGCCTCAATCGCGTTCGTTTCTCGCTTCGCTTTTGAGAATGAGAAAATCCCATATGGTAAGACACAGAGGACATGGATAATGGTTCTAAAGCATACCACTCCTAGTGAAAAGGCTTCCCACCCGATCCCGCAAGAAGCTTTCGATTGGTACGACGAATACGCCCACGGAAAAATCTCGCGCCGTGAGTTTCTAAATAGGCTGGGTGGCCTTGCTGTGCTTGGCTTTAGCATGACAGCACTGGTCGATGCGCTAACCCCGAATTACGCACTCGCAGAACAAGTTTCATTTAACGATCCTGACATCAAAGCAACTTACGAAACCTTTCCATCTCCAAATGGGCATGGAGAAGGGCGTGGTTATTTGGTGATGCCACAGAAGAAGACCTTGAAATCGCCGACCGTGTTGGTGATTCATGAAAACCGAGGTCTGAACCCTTATATCAAAGATGTCGCAAGACGACTTGCAAAAGATGGCTTTATTGCTTTCGCTCCAGACGCGCTTTATCCACTCGGCGGCTATCCGGGGAACGACGATGAGGGGCGCGCCATGCAGAAAGAGATGGACAGAGCCAAGATCGAACAAGACTTTATTGCAGCCGCGAACTTCCTCAAACAATACGAGGGTGGCAACGGTAAATTGGGCGCGGTTGGATTCTGCTTCGGTGGATACATTGTCAACATGCTTGCCGCGGTAATGCCAGAAGAGCTCGATGCAGGTGTGCCTTTCTATGGAACACCAGCGGCGCAAGAGATCCAAAAGCAAGTCAAAGGACCGTTGATGATTCACTTTGCAGGGCTCGATAAGCGTGTTAACGACACATGGCCTGCTTATGAGCAGCAATTGATCGCAACCGACGCACAGTATCAAGCGTTAATGTATGAGAACGTCAACCACGGCTTCCATAACGACTCAACAGCACGCTACGCACCGGAAGAAGCAGCACTCGCTTGGGAGCGCACACTCGGCTTCTTCAAAGAACATCTTGCCTCTGGTTAAAACGCTTCAGCTTTAGTTGGCACATTCCTTGTTATGTCTCTCTTAGTGAGTGAGATATAAACAAGGAATGTGCATGACTCAATCAACGTCAAAAACACCCATCATAGTATGCTGTGATAGCCTCCAAGAGCAGGCTCGATTGTCCGGCTTATTGAGCAAAGATTACGACAACATCATCGGTTGCCAATTGGCACAACTAGAAACGTTAATGCAACGAGAACCGTCAGCAAGCATTGTGGTTGGATGGCAGCAGCCAACGGCAGAACTGCGTTTGATCGTCGATTTCTGCCGCAGAAAATCGGCACCACTTCTTATCGTCTTAAAGCAATTATCATCCAATGATATCAATCGGTTATCAGAAAAAATGGACTATGTTCTTATGCCGAACGATAGTGAGTTTGCACTTCAACCTTGGATTGAACATGCGACATTAGTGAGAGCGAAATTCGAAAGTATGCAATCGGAAATTGAATCGCTGACCCACAAGATTGAAGAGCGCAAGCTGGTGGAAAAAGCCAAAGGTCTGCTGATGAAGATGCACAGCGTTGATGAAGATCAGGCTTATAAAGCGCTTAGAAATTCGGCCATGCAATCGAGCCAAACGCTCGCACAAGTTGCCAAGAATTTGATAACTACTTTGGAAGTGTTGGATTAGTTGCTCTACCACTTTGGGGTTAGGGTGCATTTTCTAACGTGGTGCGTGTTGCACTATCAGCAAGCAATAACAGGGAATAAGAAACGGTGGAATAATCTAATTTATTGTATTTACTGTAAAAAATAAGTTGGCACAGTAATTGGATTAGTAGAATTGGGTTTATTGTTGAATCGCTTATCTCAATTATCAACGGCGGTAATTGTAGACTTAGCAACGGCGCTACTGCTCTTCGGAGTAGTGGCGCTTTTTTTATGGGAGCAAACCAATGAAATGGAGTTCGATGCTGAAAGTGTCAGCAATTTCGTTGTCGGTATTCACCACGGTTAGCGTAAAGGCAGAGTTGGGTGAACCAGAAATTGAAGACCTGAAGTTTGGTTTTATTAAGTTAACCGATATGGCACCGCTGGCGGTTGCTTATGAGAAAGGCTTTTTTGAAGACGAAGGCTTGTACGTCACTTTAGAAGCGCAAGCAAACTGGAAGGTGCTATTAGACCGAGTCATCGACGGTGAGCTTGCGGGCGCGCACATGCTTGCTGGTCAGCCATTGGGCGCGACGATTGGTGTTGGCACAAAAGCAGAAGTGATTACTGCGTTCAGTATGGATTTGAACGGCAACGCAATCACGGTTTCCAATGATACTTGGGAACAGATGAAGCAATACATTCCCAAACAACCAGATGGCAAACCTGTTCACCCAATCAAAGCGGATGCGCTGAAGCCTGTGGTCGACAGCTATCTGGATAAAGGCAAACCGTTCAACATGGGCATGGTGTTCCCTGTATCGACACACAACTATGAGTTGCGTTACTGGTTAGCGGCAGGCGGGATTCATCCAGGTTTTTATGCACCAGAATCAGGCGATAACAGTGGCCAGTTGGATGCTGACGTTCTTTTGAGTGTTACACCGCCACCACAAATGCCAGCCACAATGGAAGCGGGCACAATCAAAGGCTACTGCGTTGGCGAACCATGGAACCAACAAGCTGTGTTCAAGGGCATTGGTACACCAGTCGTGACCGATTACGAGATCTGGAAGAACAACCCAGAGAAAGTATTTGGTGTTTCTAAAGCTTGGGCTGAGAAGTATCCAAACACGCACATTCGCGTAGTGAAAGCCTTGATTCGAGCGGCACATTGGTTAGATGAAAACGACAATGCCAACCGCCAAGAGGCAGTGAAGATGCTATCAAAAAGCGAATACGTTGGAGCCGATGCCGAAGTTATTGCTAACTCGATGACGGGCACATTTGAATACGAGAAAGGCGACAAACGAGACGTGCCAGACTTCAACGTGTTCTTCCGTCATAACGCCACTTATCCGTATTACAGCGATGCGATTTGGTACCTGACCCAAATGCGTCGCTGGGGACAGATCTCAAGCGAGAAATCCGATGATTGGTACATGGATGTCGCAAAAGAGGTTTACCGACCGGACATTTACCAACAAGCGGCTCAAGCGCTAATTGAAGATGGTGTGTTGAGTAAAAAAGACTTCCCAGATTTTAGTGCTGAAGATGGTTTCCGTGCACCACAAACACACTTTATCGACAACATCGTTTATGACGGTCGCGAGCCAAATAAATATCTAGAGAAGTTCTCTATCGGGCTTAAAGGAAAAGACAAGGTTTAACCATAACGATAAACGCCACAGGCGAGGGGATTCGCTTGTGGCAACAAGGATGTAAATTTCTTAGGAGTGAGTATGTCTAGTAATGTCATTTCCCTTTTTCCTGCTAAGCAGGTAGTGAACCGAAGTCGGTTGGTACTTTTGCCCGTCATTGGTTTGCTGATATTTTTGGCAATGTGGCACTTAGCAGCGAGAGAAGTGCAAACCTCATTAGGTACGCTACCGGGGCCTGTGCAAACTTTTCAGCAGTTCAGCAACCTTGTCGATGACCATTGGCAAGAGCGAGAAAAGGAACAAGCGTTTATCGAACGTCAGGAAAAACGCAATGCTGCGAAGTTAGTCAAGAATCCGGATGCGGAAGTGAAGATTCGTCCTTACACAGGTAAACCGACGTTCTTCGACCAAATCATAACAAGCTTAGTGACTGTGACTGCAGGCTTTCTGTTGGCGACGGTTATTGCGATTCCGCTTGGCATCGTGCTTGGTCTTAATCAAGGGCTGTATCAAGCGTTCAACCCAATCATTCAATTGCTCAAGCCCGTATCACCTTTGGCTTGGCTGCCTATCGTCACTATGGTTGTAAGTGCCACTTATGTGAGTGATGACCCGATGTTTGCTAAGTCGTTCATTAACTCTCTGATCACAGTGGCGCTGTGTAGCTTATGGCCGACGCTGATTAATACCGCCGTGGGCGTAACGAGCGTTGATAAAGACTTGGTCAACGTGAGCAAAGTACTTCAACTTTCGTGGTGGCAGCACATTCGCACCATCGTTTTACCTTCTGCCATTCCAATGATCTTCACCGGTTTACGTCTCTCTTTAGGTATCGCTTGGATGGTGTTGATTGCGGCAGAAATGCTCGCTCAGAACCCAGGGTTAGGCAAGTTCGTTTGGGATGAATTCCAAAACGGCAGCTCGGCATCATTGGGTCGTATTATGGTCGCCGTCATCACGATCGGCTTTATTGGATTGATGCTCGATAGAGGCATGTTGCAACTTCAAAAGTGGCTGTCTTGGAATAAACAACAAGCGTTGAGATAAGGGAAAAGATCATGGAAAAAGCATTATTAGATCTAACGCGTTTAGGGATGCGATTCCCAACGCCAGATGGCGAGTTCATCGCGCTTAAGAACGTCGATTTACAAATCAATAAAGGCGAGTTTGTATCCCTAATTGGTCACTCTGGCTGTGGTAAATCAACGGTATTGAACTTAGTCGCAGGGCTGCACATGCCAACAGATGGCGGCGTGATCGTCGATGGACGAGAAGTAGCTGGACCGGGACCTGACCGCGCAGTGGTGTTCCAAAACCATTCATTATTGCCTTGGCTCACCGTGTATCAAAACGTTGAGCTTGCAGTAAAACAAATTGCAGTCAAAAAGGGCAAAGCGTGGATTCAGGAACAAGTGAATCACTACTTGGAGTTGATTCAAATGCAGCATGCCGCGCACAAAAAACCGGATGAAATCTCGGGTGGTATGAAGCAGCGAGTCGGCATCGCGAGAGCACTGGCACTTCAACCAAAGGTTTTGCTGATGGATGAACCATTTGGCGCGTTGGATGCGTTAACTCGTGCGCATTTGCAGGATGCACTGATGAAGATTCAAGCCGAGCTAAACAATACCGTCATCATGATTACCCATGACGTGGATGAAGCCGTGCTGCTATCTGACAAAATCGTGATGATGACTAACGGACCAGCAGCAACCATTGGTGAAGTGTTAGAAGTGAATCTACCGCGCCCTCGTGAGCGTGTAGCACTGGCGGATGATGCGCAGTATCAGAAGTGTCGACAAGCGGTGCTGAAGTTTCTTTACGAGAAGCAATCCAAAGTCGAGATTCCTGCTTCGAAAGAAGACAAACCCAAAACCGCAGCGCAAACGGCATAAGGAGGCAGCGATGAACAGTCCTTTAACGATTCCAGTAAAGAACGCATTGAGCCACATCGTTGTGGTAGGTAACGGTATGGTCGGGCAACACCTTGTCGAGCAATTGGTGCAGAAAAACGCGCATTTGGAGCACCGAATTACCGTGATTGGTGCAGAGCGTTTTATCGCGTATGACCGTGTACAGTTGTCCTCTTTGTTTGCGGGTAAGTCTCATGATGATTTAATGCTGAGTAACCAAGAATGGTACGACATACATGGCATCCAACTCGTACTTGGCAGCCAAGTAATAGGCATCGACAGAGAACAAAAGCGCATTCTTCTTGATGGTGAAGATGTGCTGGGTTACGACCAACTCGTGCTCGCGACCGGTTCTTACCCATTTGTGCCGCCAATTGAAGGTAAAGACCGCGACAATGTGTTTGTCTACCGCACGCTTGATGATCTTTCACAGATCAAAAAGGCATGTGAAGGTGCAAGAACAGGTGCAGTGATTGGCGGTGGCTTATTGGGTTTAGAAGCGGCAAACGCACTCAAACTATTGGGGTTAGAAACTCACGTCATTGAATTTGCGCCTCGCCTGATGCCTGTACAGTTAGATGATGGTGCTGGCTTAGTGCTAAAAGAGAAGATTGAAGCGCTAGGGCTAACCGTTCACACCTCAACGGGTACGGAACGAATCTGCGATGGTGAAACGGCTAAGCATCGTATGGTGTTTAAAGACAAAGATCCTCTCGAAGTGGATGTGATTGTCTTCTCCGCAGGCATTCGTCCTCAAGATGAGTTGGCAAGGCTGGCTGAGCTAGAAATAGGCGAGCGAGGCGGCATTGTGATTAATAACCAATGCCAAACCAGCGATGAGAACATTTACGCGATTGGCGAATGTGCCCTTTGGGAGCAGAAGATCTTTGGTTTAGTCGCACCCGGTTACACCATGGCGAGAACCACTGCCGATGTCTTGACTGGTATGCCAAGCGAAGGTTTTAAAGGCGCAGACATGAGCACCAAGCTCAAGCTGCTTGGGGTGGATGTGGCGTCTATCGGCGATGCACAAATGCAAACCGAAGGCGCTCAAGAAATGGTGTTGCAAGATGCGGTTGCAGGCATCTACAAAAAGCTGGTGGTTGATGCGAGCGGCACCCAATTGCTTGGTGCGATTCTCGTTGGTGACAACAGTGACTACGATGCGCTCTTACAGTGTTATTTGAACAAAACGGTTCTACCAGACCACGCCGCGAACCTGTTGTTTGATACCGGAATGCTTGATGGAGAGATGCCAGACAGCGCCATCATCTGTTCTTGTCACAACGTCACAAAAGGCGACTTAGTTGCCGAGATACAAGCTGGCACTACCAACCTGACGGACCTTAAAGCCAACACCAAAGCCGGTACTGGCTGTGGTGGCTGTAGCAATATGGTCAAGTCGGTATTGGATACTCAACTGGCAGCCATGGGGGTAGAGGTTAACAACCACCTTTGTGAGCACTTTGAGTTAAGTCGCCAAGAGATGTTCCATATTTGCCAAGTAGAACAGATTAAAGACTTCGACACCTTAATTGCACTGCATGGCAAAGGGCATGGGTGTGATATCTGTAAGCCGACAGCGGCATCTGTGTTTGCTTCTTTGTGGAATGAACACATCATGGAGCCACAGCATCAATCTCTGCAAGATTCTAACGATGCTTTCATGGCTAACCTGCAAAAAGATGGCTCTTACTCGATAGTGCCTCGTGTTCCGGGCGGCGAAATCACACCAGACAAACTTATCGTGCTAGGCGAAGTTGCTCAGCAATACGATCTATACACCAAGATCACTGGCGGTCAGCGCGTGGATTTATTTGGTGCGCAGTTAGAACAGCTTCCTGAAATCTGGCAAACCTTAATCGATGCTGGTTTTGAAACAGGGCACGCCTACGGCAAGTCGGTGCGCACCGTGAAATCTTGTGTGGGTTCTACTTGGTGTCGCTATGGTGTTGATGACTCGGTCGGATTAGCCATTGAGTTAGAGAACCGCTACAAAGGATTGCGAGCGCCCCATAAGCTTAAGTTTGCCGTATCGGGATGTACTCGCGAGTGTGCAGAAGCGCAAAGTAAAGACATTGGGGTGATCGCCACTGAAAACGGCTGGAATCTATATGTGTGTGGTAATGGCGGCATGAGACCAAGACACGCTGATTTGTTTGCATCCGACTTATCCAAACCAGAGTTGATCACCATGATTGACCGAGTCTTGATGTTCTACGTCAGCACCGCTGATCGCTTGCAGCGCACGTCAGTGTGGATGGAGAACATGGAAGGGGGCCTAGATTACCTTAAACAAGTGATTTTGGATGACTATCTGAATCTATGTGATTCTTTGGATGAACAAATGGCGCGAGTCGTAGATACTTATCAATGTGAGTGGAAGAGTACGTTGGATAATCCTCAAAAATTGCAACGCTTCCGTCCTTTCTTGAACAGCACGTCGGGCAGTAAAGTCTTACCGTACCAACGTGTGCGCGGTCAGCGTATTCCAGTGAAACAGGAGGTGTAAATGGCAGCTTTAACCAAAGTGAAATTGTGTCAGCTTGGTGACCTAATGCCGTTCATCGGTGCCACGGTGTTGATTGAAGGCGAGCATGTCGCGCTATTCTACATTCCTGATAGCGGTGTTTACGCCGTTCAAGATTGGGACCCAATTGGTAAGGCTTATGTGATGAGTCGAGGGATTGTCGGTGATATCGATGGTGAGATGTGTGTTGCATCACCGCTATACAAACAACACTTCAGTTTAAAGAGTGGGCAGTGTTTGGAAGACGATGCGCACTGCCTAAAAACGTGGCAAGTAACGATCGACGATAATCAGGTTTGTTATTTAGTCGAAGAATGATCCTCGAAATTAGCTTGCGCGATATGAGTAAATTCTTAGCGTAAGAGACAAGCGAATAAAGCTCCAGAGACACCACAGTATGGCTCTGGAGCTTTTTACTATTTGGAAGGATTCACTTGTAGTTCGGTATAGCCAGTCGAGTCGTCCATCGCTCTAGTGAACTCAAGCTCTGAGTAAGAATGGATGATCAATTCTGCGGTAGTATCAATCACTGTGCCTTCCAGCAAATGCCCACCCCAAACTAGTCCATCACGATCAGACACCGAGATATGAACGTGCTGATGCTCAGGCGTTAGTGTTCCCATCACAGAGACGATTTCAAATGGCTCTTGTTTGGTTAACTTACTCTCTGCACCTGCCAAACGAAGGTTGAGGTCAGAGATACAGCCAACGCATGAGGCAATCGAGCCTGCTTTGATACCATGCTGCTCGACCAATTTCGCTAGGCTCAGCTTTAAGTCCATGCCTTTGGTAAGACGTACTGCTATCACTTCAATCGACATGTCACTTCCTAATCAAAACCAGCAAGCAGGAAAGCGCGGTATCCAAGTCGGCATAACGTTTGGCTTTGCCAAGTACGCGCATACCTTGCATGTTGTTGAGAACAAAACGAGCGAGCTCTTCTGGTTTCAACGTTTTCGGCACTAAGGTTTCTTTTTGCGCATTGGTCAGCGCATCCGCAATGATGTCGATAAGATGGTCGAACAAAAAATGCCCTTTACGCAGTACATCATCGTCTTCACCAGCGTGCTCAATCAACGCATTTTGGATAAAACACCCACAGTTGCGTTTGCGTTGCAGTTCAGCAAAGGATTTGAGGAACGATTCCAACTCAGGTAAGGACGCGTCGTCTTTTTCCAAATCATTCAGTGACGGTAGCGAGACCTTTTTCAAGTAGGTATCGAGCGCTTCGTAGTAGAGCTGTTGCTTGTCACCATAGGTGTTGTAAAGACTGAAGCGGTTGATGTTCAACTCGTCGGTGAGATCCGAGATAGACGTGTTCGCAAAGCCCTTGCGCCAAAACACATCCATAGCCACGAGAAGCTTTTCATCTCGGTCGAAGTTGGCTTTTCTTGCCATAAATTACCTGCCTGGGTCTGCTTATCGGGTAGTTAAATTGCTTTGGAGGGATGGTACAGAGAACCTCTAGCGTTCGAACTGAACCAATATGATGAATACCCATCTATTCTTGGGTATCAACCTCCAAATTCATGTGAACTCACAAACGGCATCAAAAATCTCGCTCAGCAAACAGACCCACAACTGTTTGAAAATTTTTGATAGTGAAGTTCTTGACTGATCGTTTATAAACTGGCTACAGTATATCCTAACCAATCGGTTAGAAAAAGATAAAAGGATGTGAAATGAAGCTCTATGAAACCGCAATGACTCCAAGTTGTAAGCGAGTTAGCATTTTTCTAAAGGAAATCGGTGGCGAGGTTGAGCGAATTGCGCTGAACGTTCGTGAGGGCGATAACCTATCTGAACCGTTTAAATCGAAAAGCGTGAACGGTAAAGTGCCTCTACTAGAACTGGATGATGGTACGACGATCTGTGAAAGCGTGGCGATTTGTCGCTACCTAGATGAAGCGTTTGAAAATGATCTGGCGCTGTTTGGTGCTAACCAGCTCGAACGTGCTCAGGTGGAAATGTGGCATCGTGTGGTGGAGTTCCAAGGACTAAATGCGGCATTTCAGGCGTTTCGAAACATGACCGGAGTTTATGGAGACAGAGAACGTTGCGTTGAAGCATGGGGCGAAGAATCAAAACAACGCGTCTACGAATTTCTGCCTGTCTTAGACAAGCGTCTTGAACATAATGATTTTATCGCCGTAGACCATTTTACTATTGTCGATATAACAGGCTTTATTTTGATCAGTTTCGCAATTAAAGGCCTAGAAATTGATGTGCTATCGACGTCGCCAAACATTGCTCGATGGTATAACCAAATTTTAGCTAGACCTGCATTTCAGAGTTAATGTATTGCAGCGAGTGGATGATAGCTCGCTGCTACTACCTTACCGATTCTTAACTCAGCAGGATATTCAAATTTTTTCAGATTTTTCTTATTTTTTCTCCTATCGCCTATAATTGGAAAAACAACCTCAATTTGCTTCGTTGCGTTTTAGAGCCTCGAGCTCTTGGTCCGTAGACGCTCTCTTTCATCATGGAAAGTCTAATAATAGACAAGGAGAGGTCATGAATATTCAAGTGAAAACTATCAATAATATTTTAATAGCCCTGTTAATGGTTTCGGTTTTTGGTCTATTCGCACTGTACCTCAATTACACACAGCAGAATGAACAGATTGAAAGGCTGCAAAGTCAGTTAATCGAAAAAGAGCATCAGATACTAATTTCTAATGAAGCGTTGTCTTACACTCGATATCAACACCAATTATTAGCCGAAGACTACAGCCGTTTTAGAAATGAGCAGTCAGTGACTAGTGTTTTGCGTTAGCCAGTAAAGCAACCGTATTAAGGAGGAAGATGAAACCCATTCTTTTGGTCGATGATAGTAAAACAGTCCTGCTTTACATCAGCAGTGCATTGGAAAAGCAAGGCTATGAAGTGCTTGCTGTTGAAGACGGACGAGCGGCGCTCGAAGTGCTAACCCACCGCCCTGATATTCAGTTTGTGCTGAGTGATTTAATGATGCCTGGAATTAGTGGTATTGAATTGTGTCGCCAATTAAAATCTAAAGTTAGCGAGCGTTACATTTTCTTTGTTCTACTGTCTTCTAGAAATGACCAAAGTTCGATCGTGAAAGGCATTGATGCTGGCGCAGATGATTTCGTAGATAAGAAGACGTCTGTAGAGGAACTTCAGGCCAGAATCCGTGCGGGGTTTCGTACTTTAGAACTGCACAACAAACTCGTTGAGAGAAATAAAGAACTAGATGCGGCCTATCAAACAATTCACCAAGACCTGCAGTCTGCGAGTCATCTGATGGAGCAACTACTCCCTTCTGAATCAACTATCCAAAATATACAGTTTAGTTATGTCTACAAACCATGCTCCCAGATTGGTGGTGATATGTTGGGGTATTTGGAGCTCGATGAACAACATGTTGCGTTTTATGTATTTGATGTTTCTGGTCATGGTGTTTCTTCAGCTTTGATGGCTTTTTCTATTCAACAGACGCTATCTCAAAGTCAGGGGCCTGATTCGATCACGATGGAGTTGAGAGATGACGGCTATTGCGTAAGTGAGCCTGCATCTGTGATTGAACGGCTAAATCGGCGTTATCAGCAAACTAGAAACAGTCAACTTTACTTTACTATGGCTTACGCCATTCTTAACACAAAATCAGGGCGACTTAGCTATTGCACGGCTGGCCACCCCAGGATCTTAGTTTGGCGAGCGAGTACGAAAACGATGGAACAGATAGGTGACGATAACTTTATCGTTGGTGCAATGCAGCCGATGGAATATATCGGTAACCAAATTAGTCTGGATGAGGGCGATGCATTGTGGCTTTATTCGGATGGTTTGATTGAAGCGAGACAGGGTGAGGAGATGTTTTCACTACAACGATTGGCATCGAGTGTAAAAGCTGTTTGCACGCTGCCAGTTGAAGATCAAGTGGGAGACGTCTTTAAAAAAGTACAATCTTGGCACAACGAAGATGAGTTTGATGATGATGCCAGCCTTTTACAGGTAAAATGGCATGGTGAGAGGCTCGATTTTAAGGAAAAGAATGTCAAAGAGCGAATTTAAACGAACTTACGGGAGCTCCCTTACTCACTCACGAAGTGCGAGCAAAGACGTTGTTCGGTTTTTGATGGGTCATCAAATCCCCTTAAATGCAATTCAATCATTGGAGCTTTGTGTCGTTGAGCTCATGAATAACGCTTATATTCATTCTTACAGTGAAATAGAAGGCCTGCCAATTGAAGTGGAGTGTAGGGTTGGGGATGACCAAGTGTCCGGTTTCGTGGAACTGAGAGTCTCTGATTGCGGAGCGCCGATCAATGAAAAGACGTTCATCCAACATAAAAATAAACAGATTGAGGCACCTAACTTAATGGATGACGATAGTTGGTCCTCCTCTGGTCGCGGACTGATGTTAGTCGCTCAATTATCTGACCTGTTTACATTGGAAAAAGGTTTCGAAAACAATACGTTTGTTGTAGTGAAAAGGAATAGGGAGAGAAACTAACAACCAAGCAAAGTCGATTTGCTTCACTTGGTCCCTAGCGTTAATCTGACGGTTGCGTTGTATATCATTGTTATTTTGTATTCGTTGTTGGTGCCGGTGATAGTAACGCCTCCAACTCTTCTGGTGTTAGAATATCACTGATGTTTAACATATTACTTTCATCATCTAGCGCCATCTTTGTACGGCTAAGTAAGTACCTTTTTTGAGTTGGTGTTAGGTCTTTGAGAGACTCAATCAACTCCCTAAAATTGCTATTATTCATTGCCATATTTCCCCCAGTTAAGCCTTGAATTTCTTTATTGCATATTCTTCAAGTAAGTGAAGATTTGTTGATTAATTGCAGCTAGCTCTTTAGTAACTATAGCTATATCTGAGCTATCTGGCGCTGTATCGTTTCTGGTTTTTTCTTCTATTCTTTGAAACGCAATGACCGCGGTGTCTTCTCCGAAACTCTCTAGAATGCCCTTTAAACTATGAGCTAATAGATAGAGTTCTGACCAACATTTGCTTGCATATAGCTCATCTATACGCTCTATATCATTCGTGTGATCTTCAAGGTATGTAGAAAAAACAGTGACGATCAGATCTACGTCGTTATCCATGTATGTATTGAGAACATCAAAATTAATCATGTATACCCCTATTAAACGTTGAGGTAGAGGAATGTTTCGGATAATGAAGGCTTAGCCGAAGGTATGAATGGCATAACCAGTATTTGAGCAGAAATAGTTTGCTTGTCGCTTGAGATAAACTTACAAAAAGAAAGTGATTGTTAAAGATATTTTGACTTATATCCAAACGGCAATGGTCGAAATGTAGGGATGAAAAAACTTCAACTCGCGTGTTTTTAACACAAGTAGCAAAGGGGATGTTTCCAAGTAAAACGCCGAGTCGGTAAGTGTCTTGCAGTCCTAGTTTAAGGCTATCGTTACATACGGACGCCAGACGTTCGCCAACTTTGACTATTCCTTCAGTCAAGGCTAACTCTCCTCATTAAGTACAAGTATAAATTAGCAATCTAGTTGCATATTGGCAAGTAATCTACGGCAAAAAAGGGACTCGAGTCCCTTTTGTATTACTAGCTTTGCTTAGAGTCCTGTTCTATTTGCTTCATAAGCTCGTTGGCTTTCTTCATAGCGCGTCTTGCGCTTGAAGTCCTTCGCTTATTAAGCAATATATCGGAGAAGCGTAAGTATTTATCAGCAGTTTTGAATCTTAAATCGTTAACATCCTGAAAACCAATAGGAAAGTTTTTCGAGAACAGATCCACATCCTTCACCAAGTTATCGAGATGAGTTGTCGTCCTTGCCTTTTCTAGGCGAGAATAAAAGTTTTCAAACTCTTCTTGGAACAGGATTCTAGCGGCATCTTCTGGAAACGGTAGAGGGTTGTTGGAATCTAGCGCTGTCTCATATAATTTCATTTCCAGCACTGCATCTTTCATCGCATTACTTATCTGTAAGTTCTCTTGATGCTCTTCTACGTTTGAAAAGAAGGTGTTCCCAACCTTAATAAGAGCAACAAGTGCAGCTGCGTCTTTCTTTTTGAGTGCTTCAGTGAGGTGCTGACCGAAAACATCGCTAGATAACGAACTTGGCGTGAAAGGATAACCTTGATGAATCTGATTTAACTCATCCTTGAGCTCATAGATGGATTTACTGCCGTCTTCTTTACTGTACCGAGACTTTTCAAGTTGACTGTTGATTTGCCTTGCTATCGAAAGTAACGTGGAGTGCTTGCTTGACTGAATATCTAAGGCAAGAACTTCTATTTTATGTGAGTCAGGGTAGTAGGTTTTTGCTTTATCAAGTATGGACTCAATTTCATCATAATTCGGGTAGTTGTTGGCATCAGAATTCAAAACCTGATCAATTTCAGATTCAAACTCGCTGAGAATATAGGTCTTGTGTAAGCGTAATAAGCCAGCCTTAACGACTGGATGTAAGCTTTTTTCACTATCAATCAGTGCCAAACTTTTTTCTGCTGGCGTATCAAGCTGCCACTCTTGTCCGGCAATTTGATCATTTTGCTTGCTAATAACGGTTTCCAAAGTGGCGATGGTTTCTTGTTGCTGCTGATAACCAAATACAATGCCGCTAACTAATAATATACTCGCTGCCGCGCCGCTAGCGATAGGCCAATAGCGCATATTCAATTTGCGTTTCAACTGCTCAGGGGTCAGCTCGTTCGGAATGATGCCAGTTGAAAATACGCTTGAAAATATTGGCCACTTAGATGCGGGCATGTTAGTTGGTTTAGAGACCTTGATCTTCTGTTTGAGAGCTTCATTAACTGGAGTTCTTGCGTAAGGGTGTTTGCAACTCAATAACTCGTAAGCAATACAAAATAGAGCAAACATATCGTCGCTTAAGTTCGGTTCCTTACCGGATAACAGGTTGAGTGATGCATAGTTGGGAGTATAACCAAGCGTTTCAACATTTTCGGATTTACGTTTAGCCGCATATTGATCCTGCTTTAATTGATGAGTTTTAGATACACCAAAATCAAGCAGCTTAACGTTACCCTCAGACGTTAAAATCACATTAGCGGGCTTTAGGTCGGCGTGCACTACACCAAGAGAGTGAGCATATGAGAGTGCATCGAGTACCTGATTTAGGATTGATAAAGTTGCATTAAACTTCAGCCCATGGGGCCTAGAACGCTGTATTAAACTCTCTAATGTTTCTCCGTTAATATACTCCATAACTAAAAAGTATATTTCGCCATCAACACCAAAATCAAAAACCCTAATGATATTAGGGTGGCTTAACCTTTGAGTTTGTTGAGCTTCACGTATTAACATGCGTGCAGTCTCTGGTTGAGAAGCAAACTCTTTCTGTAATATTTTTAACGCAACGTAGGGTGTTTCTGAACCTGAAGATTCAAGAATCTTATCTTTAGCTAAGTAAACATCGCAAAGCCCACCATGCCCAATAACCGACTCAATTTCATACCGATTTTTAACGGTCGTTCCTATTAAGCTTTCGTTAATAACATCTTTGTTATTATTTAATGAGTCATCTTTATTGTTTTTTTTCTTATTAACTAACGGAGTGTTTTCTTTTTGAGACAGTTTTGTATTTGTTTCATTTTTATTTTTAACGGAGGTTTCATTATTAGTGAGTTTGGTTGATTTAATTGCATTGTCTCGTTTTTGAGTCTTTACAATTTTAGTTTTATCTCCGCTTTCTTCGTTATTTATAGAATTGTTTTTATTACTGTCTTCCATCACAAGAACTCCGTATAAATGATGGGGGAATATATACCTTTCTGCTCAATGAAAAGTCATTATGTTAGAATTTCTCGGCCAAACTAACATTCGTTTTTTTATTGATGAAAGTCTAAGTGTCAAAAATTTGAACTTGGTTGGATAATTAAAATTGTTGAACAATACGTGATTGCTTTGATAAAAAAATGATTCATTATTCCGTGCATGATTTTCAATGGCAGTATTAAGATTTTTATTAATCTTACTGTTAATAAGAAAGCAGTTAATAATAAAATTAAAAATAATATCTAGCAGGTCTTTGGCGAGGTTTACATGAAGTTGGTTTTAACCATAACAAGTTTTCACAAATTTACTCCAGAGATTGAGAGTGAGTTCGTGTTTGAATCAAGTGATGAACATGCCAAGGTTACATTTGGTAGGTCTGAACAATGTGATTGGACACTACCAGATCCTGAAAGAGTGGTATCCGGAACCCACGGAGAACTGATTAAGTTTGGTGACAAATACTTGATAAAAGACCTCTCAACTAATGGTACTTTTGTAAATAATGCTGTAACTCCTGTGGGTCAAGGAAATGAAATAGCACTAAGCGATGACGATATGGTTAGCTTAGGGGATTATCAAATTTCAGTTTCTATTCAAACAGATACAGATGTATTCAGTCTTGAGACAAGTAAAAGTCTTTCTAGCGCACCCCCTGAAGTAGTCTCAAGTCCATCGGAAGCAGAATTTGTTGACCTAGGCCTTAGTGCTAGTGAACTCTTAAACGAAAGTGTTCCTTCTGACTTTCAGCTAGATATTGGTTTAGTCGATGATTTTATTGATATCCCAAAGCCCGAAAAACAGAGCACCGTATCTGAAACTTTACCGAAAGTTAACCGACAATCAGAACACCTATCGACTCCCAACTTTGATACCAATGGGGGTGAACTTGCGGCTTTTGTTAGAGGGGTGGGTATAGATCCAATGATGATTCCCAGCGATAACCGAGAGGAATGGTTCGAACAACTGGGGGAGTCATTTTCTTTGATGCTAGTTGGTTTAATGGAAACACTGCATAACAGAGCAGTGTTTAAACAAACAAATCGACTTAGTCATACCGCATTTCGTAAGTCAGAAAATAACCCTTTAAAGTTTTCTGCAAACTTAGAAGATGCGATTCATAACTTATATAACCGTCAAACCGCTAGCTTCTTAAAGCCAAATGCAGCCATTAAAGAAGCATTTAATGACATCGAAAGTCATGAGCAAGCCTTAATGAAAGGTGTTGAAGGTACGGTTTCGAGTGTTATGTCACTTGTTGAACCTACTTCTATATACTCAGATGCTTTAGCGAAAGACACGGTTATTAATAAGGTTATTCCAGCTAGAAAATATGCTCAAAGTTGGAAGAGGTTTGAGGATATTCATGAAAAGTTATCCGATGATATTATCAATAAAGAGTCTCCGTTCTATTTAGAAGACTTCGCTAAGCACTATGAATTAGCATTAAAAAACAAAGGCTAGGAATTAGGGTGATGAAAAAGTTTTACCAATATATTTTGTTATTAATTTCAATAGCTTTATTTGGGTGCTCAGCAGCGAACCTAGTTGTTGATCCATACTCAGATTTAGAAATAGCAGCAAGTCATAACATTAATCCTGATTCAAACGGCAGGCCTTCTCCTGTAGTGGTGTATGTATTTGAATTAACGTCAAATACCATTTTCGAAAGCCAGGACTTTTTTTCTATTTATGAAGAAAGTGAAAAAGTCTTAGGACCTGATTTAGTGAATAAATATGAAGTTTCATTAACTCCAGGTCAGAAAGAAACATATCAAGCAAGTATGTCTCCAAAGACAGAATATTTAGGCATTGTCGTAGCGTTTCGAGATATTGAAAACTCAAATTGGCGACAAGTCATTAAAGTGGATAAGACCGGTTACAACACATATCAAGTATTGTTAGAAGATCTGTCTTTGGTCGTTAAATAACGTTTAGTTGGCTAATTATAAATGACGCAATACTCCAAGACGGCTTGGTGCGAAGGAATGTTTTTACGTCCCCAGCACTTCCAACAACAAGAACGCGCAACCTCTCAAGAATTCAAGGGCTTACATCAGTTAGGTGGGGTTTACAATTGGGGAGTTTGGAAATGTCGAGTAAAAAAACACGCGCTAAAAGATGGTCTTATTGAACTTGAGCATCTTGAAGCTGTTTTGCCAGATATGACGTTGGTTAATACGTTAATATCCAACGATTCAGTTTCGCCTCTACTTATTGATAAAAACACTGAAAATACGTTAGTAAAAATAACTCTCCCTCTTTCAAGTGTTACAGGTAAAAACGTTTCGGATGTAAGCGAATCGATCCTCTCTCGTTATGTACTTCAAGATATCGACGTGATAGATAACCTTACAGGACAAGATGAAGAAACCATCCAAGTTGCAGCCCTCAACCTTGAGTTGAAAGCGAGTAATGACAAATTAGCGGGTTATGTGGAGTTACCTATCTTAAGGATCAAAGAGGTAACTCCTGAAGGGGAAGTTATACTAGACGATGAGTACGTTCCTCCGCTTATCAATCTCCTGAGCGATAAAGTCATGTCAGCTTATCTACGTAACGTTATCGCGATGACAAAGATGCGTGCTGACGTTATTGCGCAGCGCTTGATTAAGGGCAAATCTGCATCGGCATCTGCTGTTGATTTCATCATGCTCCAAATGTTGAACCGATATGAGGCGAAGTTAAAGCATTTCAGTGAGTTAGATAGGTTACATCCACTGGAATTAGCGACGACACTTAAAGGTTACATTGGTGAGTTAGCCACTTTTTCTAATAAAACTAAAAGACTCCCAAGTTTGCTTGCGTATGATCACTTAGATGTATCAAGTGTTTATAGCGAGTTGAATCAGATACTCAGTCAGTACCTCAGTGTTGTTCTTGACCAAACTGCGACCAAACTTCCGTTGGAGCCTCGCCAATACGGTATTCAAGTGACGCCGCTTCCAGATAAACGCTTGCTTGAGTCATGCCAATTTGTGCTAGCAATTAAAGCAGATACCACAACAGATGAAATAAGACGCCTGGTCCCAGCGCAACTCAAGTTTGGCCCGGCAGAACAGATTCGCGATCTAATTAATAATCAGATCAACGGTATAAACGTAGTGCCGTTGAGTGTCGTCCCGAGACAGATTCCTTACCAAACGGGCTATGTCTATTTCGAAGTTGTCAAGAAAGGGCCATTTTGGATGAGGCTAAAAGATAGTGGCGGTATTGCGCTTCACCTATCAGGGCATTTTCCGAATGCTGAACTTGAGCTTTGGAGTATTAATCAATAGGCGCGCTCTGTATGGAACAAACGATAGTAAAACCAACACCGGGTGGAAGAGCACCCGCATCGAAACCACAATCAGAAAAGTCTGTGGATAATACCGTAGTTATCTCAAAAAGCCCTGAATTGGTGAACAATGATTCAGTGGTCGCTTATGGGAATAACTCTCTACTAGCAGAGGCGAATGGCCTGTTATCTATTATCGGTCAAATTCGGTCGACAGCGACTCATTCCGATCCGTTGTTTCTAAAAGAGACATTGGCACAAAAGCTTAGAGATTATGAGAACCGATTACGTCAGCATGACGTTGATTTGGATACCATTGATACAGCTCGTTATTGTTTATGCTGTTCACTAGATGAAGTTGTCCTTAACACCAATTGGGGTGGGCATTCATTCTGGAGTCACGATTCATTACTCAGCTCCTTCTATGCTAGCAGTCAAGGTGGGGAAGCGTTCTTTAAGCATCTTGATAAGTGCATGGCGAAACCAGATGCGAACTTAGATTTGCTTGAACTAATGTATGTGTGCTTATCTCTCGGGTTTCTGGGTCAATACCGTTTAGAAAAAAATGGACTGGAATCGCACCGGAAATTGAGAAGACAGGTTATTGCTACTCTTAAGTCTTATGGGAGAGGAGTCCCTCAGGAGCTAAGTAATAGTATCGACCAACACATTTTGAATGGCTCAAAGGCTTCTGATAGAGCCCCTCTTTGGGTTGTATGTTCTGTAACGGCGGCATTATTGGTCTGCATATATATGTATTTTAGCTATGAGCTAAATAAGGCATCCAATCACACCTTTTCTCAATTAGTCAATTTGATTCAACCGCAACAACTTAAGCAAGATGCAACGTCAGAATCAAAATCAGCGCCAATTGCAGAAAAGATTTCAATGTATCTAGCAACTGAGATCGGTAAGGGGCTAATCAATGTTGAGCCGCTGCAAGACAGGGTAAGAATTTCGTTAAAGTCTCAAGATCTATTTGAATCAGGTAGTGCTGATGTTGTCGCTTACATCCAACCCGTTATTTCTAAGCTTGCGAGAACATTGGAGTCGACCCAAGGCAAGATCATTGTTACTGGTCACACCGACGATAGGCCTATTTTCACGAGTAAATATCCCTCGAACTGGCACCTATCATTAGCTCGAGCCACTGCTATGTCTGAACAACTGATCTCGAATAGTGCATTAGAAGGGCGAGTGATACCCGAGGGATTGGGGGATGCAAGACCATTAGTTGAAAACAGTAGTGATGAAAACCGAGCTATTAACCGCCGGATTGAAATCGACCTTCTTGTCGCGAATTAATAATAGGTAGATAGAGATGCGTATTAAAGAAATTGGCAGAATATTTACTCAAAGATGGTTTCTCGGTCTTATCGGTGTCGCTGCTTGTTCTATTTTCATTTGGGTTGTTGGTCCACTTATTACGATAGCGGGGTATGAGCCCCTAAAGAGTGACTTTCAACGGCTAGTCACTATTCTTGTGTTAGTGTTGCTTTGGGCGATATTTAACGTTACCAAGCAGCATAAGCAGAAGGTGAAAGAAGACGAAAGTATTCAAACGTTGCTTGAGGTTGATAGCCAATCAGATAAAGAAGCGGCAAGTGAAATTGACTTAATGCGCGAGCGTATTGAGCAAGCTGTCAAAGTAGTGACGAAAACACACAAAGGCAAGAGAAGTTTGTATGACTTACCGTGGTATGTATTGATTGGCCCTCCTGGAACGGGGAAAACAACCGTATTAAAGCAGTCGGGGTTAGAGTTTCCATTAGGAGACAGCCTTGGCTCTGACTCTATTGCCGGTGTAGGTGGCACTCGCCACTGTGATTGGTGGTTTGCAAATAAAGCAGTTCTTATAGATACGGCTGGCCGGTATACGACACAAGACAGTCAAGAAAAGGTCGACTCTAAAGCGTGGCATGGTTTCTTAGGATTGTTGAAAAAGTATAGAACGCAAAGACCAATTAATGGTGCGATTGTTACGATAAGCTTAGCCAGCGTGATGTCTCAGACTCGAACCGAGCGAAGTCTTCATGCTCGAGCAATTAAGTCGAGACTTCAAGAACTGAAAAACCAGTTAGGCATGCAGTTTCCGATTTACGTATTGCTCACCAAAATGGATTTAGTTGCCGGTTTCAATGAGTTCTTTGCCGATTTAAGTAAGGGAGAGCGAGAGGAATTATTTGGTTTCATGTTCCCTCGTGAAGTGGATGATGAAAGAGGCGTTATTTCTCTATTCAACAAAGAGTTTCATGGCATGTTGGAGCGTCTTGATGCCCGTATGCTTAGAATACTTGAAACTGAGGACGATTTAGATAAACGCGCGCTTATCTTTGAATTTCCAAAGCAATTAAGAGTGCTACAAGCTAATCTTGACGAGTTTTTAGCTGAAATTTTTGCACAAAACAGTTTTGAAGAGCCTGCCTTGATTCGTGGTGTGTTTATGTTGAGTTCGGTTCAAGAAGGCTTACCAGTCGATAAGCTGATGAATGAATCAACCAATGGACTTGGGTTAAATCGTTTAGCTCTAGCAAAGAGTCAGACTGGTTCTCATAGTTATTTCGTAAAGAATCTTTTTGACAAGGTTATTTTCAAAGAGCAACTGTTAGGAACAGTTAATCGTCACTATCAAAAGCAGTCAGGTTGGATGCGTCGAGGTGTTTACATTGGATGTACAACGCTACTGCTAGGAGCTTCTGCGCTTTGGTTTATGAGTTATAAGTGGAACTCACAGTTAATTGTCGATACCAATGAACAAGCTAGCCATATTGATGCACTGATTGGCGCTCAAAGTTTAGATTTTGAAGCGGATATTGTTTCAGCTGTAGAAACATTAGATAGGTTGATGACGCTTCCTCTCGGAAAGCAAAGCAACTACGGTGATGCCGACTCTGTAAAGAGGTTTGGTCTCTATCAAGGAGACAAAGTATCTCAGGCGGCAAACAATGCATATTCTGATGCTTTGACCCAATATTTCGCCCCTTTGCTTCTTGATAGCCTGGTGTCAGAAATGGAGAGCAATCAACAGCATCGTGAGTATTTGTACGAAACGTTAAAAACGTATTTGATGTTATTCAATCCAGACAAATATCAACAAGATGAAGTGTTGGCTTGGTTTAACTTTTATTTCGAACGTCAATATCCGGGTGAGCTAAACGCAGACTTAAGAAGACGCTTGCTACAGCACACTCAATATTTATTAGGCAACGATGGACAAGGCTTTACTTACAACACTGCTGCTGTGACGAGTGCTCGAGAAGTGTTGACTCAAATGTCTCTACCTGAACGTGCTTATCAGCGAATGAAAATACAATTTTCTAAGAGTCATGTACCTTCATTTCGCTTGACTGATGTATTGGGACCTAAAGGGCTTGAGCAGTTCGAGCGAGCTAGTGGAAAACCGCTATCACAAGGCATTTCGGGTTTCTACACGTACAATGGTTTTCATAGCATTTTTCAGATTCAGATCAACCGTACAGTAAAAAGCCTAATGGAAGAGAACTGGGTTTATGGTGACGATCTTAAGGCTCATGAAATTGATCAAGATAGTGCCATCCAAGGCGTTCAGTCTCGATACTATCAAGATTATGTTAATGAATGGAAAACGTTGATCGAAGATATTCAATTGAAGCAGGCTCCGAGCCTAGAACTTGCGACAGAGCAAGCGAGGGTTTTATCTGGAGTTGAAAGACCAATCGAATCTTTGTTGAGAGCAATCCAAAAAGAGGTTGCTCTATCAAAAGTATCATTGTCAGAAAATCAAAAAGCCGCTTCTGAAGTTGCTGGTAAAGTTGCCAAAGTTAAGTTTTCAAATACGGCAGATAGACTAGACATGTATTTACCTGAAGAAAACGGCTTCAATGTTGCTCTGCCAGGTAAAGAAGTCGAATCGCATTTTTCAGAGATCTTACGCCTTGGTGAGCAAGACTTTGATGATATTCAACAAGCAATGGTTAACTTGCGTTCGTATTTAAGTGACTTATCAAGCTCTGGTAACAATCAGAAAATTGCCTACAAAAGTATTTTAGATGGAACCGTTACACAAGATGTCGCAGCTTCCATTGCTCGTGCTAAAGAACTTTTGCCGAGACCATTTAATCAATGGCTAGGTGAGCTTTCTCAAGAGTCGGTTAAGTTTGCGGAGAGCGGTTCGAAGGATCATCTAAATCAACTTTGGGTAACACAGGTGGTCCGCCCTTATCAGCGGACTATTGCTGGCAGATATCCATTCGAGCCCAACGCGAGCAGAGAAGTTAGATTGAAAGACTTTAAGCGATTCTTTGGTTATGGAGGTATGCTTGACGCATTCTTCCAAGAATACCTCGAACCGTTTGTGGATACTTCGAAAAGTCGTTGGCGATTAGAAAAGGAAATTGGAGTTCGTCCAGAAACACTAATGGTCTTTCAAAGAGCGCAACGTATCAGGCAGTCTTTCTTTGAATCTGATAATTCATTACGCGTAGAGTTTGGGATGAAGCCTGTTTATCTAGACCAGCACATTACTCGATTTGTCTTAGAGTTGGGTGGACAAGATTTGGTTTATAAGCATGGACCAGCAAGAGCTAAATCGTTGAGTTGGCCTGCCGGTCAAGATCAGACTCGAATTGTGTTCACACCACCTGAATCTAAACGCGAAATTGCGCATACCTATGAAGGTGAGTGGGGCATATTCAAGCTTTTGGATCAATCACTTAAAGCAAGGCCAGAATCGCGTAAAGACAATATAGTTATGATTGATTTAAAGGGAAATAAGGTGCAGCTAGAGCTTATTCCTTCTAGTGCCATTAATCCGTTTTGGTCAAATGAAATGGAGAGGTTCAGATGTCCACGAACCTTGTAACATCAGGCTGGGGATATATCGGCAAAATGCCTGCAAAAGGGGACTTTGTGAAAGATGGTTTATCACAAGATTTCTCGGAGCGTTGGCATGATTGGCAACAGGCGGTTATTGCAGTCAGCAGGGAACAACTGGGTGAAAGCTGGAATGAGCACTTTTTAACGGCTCCTGTGTGGCACTTTGCTTTGGATATTAGCTATTTAGAAGACTCAACCTACATTGGTAGCATGATTCCTAGTGTTGATGCATGCGGTAGATACTTTTTCTTTACTATAGCTCGTGCCGTAAAAGGTGAAGCTGCGCAATATTGGGGTGACAGAGCTTGGACAGAGGACAGTGCCGCTCTTGCTCTTTCAGTACTTGAGGACGACTTTGTCTTTGATGTTTGGCATAAGAGTACTCAAGAAAAAAATGACCTCGTTGCGAATGTAACAAGTGAAGTGAGGCCTCTAGAGTTTCTTTATCAAAGCCAAATATCTACAGTTTTTCATGATCACGGCAATACTGATCAAAACACGCTTTTGAATTACTTCATTAAAGAAAAATTGAGTAAACCATGTTTTTGGTGGACTGAAGGTTCAACGAAGGTTGAACCATGCATGTTCATTACTAGTGGATTTCCTTCAATTGGTCAGTTTTCAGCCATGCTTGATGGCGGCTGGAAAAAGTGGAATTGGTAGGATAGAAGAATGAATTGGAACTATTTTACCTTTGCTAAATCGCACGCAGGAAAAGTACGCCCTTATAACGAGGATGCTCTGTTGGATATGACAGAGCAGCATATTTGGGTGGTTGCCGATGGAATGGGTGGACACAGTGCTGGCGATATAGCAAGCCAGATGCTAGTGGATAGAGTCGCGCGCCACATGCAGGATGTCTCCAATACTAATATCGATGATATCCGAAGAGTGGTTCAAGAAGCGAACTTAGAAATTTACCAATACGCACAAAATCACTTAGACGGTAAAACGATGGGAACAACACTTGTTTTGTTGTTTATTCAGGATGGGTATTACCACTGTCTTTGGGTGGGTGATAGCCGAATTTACCAGCTTAGAAGTGGTAATTTTGTCCAAAAAACACGTGATCATAGTCAAGTCATGGACTTAGTGGATCAGGGCTTATTGGCATTTGAAGATGCCGAATCGCACCCTCTTGCAAATGTTATTACCAGAGCTGTTGGGGTCGACGAAAGTGTCACTATTGATCAAGTTTCAGGGCAGTTGGCTGACGGCGATCAGTTTCTACTCTGTAGCGATGGACTCTCTAAGGAACTTACGAGTGATGAAATTCATCGGACATTGTATGCAGACTCAGTCAACCAAGCTGGATTAGCGCTCATGCATTCGGCTTTGGTTCGGGGCGCAAGTGATAACGTAACTTGTGCTTTGATCAAAGTTCGCCAAGCGCAAACGGAGTGCGAAACAGTAACTAGAGAAGACGCGACGATACCTGTCTTTCTAAGAGGGAGAGCTTATGAGTAATGAAATGTTTGATTGGTATGAACAAGCGTTGGCTCCTATATCTCAAGAAAATCCTACAGGTGTTGATCCTAGAGAGGATGTATCACCACAGTCTGCTTACTATCGGTTGAAAGATCAGCGTATGGCCGCCCGCAACGCTGAACGTAATGCTCTTATAGAAGAAGAAAGTATCTATACCCACAGTAATTTATGGCGAGTATTTATTGAAGATGTCCCAGAAATACTCACGAATCAGTCTAAAGATTTGGAATTTGTTGCCTGGCTTATAGAAGCCCTAACTCGATTGTATGGTTTTCGTGGTATGGGCGTTGGCTACAAACTCGCAACCAGTTTAATTGAGAACTTTTGGGATGATCTGTACCCAATGCCTGATGAAGATGGTATTGAGACAAGAATATCGGCGATTATTGGCCTCAATGGTATCGATAGTGAAGGAACACTTATTTTTCCAATTGCTTGTATACCATTGACTGACTTAGGCGTGGAGCAAGCTTATGCCTATTGGGAATATCAGCAAGCTATAGAGCTTGAGCGCTTAGACGAAGATAAGCGCCGAAATCGAGTCGAGCTTGGGGCTGTTGAGCTATCTGAAATTGCAACTACGGTTAAGTCGACTTCTGATACGTTTTATCGAGAATTAATCACGGATTTGGAGTTCGCTACGGAATCATTTAATGAATTCAGTCAGCGATTAGATGAAGCGGTCGGTGATGTGACTCCTAGCTCTTATATATCAAAAAGACTTGAATCAATACACTCGGCATTAAAGCACCTTCTTGGAGATCGTTTTAATCAACCACAAGCAGTGATTGAAGAGCTAGAGGATCTTGATGAATCTTCTTCTGAACAACCGTTAAGTGCACAAAGTTGTGATGCATTATTAGCGACAAACATGAAATCACGAGAGCAGGCAATTAGACAATTGCAGCAAGTAGCTGATTTCTTCCGAGAGAGTGAACCTCACTCACCAGTTTCTTACTCCATCGAACAGATCATTCGTTGGTGTGGGATGCCTCTGCCGGAGTTACTGGCGGAACTTATCTCCGACGGGGATGCAAAGAAAAGCTACTTCCGTTTGGTTGGCATAGCAGAACAAAATGAAAATTAATAAAGGGAGAATGGTATGACGAGTATCCACTCGAAACTATCACGAGTACGGAAGCCTCGTGTCCACATTACCTATGATGTTGAAACTGAAGGTACGACTCTTAAGAAAGAACTGCCTTTTGTTGTAGGTGTAATGGGTGACTTCGCTGGTCAAAACACAGAAGCGTTGAAGCCATTAAAAGACCGCCGTTTTATTCAGATCGATCGAGATAACTTTGACGATGTACTCAAAAAAATGAATCCATCGGTGAAGTTTAAAGTTGCGAATAAGCTTGCGAATGACGATTCACAGTTTGAGGTCGATTTAAACTTTAAATCAATGCAAGACTTTGAGCCTGCTGCGATCGTAAATCAAGTTGATCCACTACGCCAATTGATGGAAACGCGTAATAAACTGCGTGATTTGATGACAAAAGTTGACCGCTCAGAAGAGCTTGAAAATATCCTAGAGGATGTTTTGAACAATACAGACAATCTGGCAAGACTTGCAGGCGAGTTAGATCTTGGCAAGAAAGCGAAGTCAGACAGTACTGAAGGAGCGGAATAATGACGACTGAAGCTGAAAAACAGTTAGATCCAACTGTTAATGAACAGACAACTTCATTCTTAGATCAAGCTATTGGTGCGACTAAGCAGACCGAAGCTTCTCGTGCTGAGGAGCTGATTAAAACGCTCGCTGAAGAAGCAATGAAAGGGACAGTTACTTGGAACAAAAACCTAACAGTAACTTTTCGTGAAGCGATTAATTTGCTCGATAGGCAGATTTCTGATCAGTTGTCTGAAGTAATGCATCACCCAGAATTACAGAAACTCGAAGGTTCTTGGCGTGGCTTAAATTATCTAGTGATGAATTCAGAGACCAGCTCTACTCTGAAAGTTCGCATGATGAGCATGACCAAGAAAGAGCTACATAAAGACTTGAGCAAAGCTGTTGAGTTTGATCAAAGCCAGATCTTTAAAAAGGTTTACGAGTCTGAGTTTGGTAGTGCTGGTGGTGAACCGTATGGTGCATTGATTGGAGACTATGAGTTTACCAACCACCCAGAAGATATTGAGTCGTTACGCCTAATGTCAAATGTAGCGGCTTCTGGCTTCTCTCCATTCTTGTCCGCGGCTTCACCAGCACTATTCGGCTTTGATGAGTGGACTGAGCTGTCAAAACCACGCGACCTAGATAAGGTATTTGAATCACTAGAATACGCCCAATGGCGTTCGTTCCGCGAGAGTGCCGATTCGCGCTTCGTTAGTCTGACTATGCCAAAAGTCCTTGCTCGTTTGCCATACGGACAAGCTACCGCTCCAGTCGAAGAGTTTGGGTTTGAAGAGTTCGAAGTAGATCCTGTTTCAGGTATTGCTGTTAACGCTGAACATAACGACTACTGTTGGATGAACTCTTCGTATGTTCTTGGTGTTAAGTTAACTGACGCATTTTCAAAATATGGATTTTGTACTGCCATCCGTGGTGCAGAAGGCGGCGGTCGAGTGGATAACTTGCCAACGCATTTCTTCATGAGTGATGATGGCGACCCTGATATGAAGTGCCCAACAGAGATTGGTATTACCGACAGACGTGAGGCGGAGCTTGGTAAGCTTGGTTTCTTACCGCTTTGTCACTACAAAAACACCAACTATGCAGTGTTCTTTGGTGCGCAAACCTGTCAAAAACCAGCGAACCATGAATCCCCTGAAGCAACGGCCAATGCGGCCATTTCTGCCCGCCTACCTTATATGATGGCAACATCTCGTTTTGCGCATTATTTGAAAGTAATGGCTCGAGATAAAATTGGTAGCTTTATGGAAGCAGAAGACGTTGAGTCTTGGCTGAACCGCTGGATCCTAGGTTACGTCAATGCTTCTGAAGGCGGTGGTCAAGAGATCAGAGCGAAATACCCTCTAGCAGACGCTCGTGTTCAGGTTAAGGAAATTCCTGGCGCACCTGGTTCTTACAATGCCGTAGCATGGCTGAAACCTTGGTTGCAAATGGAAGAACTGACTACATCTTTGCGACTTGTGGCCAAGATCCCTCAGTCAGGTGGATAAGAAATGAATTGGCTGGTCGAAAGGCCAGCCATGACCAATCTTTATGTTCTAGATGGAATTAGCAGTGTCACTTAACTTTCGCGACCCTAGCAAGCTAAAACATGAGTTTAGTACCGGAGGCTATGCTGAACTTGATAGCCCGTGGTTGACTCGATTCAATGAATCTTCTGATCTTGTAGCGTCAGCGCGAATTTGGCTAGAAGGTACACGTTCAAGAGATTTGGACAGCTTTCGTCATAGTGTGATGAACACAATTAACCGCATTGATGAGCTATTAGAATCTCAACTAAATGAAATATTACATCATCCTGAGTTTCAACAGCTCGAAAGGGGGTGGGTTGGAGTTAGGTATTTATGTGAACAGGTTGATTCTCATTCATCGGATTCTGTAAAAGTTAAGGTTTTAACGGCGACATGGAATGAAATCAGTAAAGATGCTTTAAAAGCCATCGAGTTTGACCAATCAGCACTATTTAAGTTGCTCTATCAAAATGAATATGGCATGGCAGGGGGAGAACCCTTTGGTGTGGTGGTTGGAGATTATCAGCTTCGCTGTGATCCTAGTAAAAATTATTTTGATAGAGATCTGTCTGTGTTAAGTAAGATCTCTCAGTCTGCAGCTGCAGCATTCAGCCCATTTATCATGTCTGCATCGCCAGAGATGTTTGGTGTTGATAGTTTCGCTCAACTCTCTGCGATAAGAGATATAGCAGCCCAATTTGAACAGGAAGATTATGCAAAGTGGCGTAGTTTGAGAGATAACGATGACGCTAAATTTATTGGTTTGACTGCACCTAACGTCTTGTTCCGTCAGCCATACAAAAGTGATGGCTCGCGGAATGATAAATTCAATTTTCAAGAACACGTCTGCGACTCCAACCGAGATTTGCTATGGGGGAGTAGTGCGTACTGTTTTGCTGCTGTATCAATTAGAGCATTTCAGGAACATGGTTGGTTCACGCATATGCGAGGGATTAAACAAGGCGATTACAGTCAGGGTATTATCGTCGCTCCTACAAGGAGCAAGATGCGTGTTAATGGCAAGAATGATCGTGAAAGATGTCCGTTAAACTTGAAAATCTCTGAGAGAAAAGAACAAGAATTGTCTGAGTGCGGTTTTATTTCTATTTCTCCAATACCTGAGACCGATATGGTAGGGATGACCTCGAATGTATCTCTCTACAAGCCCAAACAATACGCAGAAAAGCATATTTCAACGAATGCAAAACTGACATCGATGTTGCAATACACATTGTGTGTATCGCGAGTCGCACATTATCTCAAGGTTATGGGGCGTGACAAAATTGGTGGGTATCAAGACGCGGAAAGCCTAGAGCGTGACTTTCAACGCTGGTTACATCAGTACACTACCGCATCAGATGAAGCGTCTGATGAGCTTCGGGCTAAATACCCCCTAAATGAAGCGAAAATTACAGTTCGAGAGAAAAGAGAAACTCCTGGACATTATTACTCAGTTATCCATTTGCGACCGCATTTTCAACTCGATCAAATGGTATCTAGCATTAAATTAATTACCGAATTATCACCAGAGCACATGGTGTAAGGAAATAACAATGACTCAATGGAAAAATGCTTTGTCCCAAGGCCTATTGCAACACGCTCTAGAGCAATTAATTGATGAAATTAAAGCAACCCCTAAAGATGCGAGCTTGAGAAGTTCCTTCATTGAGCTTCTTTGCATTGATGGGGACTTCGAGCGTGCGGACGCTCAGCTCATGCAATCGATTAAATTGTTTCCTGAGTATCTGCCTGGTGCAAGTCAGCTACGACATTTAGTGAAAGCAGCTCAAGCTAGAAAGGATTTTATCAATGGTGCGGCTAGTGCCAAAGTATTAGGTGATGAGGAATTAACTAAAGAGCTTGTTCGATTTAATCTTGCTCTCGGAAATCAAGAGTACGAAGAAGCGTCACGTCTATCGCATCGCATTGAAGAGCATCGTACTATTAAAGGGTTTAACGTAAACGGCACAAACTACGAAGATGCTAGAGATATTGATGATCGTTTAGGTGGTTACATTGAACTGTTTTCTACAGCAGGTAACTATTTTCTTGTACCCATATCGAGCATCCATACGCTAGAAGTTAAAGCACCTACTTCTTTGTTAGAGAGTATTTGGCGACCTGTCGAGTTTGATATCGATGGACTTGGTGAAGGCGAAGGCCATATGCCGTTGACATATGTTGACTCAGAGACCGATGCGCAAAAGTTAGGTCGAGAAACGGATTGGAAGCAGATTGGTGAGCAAGAATCTTTTGTTGGCTTGGGTCAAAAATGTTGGTTAGTCGGTGACTCAGCGCTTCCAATCTGTGATTTGACTACATTATTAGAACAGAAACAAATAGCGTAGAAATATCATGTCGTTAACCGTTTCTCTGCTCGACAAATTGATAGATAGTGATCCTCTCACTCGAGATGAGAAAGACTTCCCTGCAAGCCAGCAACAAATGTTGAGCAGCTTACTTAGAGATCTAGAGTCGATGCTGAATAGTCGTATTGGATGGAAAAACATTCCTGATGATCTTCTAGAGGTTCGTTATTCAATATTGAATTATGGGCTGCCAGATTTTTCCTCAATGCCCTATAGCAGCCAAGAAGGGCAGAATCAGCTTTGCGACATTGTTCATGATGCAATTAAAGAGTTTGAGCCGAGGTTAAGGAACCCTCATGTCCAGATTTCGGACGAGAAAAACGCTATTGATAGGGTATTGAGGTTACAGATAAATGCCACTTGCTTAATTGATAACAGTATTCATGAAGTGCGATTCAATTCTGAAGTAGAGCCGGTAAATTTAGGTATGAAACTGAGTAGAGCAAAATGAGTGAAGAGTTTCTCAAGTACTATAATCGCGAGTTAGCTTATTTGCGTCATAAAGGGCAAGAGTTTGGGGAGCAGTATCCTAAGATTGCTGCGAGACTTCGTATTAGTGAGGAACAGGTTGACGATCCACACGTAGAAAGATTGTTAGAAGGCTGCGCATTTCTAACAGCAAGGATTAGACAAAGCTTAGACAATAGTTACCCTCAGTTTACAGAGTCTTTGATGGGACAGTTATATCCGGATTTTCACGCCCCAATCCCGTCAATGTCAGTCATTAAAATGAGCTGTTCGAACTCCACTTCCTCTTATTTTGATGTAGAAGAAGGCGAGCGAGTTGTTATCGGTGCTCCTGGATATCATGAGTGCGAGTTTAGAACTTGTTATCCGGTCAGAATGTATCCTGTTGATGTGACCTCTGGCGTTTTTAAAAATGCGCCTTTCAAGCCAGTTGGCTCACGATGGGAAAGCAATGCTCATTCAGTTTTGAAAGTACAGCTCACGGCTCAAGATGAAGAGACTCCTCTTGGTGAAATGGGGGTAGAACGGCTGCGCTTCTATTTAAACGGTCAATCTCAATTGACTTTTAAGCTCTACCAAATGCTGTTTCAAAACCTAATTGGTTTATCTGTTGTTGTGGATGGCAAAGAAGTTCGTCCTTTAACCAAAAGACATCTTTCTGAAGTGGGATTTTCAGAAGATGAGAAAGTTGTGCCATACAGTAAAAGAAGCTTTTCAGGAGCAAGATTACTTGTTGAGTATTTACACTTTCCTGAGAAGTTTATGTTCTTTGATATCACCGAACTTGGATTATCAGAGCTAGATCTTAGAGAGCAAGTCGAACTGTATTTTTACTTTGATACCAACGATGACTGGCTTCCAAAGCAAGTGGACGAAGAAAGCTTAATGGTAGGCTGTGTGCCTGTGATCAACTTATTTAAAAGTATTATGGAGCCTAAGCGTATTCTACCAACTGAATACGATTACCACTTGTCTCCACAATACCAAGAAGCTGAAAGTAATGAGGTTGTCTCAATTTCTGACGTAACGTTGAGAAACTGGAACAAAACGTACCACAATTTGCCATGTTATCACGCTGGTGAGCACACGCATTATACGAACACTAGTGAGATTTATTGGTTGATGAGACGTGAGGATAAGAACTGGGCTGGTGGGTATGATGAGCCAGGTAGAGAAACTTACATTTCTTTTGTTGATAAAAAACATCAATTGTTCAGCCCGGATAGCCGGGAAAACTGGTTAATGTACGTGGAAGCTGAGTGCTGTAACCGCAACTTAGCGCAGAAACTTCCATTTGGAGGTGGGCTGCCGCAAGTATCTTTACCGGAGGTTAATGACAATTTCGAATCTGTTCGTTGTTTAGTTTCTTTATCAGAAACTATTCGGCCAGAAATGGATGAAAGCACACGATGGCAGTTAACTAAGCTTTTAACTTTAAACCATTTTACCGAGGAAGATGGTTTAGCAACTTTGAAGCAGACCCTTAATCTCTATGCATTTTCTGGGACAGCAGAAACGAAAGCGGTAATCGATGCTTTAACTAAGTTAGAGTTTAAGCCTACTACAGGAAGAATTAGTCAGAAAGGTAAAGTTGGATTTGCGCACGGTATAAAAATTATTTTGACGGTTTCTGATCAAATTTTACCTAAAGAGCAGATCTTTCTCTTAGGTAGTGTTTTATCTGTTTACTTCTCGCAATATGCTGAAATTAACATTTTTACGCAGTTAGAAATAAGACTTAAGTCCACGGGAAAGTCTTTCCACGTATGGCCCGCATTAACTGGCGATAAGGTGTTGCTATGAGCGCGGAACAGTTTTATCGAGAATTAAAGCAACATCCATTGTTTGAAGCGATTCATCTTATTGAACACGAAGTTCTGCAAGCAGAGGCGCAAATAGGAACAGATGCGTTACCGAAGCATGAAAAGCTAAACTTAAAGGTTAATCCATCATTAGGTTTTGAAAATGCTCAGCTTTGTGAACTGAAAAATATAGATGACAACAAGTTAGAGATTGAGACCAATTTAATTGGCCTAACGGGTGAGCAAGGTGTGCTTCCCCAGCACTATAGTGAATTAGCTTTACATCGCCAAAAAGAAGGCGATACGGCTATGGTGGACTTCTACGATATTTTCAATCATCGCTTATTATCTCTTTATTATCGATGTTGGCAACTGAGTCAGCTGACTGTTCAGTCTCGTGCGCATGCGCAGGGCGCGCGTTCGCCGTTAGAAAGCTGTAAATCGGCATTAACTGGGGAAGGGAGTTCACTGTCCCGGCACTATGGTGGTGTGTTTGCTTCACCAATGAGAAGTAAAGGTGGACTAAAAAGTATTCTTGAATGTTTATCTGGATGCCAAGTAAAAGTTCATGAATTTCAAGGACAATGGTTACACCTTACGAAAGAAGAGCAAACACGCCTTGCATCCCGAACTATGCCTGAAGGGCAGTTTGCTCAACTTGGTTTTGGAGCTTCTTTGGGTTCGAAAGCATGGAATATCAACGCGGGGACAACAATAGAATTTCTGCCAAAAGATAAACAGCTAGTTAGTAAATTGCTTCCTAACCAACCCAATATAGCAATCATTAAGAACGCTGCTTATGAGTTGATTGGAAAACATAAACAACTGAAGTGGCAGCTCACCACCAAACATAGTTTGCTACCACAAGCTTGTTTATCGAAACAGCAGGGGCAGTTAGGTATTGGTTCTGTGCTTAAAAAACACGAACGTACAAAAGATCGAACTATAACAATTACTATTTAAAGGAAATGTAATGGCTTCACTCTCACTTTCAGCGTTGGTCGAAAGATTGTCTCCTCAGGCTAAGGAAACACTTGAACAGGCAGCTGCGATGGCAAGCTCCCGAACTCATCACAGTATTGAAATGTCTCACTGGTTAATGATGATTATCCGCCATCCTGACGATATTTACTCTGAAGTTTTTGACGAATTTGATGTCGATAAAATCAAGGTTGAAACCGATATTCAAAAGGCATTAGAAAAATACAAAACAGGATGCCAGTCGGTGCCTGGGCTATCAGCTCATACGGTGACTGTTATGCAAAATGCCTTGTTATCTGCAACCATTGAATTCAATCAAGAACAGTTGGGGTGCATCCATCTTTTATTTGCCTACTTGTCTGATGATACGTTAGTCAACATGGCTGGTTCGATTAGTCCTGAACTAAACAAGATAGAACCATCTCGCTTATTGAACTTTAAAGAAAGTAATGCGCCTCAATCAAGATCGAATGACTTAGCGCAGTCAAACGCGAATTCCGCCTTGAATCAATTTACAACAGACCTTACTGAGCAAGCTAGGGAAGGTAAAATAGATCCGGTGATTGGTAGAGATAATGAAATTCGCCTAATGATCGATATTTTATTAAGACGCCGACAAAACAACCCGATTCTTACGGGAGAAGCTGGTGTTGGAAAAACAGCCGTTGTTGAAGGTTTGGCGCAAAAGATCATTGATGGCGATGTACCTCCCGCTCTGCAAAATGTGGCAATTAAGTCTCTGGATTTGGCGTTACTGCAAGCCGGCGCGGGCATGAAAGGTGAGTTTGAAAACAGGCTTAAGAACCTTGTTAAGGAAGTAAACGACGCTCCACAGCCTATTATATTGTTCATTGATGAAGCTCATGGCCTAATTGGCGGTGGTGGGCAAGCGGGCCAAGGTGATGCGGCGAATATTCTGAAGCCAGCATTAGCGAGAGGTGAACTCAGAACGATCGCAGCAACAACGTGGGCAGAGTATAAAAAGTATTTTGAAAAAGATGCAGCTTTAACTAGGCGTTTTCAAGTCGTAAAGGTTGATGAGCCTGCCCCTGAACTCGCGATCGAAATGTTACGAGGCTTACTTGATGTAATGGCACAACACCACGATGTTCATATCACTAACCAAGCTCTCAATGCAGCGGTCCAACTCTCAGCTCGATACATTAATGGTCGTCAACTGCCAGATAAAGCGGTTTCTGTTTTGGATACGGCCTGCTCTCGAGTTGCGTTAAGTCAGTCATCTACACCGGGAGGCCTAGATGCGAAAAGAAATAAACTTAAAGCAAAGCAAGCTGAGTATGAGCATCTTAGCCAAGAGAATCGGCTAGGAGCATCTCTTGATGTGCAGCTGCAAAGTGTCCGAAAAGAGATTGATGCGCTATCTAATGACATTATTGAATTAGAAGTACTTTGGGAAAAAGAAAAAGAATGGGTAAGTGAAGCTAAGTCACTTAGAACCCAAATAATCCAGGAGGGTTCTGAGACTGCGAGAGACAAGTTACAAGAGCTTGAAAATAACCTCTCCGCTAACTCACAGCCCTTAGTTTTTTCGCATGTAAATGAAGCGCTAATCGCAGAAGTTATTTCGGATTGGACCGGTATACCGCTGGGTAAACTTCAGGATGATGAAATCCAAGCAGTATTGGGTTTGAAAGAAAGTTTGTGCAAGCGAGTTGTCGGGCAGGATCACGCTTTAGAGCTCATGTCTGAAGTGATAAAAACTGCGAGTGCGCAGCTCACGGATGAGACACGACCAAATGGTGTATTTCTCCTAACCGGACCAAGCGGAGTGGGTAAAACCGAATCGGCTTTGGCGATTGCAGAGAAAGTGTATGGTAGTGAAGAAAATGTCACGACTATCAATATGTCGGAATTTAAGGAAGAGCATAAAGTCTCATTGCTATTAGGTTCTCCTCCTGGTTATGTCGGTTATGGAGAAGGAGGTGTACTGACTGAAGCTGTTAGACGTAAACCTTATAGTGTAATTCTCCTCGATGAAATGGAAAAAGCGCACCCTGGTGTTCAAGATATTTTTTATCAGGTATTTGATAAAGGCTCAATTAAAGACGGTGAAGGTCGAGATATAGACTTTAAAAACACTATTATTATTATGACCGCGAACACAGGGACCGAAACGACGATGTCTTTGTATTCTGATCCTGATTTAGCGCCTGAGCCGTCAGCACTAAAAGATGCTTTACGCGATGATTTGTTGGTTGACTTTAAACCAGCATTTTTAGGGCGTGTGAATGTATTACCTTATTTGCCTCTATCAAGAAAAGTATTGATAGAAATAACAAAACTAAAGTTGGATAAAATTACGACTCGTATTCGTAAGCACTATAACGCTGACCTGTTTTTTGATGAGGAACTAATTAATGATATTGTAGACAATAGCAATGAGTCTGGGAGTGGTGCGCGTGTGGTACAAACAACCATAGAAAATACATTGCTTCCGAAGATTTCTCATGAAATATTGCATGCAATTCTTAATGATAAGACGTTTGATGAAATTATTGTTAAAGGTACAACTAGTGGACTTGATGTCTCAATAGTTTAACATCCTTTACACTCTCAATAATAATTGGGATTTGGTTCATATTAACTATTATTTTTTATAAAAAACGCTTAAATTAAATCTTATTTAAAGATATAACAGGGCGTATTTAAAATGAAGTTTTTGATACATTAATCACTAATTATCACCAAACGTCAGATAATTAAATTATTACGATATATGTCAATTAATAATGCTATAGGAGATTAGCATGCAGTCTAATACGTATCTTAAATACGCAGATATTAAGGGTGAGGCAACAGCCGAGCAATACAAAGATTTGATTACACTACTATCTGTAGATTGGAGTGTAGGTCGTGAGATCTCATCATACACTGGTACAGCGATGGACCGTGAAGCGAGCGCTACTCGTCTATATGATTTGACTATCACTAAACTTCAAGACCGTTCTTCTCCTGACTTATTTAAAGAAGCGACGATTGGTAAAGGTAAACCAGCGGTTTTCCATATTACTAAGCAGGGTGAGAAGGTTGAAGAGATCATGAAGATCGAACTGACTGATGCGATGATTTCTAACTACTCAGTTTCTATCCAAGACGATCGTCCAGTTGAAACTATCACAATTTCTTACACAGAAATGATGATGACAGTGACTCCTACTGACGATAAGAACAACACTTCTGCTCCATTGGTATACGGCTACAGCGGTGTTAAAGGTCAACAAATGTAATTTTCATGCGGGGGAGTATTCCTCCGCATTTTTTTGAAAGAAGTATTTAATGAAAAGAGCAACTCAAGATAACAATTTCATCCGAATTTCTTCGCCATTCGGTAAAGATGCCATCATACTAAACTCGTTTGAGTATAGAGAAGAGATCTCAGAACTTTTTTCATTGCGTGCTAAAGCTTACTTTAATGATCAACGAAGTGAGTTAAACGAAATTATTGGTAAGGAAGTTACCATTACCCTTGAAAATAATGAGGATGTTTCTTCAAATCCTCGTTATATGCATGGTTATGTTTCTGCTGCAAGATTAGAAGGGAAAAGGGTTTTTAATACACATAAAGGCGAAAATTATAAAAACATAGAATTATTAATAGAGCCTAAATTACGTTTCGCTGAATATCGAAAAAATTGCAGAATATTTCAGTATAAAGATATAAAGGAAATTATCTCTGAAGTACTATCGGAGCATAGTGTTGCCTTTAGTTTTGAGCTAACCAAGTCCTATCCTAAATACACGTACAAAGTACAATATGAAGAATCAGATCTTGAATTTGTTCGACGTCTGTTATCGGAGGAGGGGCTATCATTTTGTTTTACACATACTAAGTCTGCCCATACGCTCAATATTTTTGATGACATCAGTTTTTATAAGCCGGGTACTGAGTTTTTAGTCGATTTTGATACAGGTACGGCGAAGTCTAGCCACATTTCTTCTTGGCATGAAACGCAAATTCTGACTACTAAAGCGAGTCAAAAGTCAGGCTATAACATGCTCAAGCCTTCTTCGAATCCTAAAAATACTGCAAAGGGTGAAAGTGATTTTTTTACAGTACCTGGAAGCGAGTATTTTGAATACATGGGTGAAATGGAGAGCAATGATCAATACGCACTGAGAAACACGCATGCAATAGAAGCACTACAGCAAAATGCATATTTGTGTCGTGGCGAGGCTACGTGCAGAACATTCAGTGTAGGCAAGTGCTTCAAGTTTAAAAAGCATGAAGATAAATCTCGAGTCGGCAAAGAATATGTACTGTCTTCTGTTTTTTTGTCTGCTGCTGTTTATAACCAGACTGGTCAAGGTGGGACCGGTGCGCAAGGTGTCAAAGTCTCGTTTAGTTGTGTTGACTCAAAGACAATCCTGCGTCCTTCAGTTAACTACCCGAAACCTCAGATGAAAGGTTTGCAAACCGCAGTAGTTACGGGGAACAAAGATGGTGAAATTTACATAGACAAACATGGCCGTATCAAAGTTCAGTTTCACTGGGACCGTGTTGGTAAATACGATGTAAATAGTTCATGTTGGATTCGTGTTGCGCAAAATATTGCAGGTAACGGATGGGGGTCGGTGTTTCACCCTAGAGTCGGACAAGAGGTCATCGTCGAGTTTGTCAACGGAGACCCTGATCAACCAATCGTAACGGGGTCACTATATAACGGTAGTCAACTCCCTCCTTACGCTTTACCAGAGCAAAGTTCTCAGAGTGGTTATAAATCACGCTCTGTACAAAAAGGTACATCCAATTTTAATGAGTTGCGCTTCGATGATAAGCCTGGTGAAGAGCACATTTATCTTCATGCTGAAAAACTGTTCCAAATGCTAGTTGAAGACTGTGTTGATATCGCCGTTGAAAACAGTAAAACCGAAAAAGTGACCAATGATGTTAATCAAGAGGTTGGTCAGAACGCGAGCTTGAAAGTAGGTAAAAACTTTTCGAATGAAACGGGTGAAGTACTGTCTTTTAATGCAGGAAAGAGCGTCGAGATCAAAGTAGGTGGTGCTTCTATTCAGATGTCTAGCTCTGGAGAAATCAATATCAAAGGTAATAAAATATCCATTAACGGCTCAGCTATTGCTCTTAAAGCTGGGCAAATTTCATTGAACTAAGGTGATTTAAAGTGGGTAAACCAGCCGCAATTTTGGGCAGCTTTCATCTTTGCCCTAAAAAAACAGGAAAGATACCGCATGTCGGTGGTCCCGTCGTTGTTGGTTCACCAAACGTAACGATTGGCGGGATACCTGCGGCAAGACAAGGCGACAAGCTTATTTGTATCGGTCCTCCGGATAGTATCTCAGCAGGTTCTTCTAGCGTAACAATCAACGGTAAACCAGCCGCGAGAGTCGGCGATTCAACGTCTCATGGTGGCAAAATTCTATCTGGTATGCCTACGGTTTTAATCGGAGGCTAGATGCCACTCGCATTTCAAACGCATCTTCTATCCTTTAATGGCCGTTCACACACCGTTCGCGAGATAGCTGATGATTCTTTTAGATTGTCCGAGGAAATCCGACCCCCTGACTTTGCTCAATCAATAGATGAGCATATATTAAGCCTCGTGCGCTCTGAGCGCGAGAGTCTTGAGCAAGCTGATATCAAGGGGAATCTCTGTGTTCTTTTACCATCTTCGGTAGACAAAAGTTTGCTTAAAGCATTGATAAGGGAGCTTTCTATTTTCGTTGACCAAACTGTCAATACTGAAATTTACTTTTATCCTTATGGCCAAGCTGCATTTTTGATGGCACTAAATCGGATAAATCGTGAAGTTAATGAAACGCAAGCGACTTGGATACTGGCTATAGAGGTTACGAGCGATGTAGAAGGGCATGTCAAACCTCAAAGCTCTATCATTTTAACCAAGTGTTTTTTTCGACATTCAGGTCTTGTGCCTGATGTTGTTCGAATTGATTTAGATGCCAAACAACAACGCATCGCCGTGGACAAAGTGTTTAAGCAATTAGGAGTAAGTTGTGAACATCCACTCAGTCAATTGTATTTATCCGTTAATGAGGAAGAACCGCAATGGTTAAACTCAATGCAATTCTTGTCTCCGTGGGTGACCGATCAAACTCAGTATCAATTTGTTGATATCAAACTTGGCGGATTGGGTGCATGTGGCGGCGTTTTAAAAGCGTTAGTGATTGATGAGCTTCAAAGAAGCAGCCCCTGCCCAGACTTTCACGTGTTGCAAGCCGACATCGAGCCAGATGGCTATGCGGTAGGAGTAATATACAATTGGCGTAGTGAATAGGTCTGGCTATTGCTTTTCCTTCTAGTAGCTGAGGTTTTAGTGATGCAAATGTTATGGGGGATTGACTCGAAACTGGCCCTTTAATGATGTTTGGACAATGACTAGGCGCAGCTTGCTTGTCAAAATAGCTTTGCTCACCGCGTTTTTACAGTGTTATTCTCGCTTTCTGATTAAATAGCCAGTCATAGAACACAAACCACATGAAAAGCTGTTCGACTCAAGATATCCTTACCGATATAAAATAACTTGAGTTTTGGCTTGTTCGAGATCCCACCCGTGACGCATTCCTTTTTATAAACGGTACATGGACTCTGACAGAAGCAAGCCTACTCATAGAATTGGCGGAAAGTGAATTCGAATGAAGTTTATCCACACCTCAGATTGGCATCTTGGTCGACAATTCCACAACGTATCACTACTCGAAGATCAACAAGCAGTACTCGAACAACTGATTAACTATATTGAACGCAACCCCGTCGATGCAGTTGTAGTGGCGGGAGATATCTATGACCGTTCGGTGCCACCAACGGTTGCAATAGAACTGTTAAATCGAGTCGTGAAACGCATTTGTACCGAGTTAGAAACACCAATGATATTGATATCTGGCAACCATGATGGTGCAGAAAGGTTAGGTTTCGGCTCAGAGCAAATGAAAAATGCAGGTCTTCATATTGTTAGCAACTTTGAAGATATGCTCACTCCCATCATCATAAAAACGGATTCTGGGGATGAGGTCGCGTTTTATGGTATGCCTTATAACGACCCTGAACAGGTCAGGTTTGCCTACAAAGCCTCGGTATCCACTCATGATGAGGCTCATCAATTGCTTGTTGAGCAAATTAAAGAGCGCTTTATCTCTAAGCAAAAGCGCGTACTCGTGAGTCACTGTTTTGTTGATGGGGCCATCGAGTCAGACTCTGAACGACCATTATCTATTGGTGGTTCTGATCGCGTGAGTCATGAACACTTCTTAGATTTTGACTACGTCGCACTTGGTCATTTGCATCAGCCTCAAAAGAAAGGCGCAGAGCATATCCGTTACTCTGGCTCTCCCATGAAGTATAGCTTTGGTGAACAGAACCAGAGAAAAGGTTTCACGTTAGTTGAACTGAACAAGAAAGGATTCGTTTCTGCAAAGCATATTGATCTTACGGCTCCTCATGAAATGCGTATTGTAGAGGGCGAGCTGGATAAAGTTATTGAGCAAGGAAAAACAGACCCTAAGAATGAAGATTATTTGTTAGTTCGTTTGATGGATAAACATGCGATTTTAAACCCAATGGAAAAACTTCGTTCAGTGTATCCAAACGTTTTACACCTTGAGAAACCTGGCATGTTAATTGGGGTAGAGCAGGAAATGGCGCAAGCAAAGTTGGCGCGAAGCGAAATTGATATGTTCCGAGATTTTTTTATTGAGGCGCAAGATAGCCAGTTGTCTAAAGAGCAAGAGCAAGCTGTTACTGACATTATTAAGCAATTATCACAGCAATAGGGACCAAAGATGAAACCAATTAAACTAATCATGCAAGCCTTTGGTCCGTTTGCAAAAACTGAAATCATTGATTTTGAGAAGCTTGGCAGTAACCCTCTATTTTTGATTAATGGTCCTACAGGTTCCGGTAAAACGTCGATCTTAGATGCCATTTGCTTCGCCCTTTATGGTGAAACCACAGGTAATGAGCGACAAGGTATTCAGATGCGGTGTGACTTATCCGCGCAAGATTTACCAACCGAAGTAGTTCTCGAATTTTCGTTACACGGCAAACAATACCGAGTTGTTCGATCCCCTGAGCAGAAAGCGCCCAAGGCCCGTGGTGAAGGGATGACGATTAAAAAGCACACTGCTGCTCTTTATGAACTCGGTGAGACTGAAACGCTTATCACCAGCAAGACGACTCAGGTTAAAACTGAAGTTAGCAATATTATTGGCTTGAATGAAACTCAATTTCGTCAAGTTATGGTGTTGCCTCAAGGAAAATTCCGAGAACTGTTGCTTGCTAGCTCTAAAGAGCGTGAAGAAATTTTTGGCCAACTCTTTCAAACTGACATATATAAAAAAATTGAGTACGCGCTCAAAGATAAAGCGAGTGCAATTAGTAAAGCGAAAGGCGAATTTGATAATCAAATTCGAGGTGCTTTACAAGTTGCAGAAGCGAGTTCTGAACAAGAACTATTACAACAACTGGAACAAGTAACTAAGCAATTAGAGTCTGATAAACAGAATGAGCAAGCAGCGTTAGATAAGCTCAATACTGCTAAATCTGAATTGCAAAAAGCGGAAACCTTGAATGGAGAGTTTTCGAAACGAGAGCAAGCAGAAAGCGCACTCAAGCTGCATCTAGAACACTCAGATTCGATAAAAGCTCGTCAACAGCAATTAGAAAACGCTAAAAATGCCAATAAGATAGAGTTGCCCTACGTCTCATTACAAAATGCAAAAGCTCAAACGCAAGAGCTTAGGCAAAAAATCGTAGCTTTGAAAGAGAGTCTCGAAAAAGCTCATGTCGTTGCGAGAGAACAAGAAAACTTGCAGCAAAGTGCAAAAGAGGCCGCGGCAAAGGTCCCGCAGTTAACGCAACTGCAGTATCAGCTTGAAAGTATGAAAAACAAGTTGGTCGAGAAAGACAATTTGGAAAGTAAAATAACGGCGGGTTATCAACAAAAACAACAATTTGAAGCAACGTTAAAACAGTACATAGAACTAAAAGATAAGTTAACGTTACAGGCCCAGCAGGGACAGAAGGAGCTAGAGAAAGCACGAGTTGATGTTGCGCTTATTGGCAGCATCGATGCGGAAATAAAACAAAAACAACGGCTGCTACAGGATCTAAAAAAGCTGCATGATCTTACTTTAGAGCTCTCTAAACTCAATGCGCTAACTGTAGGTAAGCAGCAGTCACTAAACGAAGCCAGTCAGCGCTATATGCAGTGTCAACAAGACGCTGATACGATAGAGCTTAAGTGGCACAACGCTCAAGCAGCAGTATTAGCGCAGCGACTAAAAGCAGGTGAAGCATGCCCGGTGTGTGGTAGCGAAACGCATCCTAACCCCGCAACGTTTGTTGAAGAAGCCGTTACAAAAGAGCAAGTTCAGGCGGCTAGAGCGAAAGAGCGAGAAGCTCAAACCTTGTTGAACCAACTAAGCAATCAGCTAGAACAACATAACGTTGTCATTAGTCAGTATCAGAATCAGTGTAACCAGTTGAAAGAGGAGTTGGGTGAGTATGCTACATCTGAGATCTCGACGGTTCAAAATGATTTGCAAGCGCTTAATGCTCAACTCCTACGTCTACAAGCTATTGATATTGAAAAACTAGAAAGGAACGTTGAACAGCTTAATCAACGCTGCGTCGTGGGTGAAAATAAAATTTATGAGCTGCAGAATAAAATGGCGGCAAATGAATCAACCGTTAAAGCGAACCAAGAACAATTGGCTCAATTACACGCTTCTATTGACCCAAAATACAGTTCCGCTGACTTGCTTGAACGTGAAATTTTGCTGACAAAAGAGCAAATTCTGAGTTTGAACACAGGCTTAGAAAAGGCGCAAACCGCTTTGCAGCAAGCGATATTGGAGAAATCAAATGCGGAAAGTCACTTAGCGACGAACAAGCAGTGGTTATCTGAGTCAGAGCAAAAACTTAGCCAAGCAGAATTAGCGTGGAATGAGGCACTACAGGCGAGTAAATTTGAGGATGAAAGCCATTATCTAAGTAGTCGAGTGGGAGATGATGAACTTCAAGCCTGGCAGCAAGAAATAGACAGTTTCAAACAGGCACAAACCAAGCTTGAGCAAACACTACATGATTTAAATCATGCATTGAAAGATCTTGAAAGGCCTAATTTGGAGTCGTTTAACGACAGGTTAACCACTCTGCAGGCGCAATATATTGAAGTAAGGAATCAACTTGATACCACACGCTCAATATTTGAACGTCTTAAAAAGGTTCGTAAAGATATTGCCGTGTTGCATGAGAAAAATAGTAAGTTAGAAAAAGAATACAAAGTCTTTGGTACGTTGTACGACGTTGCTAGCGGTAAAACAGGCAGCAGGGTTAGCCTACATCGCTTTGTTCTTGGTGTACTGTTGGATGATGTGCTGATTCAGGCCTCTCAACGCTTAAGCCTTATGAGTAAAGGGCGCTATATTCTTGCTCGAAAAACAGAGGGCTTCAAAGGCGCAGCGGGTCGCGGCTTAGATTTAATGGTTGAAGATGGCTACACAGGAAAAACGCGTGATGTTGCGACACTTTCCGGCGGTGAATCATTTATGGCAGCGCTTGCTCTGGCACTTGGTTTGTCGGATGTTGTGCAATCCTATAGTGGCGGTATCCGTTTAGACACTTTATTTATTGATGAGGGCTTCGGTAGTTTAGACCCAGAGTCTTTAGATCTTGCTATTCAAACGCTAGTGGACTTGCAACAGACTGGGCGCATGATCGGTGTTATTTCTCACGTTTCTGAGCTGAAAGAGCAAATGGCGCAGAGGATTGATGTTGAACCATCAAGACTTGGTTCAACGGTGTCGATTAAATCTCAATGTCGCTTCGCTGTCTAATTCAGTGATTACTGTTAGATCAAAAAGCCCCTATTGTTAGGGGCTTTCTGACTAAGTCGCTACTGTTCGCAAAAGTGGCCTTCTTTTGGCGATTGGGTAATCGCATATTCGCCATCGAGGTTGCGATAAACAATCGTGTTCCAAACAGAGCCATCATCCAATTCAAACTCAATAGCATAGTTGACGCCGCTAACGATTTGCGCGTGAACATTCAGTATTTGTTTAAACGACGCTATTGTGTCCATTTTCTTTAAAACAAAGGCCATTGCCTTTTGTGCATCAGGGGTCGCGTTAAACTCATTCCACCCACCTGGCATGTTTCCTTGTGCATTACATACATCTGCCGAGGTCGTTAATTGTGTCGTTTCGCTCGGCTTTTCCTGCTGACAACCTGCAAGTAACACCAAAAGTGCACAAACTGACACTGTTTTTAATTTCATAACAATAACCTCTGTCTATAACGCAACGTATTATAGGAGGGTGATATGCCTACGAATGTCTATGTTGTGCAAAGTTTCTATATGCATAGGGTTAAATGCTGACAAAATGTACAATCATGGTCAGCTTGTAAGTCAAAAATAGAGCAATCTTGTTATCGATTTGCTGAGATGACGAGGTTTCGGTGTTCAGCGCGCTATTGATGATGAAGAATTGTGATGTGTACCTATGAGGGCGATGGTGCGGCTTAGTGATCGATTTGTTATCTTCTAGAGTAAAATCAATCACTAATTAAAATTTAGGTGTTGTATGAAATCGATAAAAATATTTTTACTTTTGTCACTTGCAACTTTATTTGGTTGTACTTCGAAGCCGGATGGGGTGGAACCCGTCAATAATTTCGATTTAGAGCCATATCTAGGTAAGTGGTACGAAATTGCACGCCTAGACCATTCATTTGAGCGAGGCTTATCCAACGTTACCGCTGAGTATCAGGTTCGCGAGGATGGTGGGGTTAAGGTGATAAACCGTGGATATTCCGAAGAAGAGCGACAGTGGTCAGAAGCTGAAGGCAAAGCTTATTTTGTTGAAGATAAAACGGTTGGACACTTAAAGGTTTCCTTTTTTGGGCCAATATACTCTTCTTACATTGTTTTTGAGCTAGGTGAAAACTATGACTATGCGTTTGTTTCCGGTTACAACCACGACTATTTGTGGCTATTGTCTAGAACGCCTAACGTTGATGAGAAAGTAGTGGAGCGCTTTAAGTACGTAGCTAAAGAGAAAGGTTTCGCTATCGACGAGCTCATTTTTGTTGAACAAGAGAAACAAAGACAACTTTAAGTTCATCAGCGTGGCTGAAAAAGCGGACAGAGGGGAAGCTTCCTAATTAAGAGCTCAGTTTGTCATTTCGCTTAACAGTAATTTGTTACGGCGTAACTTAATGTGGTCAAAATGGATATAGCCCCATCATTTGTGATTACTCGTGATGGGGCTTATATAAATTTGAGTGAGCGTCGAAAGGTTGCTCTATCAACAAACGGTTATGGTTTACTTAATCAAACGAACGATCAGGGAACCTGGTGCTCGAATAGATTCAACATTGTGGCTAAGTACTGTGCCGCTTGTTGGGGCGGTGTAGCGTTTAATCTCAGCGCCAAAGTTGTCGTATTGAATCGCAAGAAGTTGGCCTTGCTCGACAAAATTCATCAAACTGACATGAGGCAGTACAAAGCCGCCGTGTGTCGCTTTCACACTGACGATTTCGTTTCCTTCCAAGCATGACGTAATAGGGTCCATATCACCTTCAACAATGCTATGCTTTTTCAGCACATTAAAAATGCCTGTTACAGTTCGACTGATAAGTTCTTGCTCGGTGTATCGCCCCATACCTACTTCAACAGTAATACTTGGGACACCATGGTTATTCCAGACCGTTTCAAGGACGCCAGCATCTCCAGGATCATTTAAAATCGCATCAGGATTAATGAGGCGAGCCATTTCTAATGATTGCTCGATTCGGAAATCTGCAAACACGTAAAGTGGATAGGCCGCACCACTGGTTTGAGTGTGAAGGTCAATGGCTAAATCAGCATTTGGCTTGAGCAAATCATTCCACAATGCATATAAGTAACGTTGGGCCTCATTGCCGTTTTGGTCACCAGGAAAAAAGCGGTTTAAGTTTGCAGGAGACGCATCAGGGTCTGCGGAATAGAAATCGCGGCTGTGGTTTAGCATACCAGGCATGTTAATGGTTGGAACAATAGTGACAGTACCAGCGACTTCAGTGCCGATGAGCTCTCGAGCAGTTTTCTGCGCTGCTAACACACCATTGTACTCATCACCATGAACCCCTGCGGTAATCATGATCTTCTTGCCAGGTTTTTCACCTTTGAACACTAGCACAGGTAGGTGTTGCCACTGAGAGAGAGCATTCGTTGCGATGCGAAACCAAAACTTATGCTCGCCCGAATTTAGGTCTGCTACATTGAGAGATTGAATCACTTGATGACCTTGAATCACGTCATCGAGAAATTGTGTTGCCATTAAAGTTACCACTCCAAAACCATAAGCTAATCTAAAACCTTAGCGTCGTCATACCATGAATATTAATAAGGCGAGAACATGTCTCGCCTTAATTACCAATTGGCTTCGTTTTACGCAAAACCCATAATATGAGCTGCGATAACGACGATACTTGATAGGGTAAAGAGTAATAGAATAAATCGCCAGCAGAATTTTGCCCAGTCACCCCAGTCGATACGGCAGACACCAAGCGTTGCCATGAGAGATGCCGAAGTAGGGACGATAACGTTAGTAAAGCCATCGCCAAGTTGGAATGACAAAACTGCCACTTGGCGCGTAACGCCTGCAATGTCTGCCAGAGGGGCCAGTAGAGGCATCGTTAGTGCCGCTTGTCCAGAGCCCGAAGTGACGAAGAAGTTGAAGATAGATTGGAATACATACATTAACCATGCCGCAGCCACGTCAGGAAGCCCGCTAATCACGCCGCCAGCACTGTTTAGAATTGAGTTCAGTACACTCGCTTCATCAGTTGTACCACCACCAAGGATCAACAATACACCTTTTGCACAACCCACTAACAGGGCAGGTGCAAGCATAATAGCTGCACCTTCTTTAAATGCATCAGCTGCGCAGTTTAGCGTCATACCGTTCAGGCGGAAAATCGTACCGATGATCGCGACAACAAAGCCCATAGTGAAAAATTGAGACGCGATTTCTGGGATGTACCATGCGTTAGCGACTACGCCCCAAACGACCCACACCGTGGTCGCAATAACCGTAAGGATAACGAGTGTGTCACCTAGGTTCCAACGAGAATCTTGATTGCCAAGCTCTTGCTGACGGAAATACTGGTCTGTGCGATGGCTGTAAGAAAGTTTAGGATTTGACTTCACACGAGCGGCGTAGATCATTGTGAAAGCGATACCGATTAACGTAAAGCCAGCCCATAACCCCATGCGTACTGTCATGCCGGATAAAACAGGTACACCCGCAATGCCTTGCGCAATAGCTACGGAAAAAGGGTTCATCCAAGAAGTAGCGAAGCCAATTTGAGTCGCAACATAGGTAACCATTACCGTAGTGATACCATCATAACCAAGGCGAACCATAAGCGGCGCGATAATAATCGCAAACGCTACGGCTTCTTCACCCATACCAAATACCGCACCGCCTAGCGAGAACAGCAAAAATAGCACTGGAATGAATAGCGCTTCGTTACCTTTGGTCTTATCGATAAGGCGCAGGATACCGTTATCGATTGTGCCTGTGCGCATTACAACGCCGAAAGCACCGCCGATAACCAACATGAACATAATCACGCCGATTGCGCTGCCCCATTTAGAGCCAGAAACTAGCCCTTCGAAAGGGAAGTTCATCAGACCAATGCCACCACCAGAAGCAAACAGGCCAACCTTGTTGTAAACCAGTTCACCGTTTTCGTCGGTTGCATAAGAGAAAGAAGAAGGATCGATAACTGTGCGAGTTTTTTCTGCACCGTCGACCATGTAGGTCACCTGTTGGCTATCAAAATGACCAGCAGGAATTAAGTAGGTAAGAATCGCAGCAAGAATACCAACAATGAAGATCAAAATGAGGGTATCTGGCATCTGCCACGACTTAGGGGTAGCAACCGAGTCTGCTGGTTGCGCATGTGTGTGAGACATAACTTACTTCACGTCAAATTCAATAAAGCATGAAATATCGATAAAATAGAATAAAAAGTCAATATTAATGCTTACGTTGAACTATAAATTCATCAAATATTTGAAGTGAAGTTAATTTGATTGTTTTGTGGTCAAATATTGGGTTAATGTTTCAATATGCGTTGAGTTTGGATGATTCACGAGCTTTCATAGTACATCTACAGGTGATCTAATCACTTGATTTCCGACTGTTCTGCATAAAAAGCAGCGACATCACGAAGGTCTCCATCATTTAACATTTTTAACTGTGCTGCCATCATTTCTGCAAGTGGCCCTTTACGCTCACCGGCTTGGTAAGATTTCATTGCATTGTAAAGGTACTGAGCATTTTGACCAGCAAGGCTTGGATAGGTGTTGTTCGTTGCGATGCCTGTAACACCGTGGCAATAGACACAGCTAGGTGATTTGCTTTTACCTTTATCAGCATCACCAAACGGTTCGGCATAGATAGCGGAAGAGAAAATAAAAGAGATTAAAAGTACAAATCTGAGCATGGAGGTTATCTATTCGCTAAAAATCATGCCGATACAATAAAGCTTCCCCTTAGGGGAAGCTCAATGATCAAAATCAAATTAAAGTAGAGATTTTATACTTGATAAGAAAGTGTCGATGTCTTTCGCTGAAATATCTTTATGAGTTACAAAACGAATTGGATTTCCAAGGGTTATCGTGATGTTTTGTTCCTTTAGTTTCGCAGCGATACTTACTATGTCCACTTGAGGATCAAGCTTCGCGAACACGATGTTCGTTTGAACAAATTCAGGGTTGACTGAAAAACCAGGCAGTTCTGCTAAACCTTCCGCTAAGGTTTTTGCGTTGATGTGATCTTGTTTTAGCTGTTCCACTTGTTCGGTAAGGGCAAGTTTGCCTGCTGCGGCAAGAATACCCGCTTGACGCATACCACCGCCGACCATCTTTCTTAAGCGACGTGCTTTTGCGATGTAGTCTTTGCTACCAAGCAGTAGCGAGCCAACAGGGGCAGCCAGACCTTTCGACAGACAGATCGTCATTGAATCAAAGTACTGACCGATCTCTTTTACCGGAACATCAAGTGCAACGGCTGCGTTAAAAACGCGAGCGCCATCTAGATGCATCTGCAAGTTATGTTTATTCACGAAGTCACGTGCTTCTGCTAAGTAAGACAGAGGTAGTACTTTACCATTAATTGTGTTTTCTAAGCTGAGAAGCTTAGTGCGAGCAAAGTGACAATCATCTGGTTTAATCGCAGCAGCCAGTTTATCAAATGGTAGCGTGCCATCTGGGTTATTTTCGACTGGTTGAGGTTGAATTGATCCCAAAACCGCCGCGCCACCAGCTTCGTATTTGTAGTTATGTGCTTGTTGCCCACATAGATATTCATCTCCCCGCTCGCAATGCGCCATTAAACCGAGCAGATTGGCTTGAGTGCCTGAAGTGGTAAACAAAGCTGCTTCGAAACCAGCAAGCTGCGCAGCAAATTTTTCAAGCTCATTGACCGTAGGGTCATCACCATAAACATCATCCCCAACGGGGGCCTTAAACATGGCTTCTCGCATGGCTTGGGTGGGCTGTGTAACGGTATCTGATCGAAAATCCATGAATGTCTCCTTGGTCAAAGTCCTAAATATATCCGCAAAGGCGCGCTTTGCTTAAGCAAGCGATCGTTTTGGCATCGGTGATCGTGCCATCGACAATCTTTTCTTCGAGTTGCTTGATTGACAAGGTGACGACCTCAATCACTTCGTCTTCATCGCACTCGTAACGGTTTGTTTTATTGAGCTTTTCGGCAACAAATAGATACTGTATCTCATCACAAAATCCGGCAAGAGGGGTGACTTGGCCGAGAGACGTGAATTTCTCTGCACTAAACCCAGTTTCTTCCTCTAACTCTCTTTTGGCGCAGCAGAGCGGCTCTTCGTTGCCTTCCCTGGTACCAGCAGGAAGTTCCAATAGCCATTTATTAAGTGAAGGCCGAAATTGGTGGACAAGGACAACCTCACCCTCCGCTGTAATAGGGAGAATCACTGCAGCGCCCGGATGATGGATTGTAGTGTGCGTAATTGCCTGTCCTGTAGGAAGCATAACGTCTTCTTCAATCAGAGAAATTTGCTTCCATTTATAAATTATCTTGCTCATGCAGTTATGAACCCTAGCTGTTACCGCATTTTTGACGTTTTTCGACATTAACCACAAATGGTGGGAAACAAAAGCAAAAAATACTGCAACACGACGAAAGCGTTTGCACTTTAAGTGAGCAATGTCTCATAAATGGAAACTTTGATTGCTTCGTCAAGAAGGGGAAAAGCATCTGCTATAAGAGGAATTCGACAAAATACATTTGTAACAAAGTTATAACAAGTGTATAAAAATGTTAACGCAATACCACTTCAGCAGCCGGAGAACGTATGACACAAACCTTATTTGCCTCAAATGCCGAAAAAGCGCTTCTCTCAGAACGCATCAATAAATTGGCGAAAGCGTTAACGGATGGCGTTTATGAGCGTGAACATACGATCAAGCTCTGCCTTCTTGCTGCACTTGCTGGTGAAAGTGTTTTTCTTTTAGGTCCGCCTGGTATTGCAAAAAGCTTAATTGCCAAACGACTCATCCAAGCGTTCGATAACAGCAGTTACTTCGAATACCTGATGACGCGCTTCTCAACCCCTGAAGAGGTGTTTGGGCCACTGAGTATCCAAGAGCTAAAAGACAACGGCCGTTATGTTCGCTTAACTAAAGGGTATTTGCCAACTGCACAAGTCGTATTTTTGGATGAAATCTGGAAGGCGGGCCCTGCAATTCTTAATACATTGCTGACAGTGGTTAATGAGAAAACATTCAAAAATGGCAGCGATATAGAGCGTGTGCCAATGCGCTTGTTGGTATCGGCTTCCAATGAATTACCCGATGAAGATAGTGGATTGGATGCGCTCTACGACCGCATGTTGGTGCGTGTGTTTGTGAATCGAATTCAGAATAAACAAAACTTTAAGTCGATGTTGACTGTGGGCACATCGCAAGAGGCACAAGTACCAGAAGGCCTAGCGATAACTGATGAAGAATATCATCAATGGCAACAACAGCTCGACAAATTGACGTTAACCGACAATGCATTCGAAAAGCTTTTCCAGCTTAAAACGATGTTAGAAAGCAAAGTTGAAGCTCAGTTTGGTGATGTGGCCAATACCGATATGTATGTCTCTGACCGCCGCTGGAAGAAAGCCGTGAAGTTGTTAAAAGCGAGCGCGTTTTTTAATGGTCGCGATGAAATAAATCCGCTTGACCTTCTACTGCTGCAAGATTGTTTATGGAACAGTCCTGAATCGCGAGATGTGGTACGTGAAGTGGTTCAAGAGTTCGCCTTAAAACATGCATTTGATCAACAAGACGCGGAGCAGGAAATTGAGTACTGCCGAGAGTCTTTGGTTGATGTTCAACATGAACTTGAAGATGCCTACCGCATGACGTTAACGTCTGAAGCGGCAACGGGCATTTTGCGTAAAGAAACCATGCGCTTTGATACCTCTAAAGCCAAGATGTACAAAGTTGGCGCAGCCGTTAACTTAGTTAAATTGGTTGTCTTGCAAAGCAACATGTCGGTTTCAGAATCAGAAAAAGGTGATAGCCGCTGGGTTTATGTACCCAAAGATGAGTTAGATCGAGTCATTAAAGAGGGAAGCGGTGATGTGTATGGTTACGTCAATCAAAACACCAACATGTGCCGTTTACGATTTGATGTTGACGCGGCGAATAACCTAGTTATCCGTGATATCGCGAACCGAGGCATTTTGGTTAGCCTAGTGACTCAAGAGGGCTTGGATGTAGAGCTTTACCAAAAGTGGTTAACGCAGAGCGAAAAAGCCGTAAATCAGCTTAGTGAGGCAGAACACCATATGCGCAAGGTGAAAGCGAACTTTCATGATGCGCTTCCGCATAGCTTTGTTGATCCTGAACTACCCCGCCTAATGGAGTCGAGTCTGCAACAGGTCAGTCAGAGACTTGAATCAATCCAAGCAGAAAGTGAAAAAGTTATCCAACGCTTTAAAAACTTAAATCAGTTTTTCTCATAAGGAGACGACATGCTAGGTGCAGACGGACTTAACCTCGCGCTGATGGTGGCCGACTCCGGCATCATCGATAGCGCAGTTAATGATTTGATGGCTCGTTCACAAGTCATGATGATGGCAGAAAACCGAGGTGTTAAATCTTCGGTCAAAGGTCACTTGTTAAAGTGGCGAGGCAGCGTCAAAAAACGGATCACCAAGGTATGTGAGACAGAGCGTTTCCAACAAGAGCTGTCTTTATATCAAGAGGTTATTCATTGGGATGAAGAGGCGTTTTTTGAAAACATCGAAGATGTGATTAAAAAGCTGGAATGGCACTCTGCGTTTTACATGCAAGCTCGCCGAATGATGGAAAAGAACAAAGGGATGAATAACCCTATGTTCCCTCATTACTTTTGTGATCAATGGTACAAAAGCCTCACCGATGCTATAAAACAAGCGCAAGTAAGCGAGCTTGAAGCCAATAAAGAAAAGGTGCTGAATGACCTGTATCAACGTATGGAAACCATGCGTAATATGGATAAAGTCACGGAGTCGGGTGACGCTGAAAGTGTAGGGCGCCTGTGGGATATGGCATCTGCCAAGTTGAGTAAAACAGACTTAACGGTGATGAAGCGCCATGCTGAGTTTCTGAAGAAGCACCAAGGCTTGCAAGAAATTGCGGAGCAACTCGGTCGTATGGCGGGGCAAGTAAATGATCCTGAACTAAATCGTGCGCCCACTGAAGAACTTCAATTGGTCGAAGAGAAAAGTGATGAGGCGACGGATGATATTGTCGGTATTCACGAAAGCGATGATCTAAATAAGCTACTTCCCAACGAAACGATGTTTTTGGCGTATCCTGAACTTGAAGTTGTGTTCTATAAACACTTAGTTGATAAACGGCTCATGAACTATCGTACACAAGGCAAATCGCGCACGTTACGTAAAGTTAAAGCTCACCGACCTGACCATAAAGCGGTAGATATCGAAAAAGGCCCCTTCATTGTTTGTGTGGACGCGTCCGGTTCCATGAGTGGCTTTCCTGAGCAATGCGCCAAAGCCATGGCTTATGCTCTGATGCAAATCGCACTAGCGGAGCAACGTGATTGCTATGTCATTATTTTTTCTACGGAACACATTACCTACGAACTAACCAAACAAGATGGTCTGCGCGAGGCGGCGGACTTTCTAACTTATAGCTTCCATGGTGGTACAGACTTAGAGCCAACTTTGATTAAATCTATCGACTTGATGAGCGGTGATAAATATAAAAACGCAGACATGGTAGTCATTTCCGACTTTATCGCGCCAAAACAACAAGACGAGTTACTGGCCAAAGTGGATGCGCTCAAAGCGAAGAAAAACCGTTTTCACGCGATTAGCTTATCGAAATACGGAAATCCTGCATTAATGTCGATGTTTGATCACACTTGGTCTTATCACCCTAATGTTGTGGGAAGATTGCTAAAAAGGGTCAGCAACTATTAAACGCCTTAATGTTTCATGGGACAAAACGAACTGAAAGCGAGATTTATATTGCTTCGTTTTAAGCCAATAAGATCGAACTTTGGTCGAATTGACTTAAAAGAAATCAAACGAACAGAAAATGAAATATTTTTGTTTGACTATCTTCTCTCAATCCGTAAAGTAGCCACCAACGCAACGGGGTAGAGCCCTGAAGCGTAATAAAAAGGCGCCTTGGCAGAGTGGCTATGCAGCGGATTGCAAATCCGTGGACCTCGGTTCGACTCCGGGAGGCGCCTCCA